>NZ_CP036172.1:1220629-1525786 GCF_017357525.1 Methanofollis aquaemaris | reverse complement strand
TATCGTCTCGCTCATCGCCCGCGAGGGGGATCGGGCCGTCGGGATCTCGGGCAACGACGGCAACATAATTCTCGCCAGAAAGATCAGCGCCCAGATGGTGCGGATCGGTGATGAGGAGCGTGAGGTCGATCTCGGCTATGTCGGGGAGATCGAGGGGATCAACCCGGCGCTGCTCACCACCCTCCTGGAGACCGGATACATCACGGTCATGGCCCCGATCGCGATCGACCGGGCCGGTCGGAACCTGAACATCAACGCCGATACGGCGGCAGGGGAGATCGCCGTCGCGCTCGGCGCCTTCAAACTCGTCAACCTCACCGATGTCGACGGCGTGATGGACCGGGAGCGGACCCAGGTCTTCCGCCGTCTGCGGGCCGTGGAGACCGAGGAACTGATGGCCGACGGGACCATCTCGGGCGGGATGATCCCCAAGATCGAGTCCTGCGTGAGGGCCGTGAAGGGCGGGGTGCCGTATGCCCATGTGGTCAACGGCAACAAGACGCACAGCATCCTCCTCGAACTCTTCACCGACGCCGGCGTCGGGACGATGATCACCGAATAATTGGTGTTCAGGGGTATCCTGCCCCCTCTTTTCTCCGGGCAATGGAGTTCGGATCTGTTGAATGGCCCTGCATTCCCGCAAGGGCGATATAGTTGACCGACCGATACTCGGCGCGGGGGTGGACGGCAATGCCTGCGGACGGGGCCGAGCCTCTCTGGCACGCCCTGCCGGACGAGGAGGTGCTTGCTGCGATCGGTTCGTCACCTCCGGGTCTCACCGCCGCCGAGGCCGCGGCACGCCTCTCGGTCTATGGAAAAAACGCTCTCCCCACGCGAAAACCACCGTCAGTCTTCCAGGTCTTTCTCCGTCAGTTCAAGAGTCCGCTCATCTTCATCCTGATCGTGGCCGGCGTCCTCTCCCTGCTGATCGGGGAGTCTACCGATGCTCTCTTTATCTTCGCGGTCATTTTCCTCAATGCTATCCTCGGAATGGTGCAGGAGTGGAAGGCGGAACAGAGTGCGGCGGCACTCAGGGCACTCCTCAGGATCGCCGCCCGTGTCAGGCGGGACGGGGCGGAGATGGGGGTGCCGGCCGAAGAGGTGGTGCCGGGTGACATCGTCCTCCTGGAACCAGGGAGCCGCGTCCCTGCCGATCTCAGGATCTTTCGGGAGAACACCCTCTCGATAGACGAGTCCCTCCTCAGCGGGGAATCAGTCCCTGCCGGGAAGGTCACCGGTACGGTCGATGCCGATACGCCCCTGATGGGCCGCAAAAACATGGCCTATGCAGGGTCCACCGTCATCTCGGGCCGGGGGTGCGGGGTGGTGATCGCCACCGGCAGAGGGACCGAGGTCGGGAAGATCGCAACAAGCATCTCGGCGATGGAGGTGACAAAGCCCCCCCTCCTCATCAGGATAGAGGAGTTCTCCAGATGGGTGGGAGTGCTCGTCGTCGGAGCGAGTGCGTTCCTCGCAGTGGCCGCCCTCCTCCGGGGTATCCCGGCGGTCGAGGTCTTCTTCATGGCCGTCGCCCTCGCCGTCTCGGCGATTCCAGAGGGTCTGCCGGTGGCGATCACTGTCGCTCTCTCCCTGGGGGTCAGCAGGATCGCCAGGCGAAATGTCGTGGTCAGGAATCTCGCTGCGGTCGAGGGGCTTGGGAGTTGCACCTGCATCGCAAGCGACAAGACCGGGACGCTCACTGTCAACGAGCAGACCCTGACTCTCATCGTGCTCCCTGACGAGGGCCGGTACACGGTCCTCGGTGAGGGGTACCGCGGGGAGGGGAGGGTGACCGACGCCGACGGTCTGCCGCCGGAAGAAAAAGAATTCTTGCGTCTGCAGGAGATGGTCGGGGCTGCGATGCTCTGCAACGAGGCAGTGCTGGAGCGAAAAGGCGGTGAGTGGGCGCACTACGGAGACTCCATCGATGTGGCATTCCTTGCCTGCGGCTACAAACTTGGTCTCTCCCCCGAGACGGTGCAGGGCGAGGTGTCGCTCCTCGCCGAGATTCCTTTCGAGCCCGAGCGCCGGTATGCGGCGACCTTCTATCGGGAAGACGGCTCGGTCAGGGTCGCCTTCAAGGGTGCGCCCGAGGTGGTGATCCCGAGGTGCCCGTCGGCCCCCGGGGATGCGGCGGAAGTGGCGGCCCACCTGGCTGCCGCAGGGTACCGGGTCATCGGTGTGGCGAACGGCGAGATCACCGGGGGTGTGGACACTCCCTTTGACGAGGAGGACATCCCGCCTCTCACCTTCCTCGGCCTCGCCTGTTTTATCGACCCGCTCAGGCACGACGCCGCGGCGGCGGTGAAGACCTCCCGGCAGGCCGGGATCCGGGTGATCATGGTCACCGGCGACCACCCGGCGACGGCTCTGGCGATCGCCCGAAACCTCGGCATCGCCTCCTCGGAGGCGGACCTCGTCACCGGTGAGGATCTCGACGAGGCCGGAGAACCTGATGGCGATCACTACCGTGACCTGGTCAGGATCGGACAGGTCTTCTCGCGGGTCGCCCCACTCCAGAAGTCCGAGATCGTGGCCGCCCTCCAGGGGGCCGGGCACTTCGTCGCGGTGACTGGCGATGGTGCGAACGACGCCCCGGCCCTGAGGCGTGCGAACATCGGGGTGGCGATGGGGTCAGGCACCGACCTGGCAAAGGACACCGCTTCGATCATCATCACCGACGACGCCTTCTCCTCGATCGTGACCGGGATCGAGGGGGGTCGTGGCACCTATGACAATATCAGAAAGGTCACCTATCTCCTCATCTCGACCGGCGCCGCCGAGGTGCTCCTCTTTACGCTCGCTCTCCTTGCCGGCCTCTCCATCCCGCTCCTCGCGGTGCAACTCCTCTGGCTTAACCTGGTGACGAACGGGATTCAGGACGTCGCCCTCGCCTTCGAGGCGGGGGAACCAGACGTGATGGGACGGAGGCCCAGGCCGCCTGAAGAGGGGATCTTCAACCGCCAGATGGTGGAACAGACCCTGGTCTCGGGGGGATATATCGGGGTGACAGCCTTCCTCCTCTGGGCCTGGCTGCTCTCGGCAGGGTGGACGGACGAGGCCGCACGAAATGTTCTCCTCCTCTTTATGGTTTTCATGGAGAACGCCCACGCCTTCAACTGCCGTTCTGAGCGCCGGTCGATCTTGCGGGTGCCTCTCACTGCAAACCCCCTCCTGGTCGTCGGCGTGGTCGCGGCGCAGGGCATACACCTCCTTGCGATGCAGACGCCCTTCATGCAAAGTGTCCTCGGCGTCGCGCCGGTCTCCCTCTCGATCTGGCTCTCCCTGCTTGCCGTCGCCGTATCCCTTGTCCTGGTGATGGAGGGCTACAAGCACTGGAGGAGATGGTGAGCCCGGCCACGCGGGATGGCGATCACAACCCCTATCCCGCTCAAGCGCAAATCATAAAAGTTATCGATGGGTGATCTTCCGCCCTTCATGGTGATATCATTCGGGAAGATACGGGTTCTGTGGATCTGGTGAAGCAGAAGACTGCACGTCTCTCGGTAATCTCGAATACCCTTCTCGTGGCGATGAAACTCGCCGTTGGGTGTGCGATCGGATCGGTCAGCATCATCTCCGAGGCGATTCATTCGGGGATCGACCTTGTAGCCTCGGGTATCGCCTTTTTGTCGGTGAAAAAAGCGTCGGAGCCTGCCGACGCCTGTCACCGTTTCGGTCACGGCAAATTTGAGGACTTTTCAGGGTTTATCGAGGCGATCCTCATCTTTGTGGCGGCCCTTATGATCATCAGGGAAGCGGCGGGCACCCTCATCGCCGGTGGCGGGGGGCTTGCCATGGAGGCCCTCGGGTTCGGCATGGCTGTGATGCTCCTCTCTGCCGGCGTGAACTGGTATGTATCCTCCCGCCTGATGCGGGTGGCGAAGGAGACCGGGTCGATCGCGCTCGAAAGCGATGCCTGGCACCTGCGAACCGATGTGTACTCTTCCCTTGCCATGTTTGCCGGGCTCGTGGCTATCAGGCTCACCGGCCTCGTCGTCCTCGACGCTGTTTTCGCTCTCGGCGTTGCGGTGATGATCATGAAGGCGGCCTGTGACCTGACCGGCCGGGCCTTCTCTGATCTCACCGACCATGCTCTCCCGCTTGAGGAAGAGGAGAGAATCAGGCGGATCATCTGTGACCACTCCTCAGATATCGTCGATTTCCACGCACTCAGAACTCGGCGTGCCGGATCAGAGCGTTTCATCGATCTCCACCTTGTCGTCTCACAGGACGACAGTCTCCAGATGGCCTTCGACCTTGTGAAACATATCGAGGCCGACATCAGGTGTGCGTTCCCCGGTGCGAACGTGACGATCCGGGTCGAGCCCTGTGCCCGACAGTGCTCGGCCTGCTCCTCCTTCTGCCAGACCGGGGAGCAGGAGGCAGGTCGGCGGCACCGGATCTGAAGACTGAAAATATGGCTCTGTTGAATCAGACATGAACCCCGGCCTCAAGCATACGCGATTGAACATTGTTTTGAGTAGTGTTTCGAGGTGTGGAGGATCCTTGATCCCTCTCTCAGCAAAGAAGGCGAGAAGGGCACCACTTAACCGCCGCCTCCCGGCGAGAGGCGGCAGGTTCAGATCGGTCTTTTGGGGCGGCCCTTCTGATCGACGTGCCTTCCCGCACGAATCGTGCCGGGGGCGCTGTCCCCGGACTCCAGGGATGAAGATTGGGGTGACCGTTCAGAGGGTGTTCTTGTTCTCTGCCCCCCCGGTCCGTGCGGGGAATCGGGGGGCCGGCCACTCCCGCAACGAGATCAATCCGGAAGGGTTTAACAGAGATTTCACTCACAAGAAACAGTGAGGAGCCAACTTTTTTTGAGAAAAAAATCAGGAAGATGGTCTTTCAGACCATCTTCGTCCCCCAGACGGTGTGCTCGTACCGCTGCGCCTTCTCGGCCCCGCGGGTGCAGAAGAAGGTGTACTTCAGCCCCATCTCCTTTGGGACCGGGCAGGTGGGACAGATGCAACTCTTCTCATCGCTGATGCACATGAAACTTTTTCCGGAACTGCAGAAGAGGGACTCGTTTCCCTCCTTAGCACACCGGTTGTACGACGGACATCCCTGGCAGACGCACATCGATTTCAACTTCTCAACCGCCGCCTGAACTTCTTCAGGGGCCATATTCTTCATCGCCCGGACTTTCTCCTCAAAGGTGTCCATACGTCTCCCCCGGTTGAGAGACTGTCGGTACGGTATATATGGTTTTCCGGGGTCCGGTAGATCTGAGATTGTGGTGCGTGCTGGTGCCGGTCGTTCAGAAGCATTCGAGGTCTTCGAGGGCCTTCTTTATATCTATCCAGATGATGAGGTCGCCTCCGACCCCTCCTTCGTCTGTCGTCGTGCCGGCCCTTATGATCCCCTTCACATAGGCCTCGCGGCAGAGCGAGGAATCCATCGCCTCGATGTCTTTCTCTGCAACCTGCATCACCGAGTGGACATCATCGACGATCATTCCGATGTTGGACCCGCCGGTGACATCGGGGACGAGGACGATGATCTTCTTGTTCTGGACAGTCTGGTGTTCAGGGATCTGGAGGAGGGTGCCGAGGTCGATGATATTGGTAACCTCGCCCCTGAGGTTGATCACCCCGGAGATGTGGGATGGTGCCCGAGGCACCGGGGTGACCGGCAGCATCTCCACGATCTCACGGGCAAGGAGGATGTCGAGGGCATACCGTGTGCCCCCGAGTTCAAATGCCACGATATCGATGGTCTCTCCCATGCCATTCACCTCCTTTATCAGACCTTGAACTTCTTCATCTCATCAGCCAGATCACTTGCCAGCCTGTTGAGCTCGTGGACCGCGCTCCCGATCTCCTCGGTGGAGGCGCTTGTCTCTTCAGCGAGGGCGGCAAGATCTTCGACCTGATTAAGGCTCTCCCGCGTCATCGCCGTCCCGTCCTCGACGATCTGGACGACGGTGTTGGTGGTGTTTGCCTGGTCCTCGATAGCCCGGGCGATCTCGCCCATGTCATGGGTCACGGCGACTGCGCCCTCCACGATCTCGTTGAGGGCGAGGATGGCGTTGTTCACGCTCTGGACGCTTGCGGTGATCTCGTTGTTTGCCGAGCTGATCGCCGTGGCCGTCTTCTCGCTCTTCGCCTGGATGGATGAGATGAGGTTCTCGATGTCGTTGGTAGCCTTCTTCGACTCGCCGGCGAGGTTTCTCACCTCCCCTGCAACGACGGCAAAGCCGCGGCCGTGTTCTCCTGCCCGTGCCGCCTCGATCGCGGCGTTGAGGGCCAGCAGGTTGGTCTGGTTGGAGATGTCGGTGATCAACTTGACGATCTTATCGATCTCGTGCATCTCGTTGTTGAGCTGGGTGATGTCCTCCACGCTCTCGTGAGCAATCTTTTCGACGACTCCGATCTTCTCGTTGGCCTCCCTTCCGAGTTCCTGGGTGTCGCGCCCTTTCTGGGCCACCAGATCGGCGCGGCTGAGGATCTCCTGGGAGGTGCTTGCAACTTCCTCGTTGGAGGCGGAGAGATCGCTGATCCGCCGGCTGACATCCTCCATCTTGGTGAGGGTCGTCTTGTTCAGGTCGGCGCACTGCTGGCTGGTGTTTGCCACCTGTTCGGCGGCCTTGGCGATCTGGTCCCCGCCCTTGCTCGCCTCAAGGGTGCCGTACTGGACCTGTTCTGCTGCTTCCTGGACTTTCCTGAAGACGGCGTTCCCTTTGACGATGATCTGATTGAGTGAATCTTTGAAGCGCTTGAAGTCGCCTGAAACCCGGATGTCCTCAGAGAACGGCCTGGTATAATCTCCCTCTGCAAGGGCGGCGGCGATATTCATCCCTTCGTCGAGCGGCTGGACGACGACGTCGAAAAGACGGTTGACCCCGCTCACGGCTTCGGCAAAGGAGCCCTTGTGGCGCGTGACGTCGGCCCTGACCGAGAGGTTCCCTGCTGCTCCGGCTTCTGCGAGCCGCTCGGTATCCTCGACAAGAGCGGTGAGGCTCTCCTCCATGGTGATGAGTGCCGGCAGAATCTGATCATTCTCTGACCGTTTGCCGACTTTCTTGAGGGCGTCGAGGTCTGAGAGGTTGCCTTCGGCGATGTGAGCGCTTACATTCTGCACGACGAGGAGGCGGTCGATGACGGTGTTGATCTCTGCGGCGATGTCGGCGTAGATGCCGTTGAAGTCCCCCTCGACCCGCTGGGTGTAGTCGTTCAGGGTCATCCGCTTCAGCACGGCATTGGCGCTGGAAAGGGCTGAGAGCTCATCGATGCAGCGATTGATGTCGTCGATGAGGATTTTGAAGTCGCCCTCGTATTCACCGTTGATTCTCTCCGGGATCTTACCTCTTCCGATCTCCTGGATGACGGTTGCGGCGATCTGGAAGGGTTCGGTGACAGCATCGAGGAGAGTATTGACATTCTCCGCGATCTCGAGGAAGTCGCCTTCGGCATCGAGGCTTGCCCTGACCGAGAGGTTGCCCTGTTGTGCCTCTTCGCCGACCTCAAGGAGGTTTCTGGCCGCTCTGACCTGTGTCGTGACGTCCTGGATGAATTCGACGGCTCCGATGATCTGTCCGGACTCGTCTTTCAGCGGTGCTCCACTGCAATCGATCCAGCATCCGCCGGTGAGTTCTGTCCTCGCAGTCTCGGTCTGCCCGCTCTTCATGGCATTTCTGCAGGGACATGCTTCAGAGTTGCAGAGGTTGTTCCTGAAGATGGCATGGCAGGGTTTCCCGATGCAGTCTTCTGCCCGTACTCCGATCAGGTCGGCTGCGGCCTGGTTAAGGTAGAGGATACGGTACTCGGGGTCAATGACCTGGATGGGTGCGGGGGCCTGGTCCATCCCTTTCAGGATCACCCTGGTTATGGTGGCCTCGTCCTGAGACCTTTCAATAATGTTTTCGTGATCTGGCATGGTCGTCTCCTGTCTGGTGTGTGGGGGGAGTGCGGCCGGTCGCTCTCTGTCAGGTCCCATGGATTGCCGCCCCTGGGTGCCGAGACCATGGGTGAGAGGTTCTTCCTCTGTGCCCGGGTGTAGGTCCTGGGTGGATGATCATCTCCATGCAATGATATATATTCTATTCTATTTGATCTACTGGTGTTACGGGATTATTATATCATTTTAAATGAATAATTTCTGCATTCTTCCTCTCATGGTGGAATTCTGGGTCTTTTGGGTGCCCGGTATGGCGAAAGAGAATTTAAAAAATAGTTTTTCTGAATTATGTGCCTATATTTTGGCTAAAAATTGATTTGGGGGATATTTTCGCGGGGATAAAGGATCATGGCAGGAACCTTGAGACGAACCTGGATAGGGGGCCCTGCTTCAGATCGATCGCCCCTTCCTCACACATCTCGTGGCAGCAATAGCATCGGATGCATCTCTCCTCCTCAACCACGGCCCTTCCGTTCTCAAGGGCGATGGCATTCACCGGGCAGGTGAGGACGCACCGCCCGCACCCGGTGCAGCGTGCAGGGTCGGGGAGAGGCAGGGGCCTGGTGAGCGTCCCGCGTCCCTGCATGAAGCGGAGCACCTGCCTGTTGAGGAAGGAGACGGCAGGGGCTGCCGGGTGGGTGGAGGGGTGCCTGAAGTCAGGGACGGCCACCGCCGCCTCGTCGTCGCCGACCACCTTGATCTCATCGAAGTTTGGGCTCACCCATCCCCGGCCGACCGCTGCGTTGATCGTCGGGAGTGTGGCCGGGTCCATTCCCATCAATCGCGCCGTGACGATGTCGACGGCCGTGGGATCGGGAGAGGCGAGGACGGCACCGATCGGTCTTGGCGATCCCGACATCGGGCCGTCGCCCTCCATCCCGATGACGGCGTCCATCACATGGAGGACCGGGACGACACAGGTGTTGAGGTCGAGGAGCATCTCGGCGAAATGTTCCGTCTGCCTGAACCGTGCATGAAAAACCGGTTTCTCAAGGCCGGGGACGACGCCGAAGAGGTTCTTGACGGCGCCGGAGTAGGTGGTGAAGAGGTGGGTCTTCGCCTTGGAGACGACAACGATGGCGTCGGCGTTGAGTGCCTCGTCGATGATCGAGAAGCGCTTCATCACCTTCCCCTCTGGACAGGAAACTTCCTGAGACGAGGTGTCGGTGCTCAGGCTCACCCCCGGATACGCCGCGGCCGCGGTGAACCCGGCCGTCTCGTAGGCATGTTCCAGGTTGCGTCTCGTATAGCGCGTCCCGGCCCCCGGAGAATCGGCGATGATCACCGTACATCCATGGGCCGAGAGGAGGCGGGCGACCGCGCAGACCACTGCCGGGTGGGTGGTGACTGCACGCTCAGGCCCCGCTCCCATCAGGAGGTTGGGCTTGAGGAGCACCCGGCTTCCCGGTTTGATATATCTCCCGATCCCGCCGATGAGATCGACGGCTCTTTCGACGGACCGAAAGACCTCCTCTTCGTCATATCGACGGCAGTGGACGAGAGCGACCTCCCGCCGCGTGCTGTTTGCCCGGATCATCGTATCTCTCTGGTCTCTCTGCCTGAGTCAAAAGGGTATGCACGGGTGACGTGGGGACTCCGGGGGATTGAGGGGGCCGCCCCCTCGAAGAATCTTCATCGCTGTCTCGCGCCGGGGGGCCTTGCCCCCCGGCCCCAGGACGAAGACAGGATGGGGGCGGCAGGGCGATCAATTTCTGGCCGCCCCCGCTCCCCCCGCCTGACTGATAGGACCGGGGCGACAACCCCACCTTCAGGAGCATCTATGATGCCTTCCCGACCCTATCTTCATCCCGGGGGTCCGGGGGCAGCGCCCCCGGCGCGATTGATGTGGGAAGGCGTGATGATCGGATGTGCCGCCCCCATTACAGATATTTTCCAGATGTCTCGCGCCGGGGGGCGGGTGCCCCTCGGGCCCCCCACGGACAGAGGATAGGCGGGAGCGGCAAGGCCGAGAGATTTCTGACCGTTGCCCTGTCTCAAGGACGGGGGATCATGGATTGATCCTTCCGCACCCTGGGGGACTGCGATATAGATTTTCATCCGGTATGCTTGAAGCGGGCGCTCGGTTCATGCCCGATTCTACAGAGCCGAAAAAAGAAAAGGGGCCGACGCCCCCGAATGCAGTTACTTCTCTTCCCTGACCATCGTGATGGCCTTCTTCGGGCAGACATCCGCGCAGATCCCGCAGCCCTTGCAGAAGTCCAGGTCGATGTTCAGTTCCTCGTCGATGACCGCGTCGGGGCAGTGGATCTCGCAGATACCGCACTGGTTGCACTTCTCCCTGTCCACGACCGGGCGGAAGACCCGCCACGACCCGGTGAGCCCGCATGCGCCCTTCTTCGGTCTGCTCAGTGCAAGCCGTTCTCTCATATGACCAACTCCTCGTAGGCGGCCTCAGCCACCTTCACGTTCCGTTCGTCCGCGAACATCTCCCGGATCGCCTGCCTGACCGACTCGACGGAGACGATCCCGAGTTTAGCCGCCGCACCCAGGAAGGGGGTGTTGACGATGGGCGTCCCCGCGATGGCGAGATCCTGGGCCAGGGCGATCCCGGTCAGGTCGACATGATAGGAGGCAAAGCCCGGGAACTCCTGGGGGTGCTCGCTGTTGACCACGACCTTGCCGCCCTCCTTGAGGCCGTGGAGGACGTCCACGGTCTCCATGACCGAGGCGTCCAGGACGACCACCATGTCGGGGTTGCGGATCTGCGAGTAGATCTTGATCGGCGCATCGTCGATCCGCACGAAGGAGACGACCGGTGCGCCCCGGCGCTCGGCGCCGTAGAAGGGACATGCGGTCGCGTGTTTCCCGTCCCTGAAGGCCGCAAGGGCAAGGAGACGGGCCGCGGTCACGCCGCCCTGTCCGCCGCGGGAATGTATCCGAATCTCGTACATTACTCGCTCACCCCGAACCACATCTCTTCACCGATCCGACGGTTCCGCACGAAGTCGGCGATATCGTCGTACGTGACCTCCTGCCCGCCGAGGCCGGCGATCACATTGTAGCACTCGATCCCGGTCTTCGCCTTGAGCGAAGCCGCCACGACCCCGCCGAAGCCGAACGAGTAATCGCGGTCGATGACCACGACCTCCCGTCCCTTCAGGTCGAGGTCGGGGAAAGGTCTGAACCAGCGCAGGCGCATCGAACCGGCCTTGACCCCTTCCTTGCGGAGAAGGTCGACGGCCACTTCGGCCTCCTTGCCGAGGGTGCCCATCGAGACGACGACGACCTCGGCATCCTCGCACAGGTATTCCTCGGCCGGACCGTACTTCCTGCCGAAACGCCTGGCAAACTCCTCCTCGGTCTCGCGGATCACGTCGCGGGCGTCCCGCATCGAGCGCTCGATATCCCACCTGAACCTGAAATAGTCGTCAGGCCCGGTCATCGGCCCGTAGCCCATCGGGTTCTTCACGTCGATCGCGTACGGGAGTCTGGTCGGCGGGATGAAGTCGCCGAGGTCGACGGTCTCCAGGGACTGCATGATATGCGAGAGGGTGAAGCCGTCGAGGTTGACCATCACCGGCAGGAGCACCCGCTCGTCCTCTGCGATCCTGAAGGCCATGAGCGTGGCGTCATAGGCCTCCTGCACGGTGCCCACGAAGACCTGGAGCCACCCGGTGTCGCGCTGGGAGAAGGCGTCGGTGTGCTCGGCCCAGGTGTTCCACCCCGGCCCCACCGCGCGGTTCACGTTTGCCATCACGATGGGCAGACGTGCGCCCGCAGCCCAGTGGAGCATCTCGTGCATGTACAGCAACCCGTGCGAACTCGTTGCCGTGAAAGTCCGCACGCCCGTGACCGAGGCCCCGATGCATGCCGCCATCGCCGAGTGCTCGCTCTCGACCGGGATATACTCGGTCTCGACCTCGCCGTTCGCGACATAGGAGGCGATCTGCTCGATGATCTCGGTCTGCGGGGTGATCGGATAGGCGGCGACGACCGACGGCCGGGCCTGCTTGACCGCCGCTGCGATGGCCTTGTTGCCGGTTGAGATCATCAACATATGCCTTCCTCCTCCTTCTTGATCCGTGCAAGATTCTTCTCGATGCTCTGCTGGAGCTCGGCGACGATCTCAGGCGTGGCCTTCTTGAACCGGCCCTGGGCGCGGATATACTCCTCGATCGGGTGCGGCTTTTTCAGCGCCGTCCTGGACGGACCGGAGACGGTGAGTTTGCCGTACTCGCGCTCGTACAGCACCCACGACCCGGTCTTGACGGCGAGTTTCCCGATCTCGATCGTCTTGTCGGAGTTGTACCGCCACCCCGGCGGACAGGGCGCCAGGATGTGGATGAACTTCGGCCCTTCGATCGAGAGTGCCTTCTTGACCTTCTTGTACAGGTCAAGCGGATAGGCGCTGCACGCGGTCGCCATGTACGGGGGATTGTGGGCGGCCACGATCTGGTCGAGATCTTTTTTCGTCTCGGTCTTCCCGGCCGGTGTGGTGGTGGTCAGGGCGCCAAGCGGCGTCGCACCGGAACGCTGCATCCCGGTGTTCCCGTAGGCCTCGTTGTCATAGCAGATGTACAGGAAATTGGTGCCGCGTTCGAATGCGCCCGAAAGCGCCTGTATCCCGATGTCGACCGTCCCGCCGTCTCCGGCATAGACGATGACGTTGGTCTTCTTCCCTGCACTCTTGAACGCCTTGCTCATACCTGAGGCACAGGCTGCAGCCGCTGCAAAGGCGATGTTGTACACCGGTACATTGAAGGAGGTGTTCGGATACATCCCCTGGATGACACTCGTGCAACATGCCGGGACGACCAGGACCGTGTCTGGCCCGGCCGCCTTCAGGACATAACGGAGGGACAGCGACGAACTACATCCGGCACAGGCCGCGGTGCAGGTCGTGATGTACTCCTCCTTTGGAATCTCAGAAATCGTACTCAACTCCTCACCAGTGATAGATGCTCATTATTGATCATTACATTTGTCGGTGTGTTCTTGTAGATTGCTGTGGATGCACATAGATTGGGTGCGCGCTGACTTGGGTTTGTTGGTCCGGCCCTCCCTCCTTTCCGGCATAATCCAGCACGCATAAATGGTGCAGAGACTCACTCTCCCGCGAGACACCATGACCGAAGAACATACCTACAATGACGCGGCGGACGGCATCGTCCCCCCGGCTGACTCTATCCAGCCGGACCGGTCAGAGCCGGTTGAGCAGCCAACAACATCTCCTCCGTCTCCCCCGGCCCCTGAGCAGAAAAAAATGAGCGGGAAGAAGAAGGCTGTTCTCGGGGTCTTCGGGCTGCTCCTGCTCCTTGCCGTTGCGGCCGCCTTCACCCTCCAGGTTGAGTTCGGGGATCCGACACCGGGTTCCACCTACCCGTACACGGTGACCTACAATGTCTGGTTCCCTGACGGCGAACCTGTCACAGTCGGGAACGTCAAGATGATGGTGCTCAGTTATGGGGATGAACTGATTCTCGATGTCAATGGCAACAGGGAAAAAATCGTTGTCGGCCAGGAGAGTGAAGTGGCAGAGCACCATGCCGGCATGAAGATCTTTGGCGTCACCCTTCTGTCCACCGACTTCAAGATGCTCATGAAGTATCAAGGGCTTGTTGAGGGAAAAGCGAATTTCTTCCTCACGGTCAAGACCTCACGGCAGATCCCTGAGTTCATCATCAACCTGCTCCTCCCCCGGGAGATCCAGGCTCAGCCCATGTAGGGTTGCACTCACTCTTTTTTTCAACGTGAACTCTCTTTCTCGCCTGATAAGAGCCCGTTCTGCCTTCGGTGATGGAGGGAGGGGAGTGAAGGGGAAGGGATATGCGACGTCCGCGAGGATCAGACCGCCCGACGGTGCGGCAGGGAGACGTCTCTCCCCCTCTCCCCTGAGGATCTCCTCGATCCATCCGGGGTTCTCGTCTCCCCGCCCGACCGCGGCGAGGGCCGAGGCCATGCACCGCACCATGTTCCAGAGAAAACTCTCCGCGGTCACCTCGAAGACACAGAAGTCGTCCTCATCAAAGACCCTGGCGGCATGCACCCGGCGCACCGGGTTGCGTTCGCTCCGTCTGGAGAGGAGGGTGAAGTCGTGCTCGCCGAGAAACGCCTCTGCCGCCAGGTCCATCAGGGCGGTGTCGCCAGGGTGCTCGTCGAAAAAGTAGCGGTATGTCCGGGCGGTCGCCTCCTTTCTCGGGCTGAACCAGTCATCGACCTCGGCCCATCCGGTGGTCCAGATGTCTGCCGGGAGTTCGTACCGCAGGGCGGCGACCGCTCGTTCGGGCTCGGCGGTGGTGAAGGCACAGACCTGCCCGGCGGCATGGACACCGCGGTCGGTCCTCCCGGCAAAGGAGAAGCGCGCCTCCCGTGGATCGTCGAAGAGTCCGAGTCTCCTGCAGACCTCGGCCACGTCCCCTTCGACGGTCCTGACCTCGGGCTGCACCTGGGAGCCGAAGAACTCATCGCCCCAGTAGCCGATCCTGAAGGCAAGCCTCATTTGGGTATCCTGGCCTTGATCTTCTTCCACGAACTCTTCAGGGACTGCCTGGTGTACGACTTGAGGGGGGTCATCCGCCCCCCCGCCGCGGTCCGCCCGGCCCGGATGGCTTCGAGGATGGAGGCCAGGTCGGGTTCGGCGTCGACGAGGGTGTAGCCGTAGCCGACAAACCTTGCCTGGTGGGCGTCGCTCCCGCCGACGCAGGGTTTGCCGAGGGATCGGGCGACCATGGCTGCCTTCCGGTTCGCGGTGCCTGTGATGTAGCGGCTGTTGAAGACCTCGATGGCGTCCACCAGGGACGGCCCGGCCTTCAGTTTCTGTCCGACGCCGTGGCGCCACATATGGTACGGGTGGGGAAGGATGAGGACGGCCCCCGCCTCCCGAGCGCGGTGGACGGCTTCGAAGAAGTCCATGCCTTTCGGGAAGGCCTCGGAGACGCCGAGCGCCAGGAGGTGCCCCTGTTTTGTCGAGATCTCGGTTCCGGGAATGACAATGACCGGACTTTTGTACGAGAGCGCAGCGAGCGCGCCCTCGACGGTGTCGTGGTCGGTGATCGCCACGGCGTCGAGCCCAACGGCCTCGGCCCGTCTGAGGATCTCCTCGATACTGCTCTCACCGTCGCGTGAATAGCGTGAGTGGACATGCAGGTCGCATCTCAGCATAAGATCATACCATTTTTCCCCTCCCGACTATTAAGGAATGGTATGCGGATCCTGCTCCCTACCGGCGAGGCGACCGCCGCGGTCGTTCGGAAGGTCGCCGCCGGTTTTGACGCGGAGGTGGTGGTCACCGGCGAGATCGCCGCGTTCCTCACCCCCGGCCAGTTGCGGGAGATCATCGTTCGGGGCGAGTATGACCTGGTGATGGTCTCAGGAATGTCGACGGCCTCCTTTGCAGCGGTCGAGGAGGAGACCGGCGTCCCGATCTATCTGGGGCCGCGCCATGCGGCCGACCTGGGAATGGTCCTCTCGCGTATCGGGAGGGTGGTCCTTTCACGGACGGTCCCGGCCGACGAACTCTTCGCAGCCGAACGACGTGAGGCGGCATACCGGCGGATCGCCGCGGCCGAGGCGGCGGCCGAGCCTGAGATCATGATCAGGGAGGTCAAGATCGGCGGCGGATCGCGGATGAAGGTGCTCGCCGAGATCATGGATGCCCACCGTCACCCCGACCTCCGTGCGGCGGTGGAGGACTTCTTCGCGCGGGGCGCCGACATCGTCGACCTGGGTTTCGGGTTCGATGCCGCGCCCGCCGATGTCGAACGATGTTTCGCGGCACTGGAAGGGATCGACGGTCCCCTCGCCGCCGACACCCAGGACCCGACCCTGATCCTGGCGGCGCTCCCGAGGGCGGACCTGATCCTCTCCCTCCATGAAGGAAACATCCCGGCGGTGGGGGCTGCTGTGGCCGCGGCCGGGGCGGCGGCAGTCGTCGTCCCCGGCGAGACCGGGCTTGACGCGAATCTCGCCGCCGCGAGGGGGGCCGGGATCGGTGCCCTCATCGCCGACCCCCTCCTCCAGCCAGCGGGATCGGGGTTGGTGGACTCGCTCGGGAACTTCGCGGACATTGGGTGCCCCCTCTTCTTTGGGGCGGGCAATGTTGTCGAACTCATCGACGCCGACTCGGTCGGGGCCAACGCCCTCCTGGCCGCGTGTGCCCATGAGGTCGGGGCCGCCGTGATCTTCACCAGCGAACACTCGGACAAGACGAGGGGGTCGGTGGCCGAGATGCGTCGGGCGACCGAGATGATGGCCGCCCTCGGCGAGCACCCGTACCCCAAGGATCTCGGGATCGACCTCCTCGTCCTCAAGGAGAAACGCCGCCGGCAGGAACCGCTTCCTGAGGGAGAGGTCGTCGACGTGTCCCCCGCACCTGAGGAGTTCGTCCCCGACCCTGCCGGGAACATCAGGATCGCCGTTGACGGCGGAATGATCCTCGCCGCTCAGAAGGGGCGGCTCTATCGCGGCCGCACCGCCGCCGACCTGACCGCTGCTCTCATCGGAGACGGATGCGTCACCCGCCTCGACCATGCCGCCTATCTGGGCCGGGAACTGGCACGGGCCGAACTGGCCCTCGCCCTGGGCAGGAGTTATGTCCAGGACGGACCGTTCTGATTCAGGCCCTGATCCAATCATTCATTGGGCATGGCACCCAACACCCATAGACCTATGAAGATCAGAGGCATCTCTGCCGACCTTCTTGACCTCCTCCTCAGGCTCGGGGCGGAAAACCATCCGAACGAGTTTGCCGCGATACTCAGGGAGACCGACGGCGTCATCAGCGAACTCAACCTCGTACCCGGGACGACGAGCAATGAGGAAAGCGCCAGCGTCTTTCTGGATATGCTTCCCCTCGACACCCACACCGCGGGGAGCGCGCACTCCCATCCGAACGGGGTCATCCGTCCTTCCGACGCGGACCTCGGTTTTTTCCCCAGGACCGGGCGCTACCACCTCATCATCGGGTGGCCGTACGGCCCTGACGACTGGCGGTGCTTCACCGCCAGCGGCCAGCCCTACGACCTGGAGGTGATCCGGTGAGGCGGGTCGTCGCCACCGGCACCTTTGACCTCCTCCACCCCGGCCACCTCTTCTATCTGGAGGAGTCGAAGAAGCTCGGCGACGAGCTCTGGGTGATCGTCGCACGGGACGTCAATGTCCGCCACAAACCGCAGCCGATCATCCCGCAGGAGCAGCGCCTCGCGATGGTTCGGGCCCTCAAGCCGGTCGACCACGCGCGGCTCGGGGTGGAGGGCGACATCTTCGACCCGATCAGAGAGATCGATCCCGACGTGATCACCCTCGGTTTCAACCAGTTCTTCAAAGAGGACGATCTGAAGAGGGCCTTACAGGAGCGGGGGCTGCGGGCCGACGTGGCGAGGATCGGACGATACGAAGGGCCGCTTGCCAGTTCGTCCCAGATCGTCGGGCGGATCCTCGAAGAGCGAACCCGGCGCTGATTCTTGTTCCGCATGGCCCCGGTCGCCACCATTTTATGTGGGGGCGAAGAGATCGTGGTGACATGGCCGGAGGAGGGCGGGTACTTTCATATGCAGACCTGCGTGGGCGTTTCGGGAGGCTGGTCCTCCCTCTTCTCCTCTACCCCCTCTACGTTCTTTTTCTCTTTCTCGTCTTCCCCGATGAGGCGGTCTTCTATACGGGCCTGATGGCGGCCTATGTCGTCCCGCCGGTCGGGCGTGAGGCGCTCATCCCGCTGGCCGCGGCCCTCGGCCAACCCTGGTGGCTGACCGCGCTCACCTGCACCTATGTGGACGTCGTCGGCTGCCTCGTCGTCGCCCTCAACTTTGATCTCGTTCTCTCCCTCCCCTATGTCGGGCCGTGGCTGGCCGGTGTGGTCGAGACCGGCAGGACCGTTCTCGAACGGAGGCCCTGGCTCCTGGGCCTCTCGTACGCGGGGCTCGTTCTCTTCACCTCCCTGCCGATGGAGGGTTCGGGCGGGGTCGGCGGAGCGGTGGTGGGCCGGCTCCTGGGCCTTGGCGAACGCTGGGTGATCTGTGGTGTCACTCTCGGAGCAGCAGTCGGGTCGACCCTCCTTGCCCTCGGGGCCGAGACAGCCCTCTCTCTTGCGGGCGGGGGACTTATTTTGGGGATCGTTCTTCTCCTCGTTCTCGTCGCCGCGGGGTATATGCTTCGCCGCGTGGCTCTCCTTGATAAGGGGCCGACACCAACCTACAGAGAGAGATGACAGGGATGCTGCTCACCAAGGAGGTCTCATTCCACCCCAACCCCGTGGTCGATCGGGCGGTAAAACTGGCCCTCCCCTTCGGACTCGTCGCCGCTCTACTCATTTCTCTTTTCCTGACCACGCCTCACGAGGACTACCTGACCCTCGCGGGACTGCTTGCGGCGTACATCGTCCCGCCGGCCGGGAAAGAATCGGTGATCCCGGTGGGGATAGGGCTTGGAGAACCCTGGTGGCTCCTGGCGATGATCATCGTCGTCATCGATCTGAGCACCTCGCTCTTTGTCGCCCTCAACCTCGACCTGACCCTGAAGATCCCGTTCGTCGGCCCATGGATCGGACGGGTGATGGAGGGTGGCCATTCGTACATCGAGGCCCACCCCTGGCTCGGGCGCCTCTCCACCGTCGGACTGACCATCTTTGTGATCGTTCCGTTCCAGGGTTCCGGCGGGATGAATGCCACCATCCTCGGACGGATCATGGGACTGACCCCCGCAGTCGTGGTGGGGTGCGTGCTGACCGGGAGCGTCATCAGCAGTTTCGGGATCGCCCTCGGAACCACCGCCCTTCTCTCCCTCTTCAGGGAGAGTGTGTTCCTGGGGTGCGGGGCCCTCCTGGCGGTCGTCGCCCTGCTCGGCGGGATCGTCCTCCTCTGGAAACGGTACGCCCCTGCGGTCTGAACCTCCTCCTTTTTTATCCAACTCAGAAGTTCAGAATTCTCATATAGTGTGGTCGGCAGAGATCGTGTCGGTGATTCCTGTGAAATATCGAGCAGCCGTACTGATGATCGCCCTCCTCCTCCTTGCCGCCCCTGCCCTTGCGGTCCCCGGAGAGAAGGGCAACGTCCATGAGAAGGGATGGGAAAAAAACGCTGGCCCTTCCCAGGGCGATGTGATGACGTCGATCGCACCTCTTGCCGGGAACGAGACCGACGACATTCCGGACGTCGCTGAGAACGAAACAGAAGACGTCCCTGAGATCGCTGGAAACGAGAGCGACCAGGTGCCTGTGGTCAAACCCACCAAGAAGATCCCGCCCGGCATTGCCAAGCGCCTGCCCCAGGATGAGAATGCGACGAAGCCTCTCCCTCCGGGACTTGCGAAGCGTCTCCCCTCCACGGTGAACGGCACGAACGGTACCGTTGACCTCTCCGAAAATTTCACCTGGCCGCCCTCGACCTGGAAGAACCAGAACCAGGTCCGGACAGCGGTTCACACCCTCCTTGCCGCGGGCGAGATGGACGGTGGGATCGGGGGGAACATCTCGGCGATCGCCAGAGAGTTCAACAACTCGGTCCAGACCAGGATGATGGCTGAGCAGCAGATCCAGGAGAGACAGGGGTTGACCCGTCTCCTCTTCGGCGGCGATCAGGAGGCGGTGGCGGCCCTGTGCCAGAACCTCAATCAGACCTCCGAGCAGATCCGTGAGATGCAGCGGCTCGTCGAGAACTGCACCTGCGACAACCAGACCAGGACACTCCTGATGAATCAACTCGCCGTGATGGAAGAAGACCAGGCCAGGCTCTCCGCTCTCGTGCAGAACGAGACCGATGCCCAGGGTCTCTTCGGATGGCTTATCCCGTGAAGGGTCTTCCCCTTCACGTCTTTGTCTCTTCTTTTGCTCTGGCGGCCGCCCGTGCGATCAGGATGGTGACCAGCACGGCGATGAGCGTCACCACGACGGCATAGATGGTCTGTGCGGTCAGGTTCTCCGCCGTCCCGAAGACTTCCTTGAAGAGTTCCTGGATCGCCCCGTTCCATGCCAGTGCGGCGACCAGCCCGAAGGCGGCGGTGAGCAGGGCCGCGATCTTGTCCAGTACTTCCGCATAGAGGGTCATGGGCGGGAGATGATCTGCACATTATATAATCTCTTGGATGCGTGGGGTGCGCCTATTTCCCCTGCTCCGGGATGTGTAGACCGCATGTCGTGCGAAATGGGAGACTTTTTCCGGTGTCGGGGGGATGATCTGCTCAGTCATGAAGACAGGAATGGTCTATCTGAAGCCTGCCGAGATCGCCGACCTTGCCGGCCTCCCGGAGGACGAGGTGCGGGAGTATCTCCATACTTATCCCGACCTCTTCCGCGGCCGGAGCATCGGGCCGGTCCGTCTGTATGCCCCTGCCGCCGTCGAGACAGTGAAACGTCTGGCCGAGGAGGCCGCGGGTGGAGGGGAACAGAGGCCGGTTGTGGTTGCCGTGGCACCCGCGGGTGACGGAGATGAGGGAGAGTCCGAGCCGTCCCCGGTCACCCTCGCCTATCTGGAGGCCCGCGATCTCAAGGGCCAGGTTGCCAGGCAGGCCCTGGAGATCGAAGGCCTCAGGGCAGAACTGGACCGGCAGCGCCGGGAACTCGCGGCCGAGATCGCCGCGCTGGAGGCACGCCTCGCCGCCGGAGAGAAGAAGTCCTCGCTCGTTGCCGAGTGGGTGGACTACTTCGACTATGAGATCGGTCAACTGAAACGCCCCTTCTTCGAGCGCCTCTCTGGAAAAAAGAGTTAGTTTTTCCTGTAGAACAGGAAGAGTGCGCTGCAGAGCCCGAGCGCCCCGAGTACAGGGAAGAGGGAGAGAGGCGTCTGGGTCTGCGTTGGCTCAGGCGTGAGGGTGACGTCGACCTCGACGGTCTCACCCTTTGCCGGGTGCTGCTGGATCTGCACGGTCGAGGACTGGTAGCCGGGCGCCTCGACGGTGATCGTCTTATACGGCGTGCCGGTGGTGAAGATCTCGACAAGGAGTTTTCCGTCCTTGATCTCGCCCTTCAGGTCGCCGTCAAAGAAGACCGCCGCACCCTCGACGTTGCACTTCACCAGATATGCCCCCTTGTCCCCACCGATGGGTGCCTGCTCGAGGGTGACGTCGAGTTCGACGCTCTCACCCTTTGCCGGGTAGGTCTCGATCGGTGCGGTGTAGGTCTCATAACCGTCTGCCTCGACGCTGATCATCTTGTACGGGGTGCCGGTGGTGTAGATCTCGACAAGGAGTTCTCCGTCTTTGACCTCGCCCTTGAAGTCGTTGTCAAAGTAGACCTTTGCTCCGTCGACATTGCACTTCACCAGGTATGCCCCCTTGTCCCCGCCGATGGGTGCCTGCTCCAGGGTCACCGTCAGGTCCACGGTCTGGTCTTTTGCCGGGTACTCGAGGATCGGTGCGGTGTGCGTCTGGTACCCGTCCGCCTCGACGCTGATCGTCTTGTACGGCGTTGCGGTGGTGTAGACTTCGACCAGGAGGCGGCCGTCCTTGATCTCGCCCTTCAGGTCGTCGTCAAAGTAGACCTTCGCCCCGTCGACATTACAGTGTACGGCGAAGTAGCCTTTGTCCCCGCCGATCAGACCTTCGTCGCTGGTTGCTGCGCTGGCAATGGCGATCATTCCAGCAAAAAGCACGGCGACAAGGAAAATGGTGTATTTTCTCTGCATGCTATCACCACTCATCCAGTTATCTTTATTATTTAGAGATTTTTCTGTCCGTGGAGCAGGCCCGGTTGGGAGACTCTATATCTGATGACACGCAGGTACGATCGTGAGACTGATGGATCGGTTCATGGGAGAGGCGGCGCGGGAGGCGCGGGCCTCCCTTGCCGAGGGGGGTATCCCGATCGGTGCGGTGCTGGTGCGGGACGGTGCGGTGATCGGCCGCGGGCACAACCGCCGGGTGCAGGAGGACGATCCCATTCTCCATGCCGAGATCGATTGTCTCCGGAATGCCGGGCGGGTCGGGAGGTATGGGGACTGTGTCCTGTACTCCACCCTGATGCCCTGCTATCTCTGTGCCGGGGCGGTGGTCCAGTTCGGGATCCCGCGGGTGGTCGTCGGGGAGTCGGCGAACTTTGCCGGGGCCCGGGACTTTCTGGAGGAGCACGGGGTCGAGGTGGTCGACCTCGACCTGCTCGCATGCCGTGAGATGATGCACCGGTTTATTCTGGATCGCCCGACACTCTGGGACGAGGACATCGGGGCGCTGGAGTGAGCGGGTAAATATCCTCCTGATAGAGGAATAAGGGAGGGACAGATATGCGGATCAGTGTCGTCGCCGTCGGGAAGGCGAAGGAGCGCTACATTGCCGAGGGGATCGCAGAGTACGAGAAACGTCTGGGTCCATACGGGGGGGCGAAGGTCGTCGAGGTGCGGGACGAGCGGATCCCGAAGAACGCCTCTCCGGCCGAGGAGGTGCAGGTCAAGGAGCGGGAGGGGGAACGGTTGCTTGCCGCAGTCCCTGACGGTGCCCTGGTCGTCGCGCTCGACCCCGCGGGTGTGGCATGGTCGAGCGAAGAACTCGCCGAGCACTTTGGCCGGTGGGAGATCGAGGGGGTGCGGGATGTTTCGTTTCTGATCGGCGGACCCCTGGGTCTTTCCGATGCGGTTTATGTCCGTTCTGATCTCCGCCTCTCGCTTTCGAGGATGACCTTCCTCCATACCCTGGTCAGAGTTATCCTTCTTGAGCAAGTCTACCGTGCGTTCAGAATCCTGCGGGGAGAGCCGTACCACAAATAATGGTCGTGGGTGCCCTCATCCAAACTCCTATTATCCCGCGGCCAGTATATTTTTGTGGACAAGCCTGCGGGCGACGGACCCACAAGGGGGGCACAATCAGTATGTACTCTGAAATTCCAGACGAAGATTTCCAGCAACTCAATGAATATATCAGGCGGATGGTCTGCCGGGCGATGGCGGAAGGCACTGGCCGGTCGATCGCGTTCAGGGTCGACCTGATGATCCAGGGGGGGCGGTGTCATGTCCTGCCACCGGTCTGGTCCCAGATAAGCGGCGGGGACGTGGTCGAAGATGACGAGAACCAGAACGAGCCCTGGGTCGAGGTCCAGGAGACCGAGCGACAATATCTGGTGACCGCCGAGATCCCCGGGATGCAGGAGGAGGAGATCAGAGTCTGGCAGGAGGGTTCGGTGCTGCACATCGACGCGGCGAACCATGGGAGGCAGTACAGCAAGCAGGTCGATCTCCCTTCCTTTGATCTTGAAGTGGAGTGGATGACTTACCGGAACGGCGTCCTTGAGGTCGTTTTCGGTCCGACACAGGATGATGAAGGCCCTGCCGGCTGCCAGGGATAAATTTTTTTTTGGCTCTCCAGAAATCCTCTTCTGGAGTGTGAATCAGGGATGACTCCGACCGGCACCGACGTGATCGACGGGCCACTCCACCGGGAGGACGAGGAATGCTAAGGTGCTCCTCCCCCGATCCCTCCATGACGAGAATAGGTGGGGGGCGGCACACACTCTCTTCCTGCCAATCGTATGGTCATGCCCCGCCGGGCGCGATTGATGTGGGATGGTGTGGGATCAGAGTGGTCTGTAAAGAGTATGGGGATTTCTACGTGGCCCTATCTTGTATATTGAACTGGGAATGTTCGCCGCCGGGACCTGCCGCGTTCCGCTGGGGCGTTTCCCCTCTCTCCCTGAATTATGAGGATATTTCCATCTTGAAATGACTCCTCGCCACCCCTGGGCGGGTGCGTGAGAGGGCAGACCGACGGTGTGAAACCTGTCCCAGATTTTTGATATCTTCAGGAATGGGTATATCATAACCAGTATATTTTTATTAAAATCATGCGATGCAATTGTTTTGGGGGAGAGGCGCCCTTCGATCATGACATAGCGTGCAGGAAAAGATGATTAACCATACGGTCGTAACGTACCCCGAACCTCATGAAAGACTCTGAGATCTTGATGAATCCAAACGACCTCGTCCGCTTCCTCAAGAAGCCGTCGTCAGAATTTACCAAAGACGATATTATTCGTTTTTGCTATGAAAATGGTATCGAGATGGTGAATTTCCGCTATGCTGCAGAGGACGGCAAGCTCAAGACGCTCAACTTTATCATCTCTTCGAAGGAACACCTCGACGCCATCCTCTCCGATGGTGAGCGGGTCGACGGGAGCAACATCTTCTCGTTCATCGAAGCGGGGAGCAGCGACCTGTATGTGATCCCGCGCTATCGGACCGCTTTTGTCAATCCGTTTACCGAGGTGCCGACGCTCGAGATCCTCTGTTCGTACTATGACTACGAGGGCAAGCCCCTGGAGAGCGCTCCGGGGTATGTCCTGCGCAAGGCCAACGAAGAGTTCACCAGACAGACCGGCGGCGTCTTCAAGACCCTCGGCGAGCTGGAATACTATGTGATCAGCGAGCGTGAGGATCTCTACCCCGGCCTCGACCAGAAGGGCTACCACACCGCCGCACCCTTCGCCAAGTTCGAGGATCTGCGGACCGAGGCGCTGCGGTTGATCGCAAAGGCCGGCGGCAAGATCAAGTACGGCCACTCCGAGGTCGGCTGCTTCAGCACTGAAGATCAGTACTTCGAGCAGCACGAGATCGAGTTCCTGCCCATGCCGGTCGAGGAGGCCGCGGAGCAGTTGATCATCGCGAAGTGGATTCTGCGGATGCTCGGGTACCAATACGGTGTCGAGATCAGCTTTGCCCCCAAGATCACCGTCGGCAAGGCGGGGAGCGGGATGCACTTCCACATGCTCGTCGAGAAGGATGGTCAGAACCTGATGGTCGAGGGAGGGAAGTTGAGCCCGCTCGCCAGGAAGATGATCGCCGGTATCCTCGATGCCGCCGACGCCCTGACCGCCTTTGGCGACACCATCCCGACCTCGTACCTCAGGCTCGTGCCGCACCAGGAGGCGCCCACCAACGTCTGCTGGGGCGACCGCAACCGCTCGGTCGTGGTCCGCGTGCCCCTGGGCTGGACCGGTGCCCACCACATGACCCAGGACGCCAACCCGTACGACCGCGGTCTCACGACGGAGCGCCCGTCCAAGCAGACGATCGAGTTCAGGGTGCCCGACGGCTCGGCTGATCCCTACCTGATGATCGCCGGTCTCATCGTCACCTCGCTGCGCGGCATCAACATGCCCGACGCTCTCGAACTGGCAAAGAAGCTCTACGTCGACGTGAACATCTTCAAGCCCGAGTACCGCGAGCGTCTGGACCAGCTCGAACAGCTCCCGGCATCGTGCTGGGAGTCGGCCGACGCCCTCGCCGCCAAGCGTGCGATCTTCGAGGAGAACGGGATCTTCCCCGCCGGCATGATCGACAGCAGGGTGGCGTCGCTCAAGGCCTATGAGGACAAGGGTCTCAGCGAGAAGTTGTACGGCGACAAAGAAGCGATTGGCGAACTGGTCGACCGCTTCATGCACGTTGCGTAAGGTCTCAGGATAATCTTCCCGATACTATTTTTTTCGGGGTGGGTGGGGTTTCTCTTTTTCTTGGGTGTTGAGGTTTGATCTGTTTTTGAACCGAATGGTGTGATCAAAAGATCTGGGCGATGTGATGAAGTATTGGGCTGGCGCGTCCGACATTGTTCCCGGATCAGAAATGTTTTGTTTCCGAAACGGAAACATTTCGTTCGACATATAGCCTGACAACAGAGGGGATAGTTATCCACGCAACTATTCCACGGATTGTAGATTGGATGATCTGCCCTCCCGTCATAACACCCGTTGCCAGTCCGGCGGAAGAGACAGATGATCCCTTGCTCTCTCATGCTCGTGCCGGGACTCTCTCTCGTAGGGTGCCGGGGTTAAGGAGGCGCTTGCCGGCCACGCAGACAATCCATCGTGACGAAGAGAACAGCGCGTCGCTGGGCGGCCGTTTGCCCTCGACTATACCGGACGGAAAGTGCCGATACACATAATAATCGTTCCCTGCATACCCGTCGCCGTGGATGGCCTGGTGAGTGCGGATCTCCTCGTCTACGTCGGTTCCCTGATAAGCATACTCTGGGGTGCGGCACATATTGCGCCGGTGAAGTCGGTGGTTGCCGGTTTTGGGCCGATATCTGAGGATAACCGGAGGATCATCACGATGGAATGGGTTGCAGAGGGATTGACACTCATTTTCATCGGTGCCCTTGCCGCTCTCGTCGCTTTTTCGGCGGGAGTGGAGAATCCTGTTTCCGTGATCGTACTCCGGTCCTCCGCCGTCATTCTCATCGTGCTGGCGATGTGGACCTTCCTCACCGGCGCCAGAACCCCCATTCTCGCGATGAAACTCTGTCCGATTGTGAAGTCAACCGTTGCACTTCTGTTTCTTCTCGCTGGTTTCGTCGAGATATGATTCAGGGCACTTCCCACTGAAAAGTTCGATTCGTATCTTCGATTATCGGGGGCGTCCTCCTCCCGAAAAGGTATGATCTCTCTACTCCTCCCCAATATCCTCGTCCCACACCTCCGGATTCTCGGCAATGAACTCCGACATCATCCGCACGCACTCCTCATCGTCCAGGACGACCACTTCGACGCCCCGCGAACGGAGATACTCCTCCGGTCCCTGGAATGTCCGGTTTTCGCCGATCACGACCCGAGGTATTTTGTAGAGGAGGACTGCACCGCTGCACATATCGCAGGGGGAAAGCGTCGAGTACAGCGCCGCCCGACGGTAATCGCCGGGCTTGAGCCGGCCCGCGTTTTCCAGGCAGTCCATCTCGGCGTGTAAAATGGCGCTGCCCTTCTGCACCCTGCGATTGTGTCCCCGACCGACGATCGTACCGTCGATCACCAGCACCGAGCCGATGGGGATCCCGCCTTCGTTCAGTCCCTTTCTGGCTTCTTCGATGGCGGCCTGCATGAATTCATCCATTGAAGCGACACCCGGATAGAGAGAGTGCGTGGCGGCCCATGAACATTCCGGTCGCCGAAATTGAGGGGGTCGAGCGGTCGGGCCGGGAAACAACCAAAACTTTTTCTCATCCGGATGGTATTCCACCCGCAGAGGGGGGAAGAGTTTGAGACGGTACATCCTCTTTGCAGTACTCGTGGCCATGCTGGTAGGGCATGGCCTTGCACAGACTGGAGAAACAGGTGACGTGGACGCGTTCCAGAAAGCGTTAGAAGAGGACGGGTTCATCGTGCAGGAAGGCGAGATCGGGTATTTCGATCTCATCAAACTCTATGATTCAGGGGTGATGCCTTCTGCATATGGAAACAATCCCGCCACAAAGTATCTGGCGTATTTCGTTCCACCGGCACCCGGCTATCCGGTCGACGAGCGGATAGCAGAAATTGCGAAAACGCTTGGAATGAGCGGGAACACATCTTCCTTCTGGAATCTCGGTCCCAACGAAGCCGTTGTTTTCGTAGGACAGACGCCGCCGGAGTGCAGGTACTTCGGGTACGATAATTATCTCATGAGCAGGACGTATGGAACCGAGACCAGGTGGATCTTTTCCAACATCGCCGATTCGCTGAACAACAAGGTCATCAACACGAACGGAGGGTCGGGAGATCCGTTCAACCGGACGACGATGATCGTCGCCACGGCCGACAGGGGCATTGACGAGCGCGTCCGTGCCGCCGCTCGATCGGCAGGATATTCGGACGGCATGATGAACACCCAGGTGTTTCCCTCATCCGTCCTGAACCTGGGCCTCGAAAACGACTCAGATACGTTCGGCCTATTTATCCGCCCGGCCCTTTTCGCCGACAAGGAGGCCGGTGCTGAGTACATCAACAACACTCCTGCGACTGTCTTCCGCGTGACGCCGAAAAACACGACAGAACTCGATCCGTACGGGTACCCGGAACTGAGAGTCCGGGGAACCGGGAAGACGGAACTTGACCTTACCGACGATCTCGAAGATCTCAGGAACGCGATTCTTGAGAAACACGGCAACCTGACTGCCACGGAGCTTCCGACGAGTATCGGCTTCCCGATGGGGAATGATGCTATCCAGCGGGGGATCGATGGAGTGGGGCCGAGCAACGATGCCGCGTATTTATGGAGCGCGAACCAGACTGTCAATTCGCCGACGCCGCCCTTCTTCGACACCACGCAGTACTACGACTTCCTGCGAAACCCGCCGCTCACCCTCGGCAATGATACGAATGAGTTCATCATCGTCTACGGGGTCAACCACGTAGCCACGGGCAAGGCGACGTACTCGAGCTTCTCCTTATATGGAGCGGATGTGTGGAACGGCGTCGGATCGATCACCGACGCGGACTTCAGCGGGACTGCCGAGGAGTACCTCCCTGACAATCCCAATGCGAAGTACCTGTATGTCTACACGATCGCGAGGGATTGCGAGGGTGACCCGCACTGCTTCGAGGTTCCCTCCGGTATAGGAAGTTACGGCATCGAGCCTGACCAGCCGCTCTACATTATCTGGAGGAGTTACCTGGAGAATGCTACGAAAACCGGGCCGTCCTACAACGAGATCGTGTACGACCGGGCCATAAAGTTCGATCCGACGGGTTAGGATCGGAAGGGGCCGGGAGAACGAATCCCGGCTCCAACCGGTTTATTCGGTTCTGGAGAATTCGGCATGATCTTCGGGTTCATGCCTGATTCTACAGATCTAGAGATCTATTTTTCTTCTTCGCGCCCGGTTTACACCCGGAGATCTCTCGCCGGCCAACCGTCGTTCGACGATCTGAGCATGCATGCGGCGTACTCACGGTCGTTTTCACTCGCGCCCGGATCACGACCGGGGACCTATCCTTCTCACCGGTGCCGGGTGTTCTCCGGATCGTGTGTAAATTATCAGGGGTACCTGTACACACTTCTCTCTATGTACTCTGTACACAGATCCAGGTCATGATCGGCTTTTTCCCTCGGTCGTCACGTTGCCACCCGCGGGGTGTAAACCGGGCGCGAAGGTGAAAGGGTCGGGATCGTCGTCGTCGATCCGGACGTCCGTCTTCCTCCCGTCGAAGAGAACCATCACAATGATTTACAAAGCCCAAAAATTGTTTGTGAAAAAATACCGCAGGGAAGATCAGATCTCGATGGCGACCTGGGCCGCGGACTGCGCAGAGCGGGTGCTTCCATATTTTGAGCGTGCATATCCGGGAGACGAACGGCCGCGTCATGCCATCGAAACGTGTCGGAGATGGGTCCGTACGGGCGTGTTCAGGATGGCCGAGATCCGCGGCGCTTCTCTTGCCGCTCATGCCGCCGCCCGCGAGGCGAAAGAGAATGACGCGGCCTGTTTTGCGGCGCGTGCCGCAGGCCAGGCGGTGGCGACTGCGCATGTCCCGCAGCACGCCTACGGGGCGGCGTACTATGCCCTGAAAGTTGTCGCGGCGGTCGGGGGTGATGTTGCCGGGGAGCGGGATTGGCAGTCGGGAAGGCTCCCTGAGCGGTTGCGGGAAGAGATCATGAGCAGGATCGTTGTGCAGGGGATCTCTGTCAAATTGAGGAAGGGGGAGGGGTTTTGATAGTTTATTCTCGAAGGCACGTTTTGATCCAATAATTTAAGACCTCCAATTGTTCTGAGGTATGAAACCAGTGTTCCCCGTTTTTCATAATAGTTAGATTGCAATGAAAATGTTGCACAAATTTTTCTACAACAGTATGATCGGTAAGTTCGTCATGCTCGCCATACAATATTGCTGTTGGAACCTCCCATTGTGTAATCGGGTGATTTTGAGCATAGAGGAGATATTCCCACGAAAGAGTTTGTCCAGAGGAAGTGGTGATAATACGTTCACGCTCAAGCTCTGTTTCCGATACATTTGCCCGGAGCATCATATTGGAAATAAGTTGTTTCATATCAAGAATAGGGGAAACAAAAAGGCTTTTTTCCAGCTGTTCGTTTTCAAAACTCAATATACTGAACCATGCACCAATGCTGTTCGCAAATAGAGAAATGTGTGTCCACCGGCCTTTGATATATTCCATAACAGACAATAGTTCTGGCACGACGTGCCACGGGTCAAATGAATTTGTTTCTCTTGTGCGTTCTCCATGTTCGGGCAAGTCGATACTCAAAACTTGCCACGCATAATGACAGGCTATATGAGCAAACGCTTCAGCTTCTTCTTTACGCCCGGCCTGTCCGTGTATGTATAGATATAATTTATTTGAGCGGGAACCCCAGAGAATTGCTGGAATCCCATGAATTTGAAAGTATTTCTTTTCCATAACTCCTTTTGTGTTTGCTATTTGAATTAGTCTTAATGCCGATTTGATTCTCGTTAAGAATTGAAGTCCGCGATGGAACAAAGCCCGCCTCTTCGAGGAGTTCCATGACTCATACCACGCCTCATTCCGTAGTGATCATAGCAAGCCCTTCTCATCTTCTGCATCTGCCCCGGTTCAACCGATTTCCCTCAGATCCTTTCGTATCTGCCGCCGCATGTACCATTCCGCGAGCGTGCCGAGTGCATGGTAGACAGGATTGACCGGCACATCCACATAATAGCGTCTTCCCTTCTGGAGCCACCTCCGGTCGGTCCAGTAGGCGTGATCCGCAGGAGACCGTTCGCCTAACTCATCGCAGGGGGCTCTCCCGATATGGAACGCCATCACGTCGAAGAATCCCGGTTTTGAGCGCGTTCCCCTCCGGAGTGCGGCGAGAAAGGCCCCTGCCGCCGCCTGCAACTTCTCTTCGTTCTCCCACAGCCGGTAGGCAGGGAGGGGGCCCATGGTCGCGTGGGAGGTGATCCCCGCCCGGCCGGCAACCTCAAAGCCCCATATGCGGGCCACGGCGTTGAGGTACTCCAGCACGTCTTTGTTCCCCATCACTCCGGCGCTGGTGAGGAGAAGCGCCTTCTGCCGGAAGAACCGGGGCCGGTGAAAGATATAGGAATGGCGGTCGATGAAGACCTTCATCAATCCCGAGACCTGGAAACCATATACCGGGGTGGCAAAGATTACTCCGTCCGCGTCGTGCATCTTCCGCTCAAGAAGGGCTGCGTCGTCCTTGATCGGGCAGTGCTCCTCCCCCCGCTCGAAGCAGGTATAGCACCCGCGGCACTGCTCCAGGCTGACGTCCCGCAGCATGACATATTCCCAGTCCACCGGTGCGTTCTCCTGGAGGATCTCGCGGATCCGTTCGGCTGCGTGGTAGGTATTTGCCCTGCGGGGGCTGCCCATAATGACGAGAACTTTCAGGGGTCGGTTTTCCATGGAGGAGGAGAGGGATGTCTCATACATAGATGTTTTTCTTCCCGATACCCGGGGGCATACCCCCACTGACCCGCCCGGCGACGATGGCGGATCTGCACCCCTGAGCACTGACCATGCACCAGAGATGTGTAAAAATGGGACCGGGCGCCCCCTCCCCTGCATGCGATACACGACGGAGAGCCGTCTCCCTCTTCTGCCCTCCTGTACAGGTATCCCTGCAGGACGCACTCATTTTCCGGGACAAAACCTTCATCCCCCCCAGGATCCCATCCCGGGTACCAATAGAGGGGCCTTGAGTCCACCGGGTCCCGGGAGAGCCGTATGCATTATCACAAAAACATCGTCCTCATCGGCATGCCCGGTGCGGGGAAGAGCACCGTGGGCGTCATCCTTGCAAAATCCCTCGGCATCCAGTTCATCGATACCGATATCCTGATCCAGGAACGGACCGGAAGGATGCTGCAGGAGATCCTCGACGAGGACGGGCCGGATGCGTTCGGGCGGATCGAGGAGGAGACGATCCTCTCCCTTCACCCCGGCCATGCGGTGATCGCGACGGGCGGCAGCGTGGTGTGCAGCGAAGATGCGATGGCGCACCTGAAGGCCGGAGGGGTAGTTGTGTACCTCGAGATCTCGTATGACGAGATGGCAAAGAGGCTCAAGAACATCACGACCCGGGGTTTACTCCTCCTCCCGGGCCAGAGTCTCCGCGAGATGTACGACTGGCGGGTCCCGCTCTACGAGAGGTATGCCGATCTCACCGTTGCGTCTTCGGGTGAGGATCTTGAGTCCGTGGTCGGGAAAGTGCTCGAAGTGGTGTGATGGGGGGATCCCGTATTCCCACAACCTCTGTTCGAAGTCCTGTATCGTGTATTGAGTTGTAGGTCGATCGAAGACGTCCGGCAAGTAATAAGACGAGGATCCGCACAATTTTCGTAAACCCCGGAGGAGTTGGTTTCGGTCATGGCTTCGCGATCCTGTTCTTTGCCGTACGAAGACTTCCCTCATCACTGATTATTGTTCACGCCTGCGAATCAGTGCCTGGGTTGCACACCGCAGACTTCCGCCCTGTCCGTTGTGAACCCCGAAATACACCGGATAAACAGAAATTCCCCGTTTTTCCAATTCTTCCCTGATATATTCATTGTCGTTGTGATCGTTGAAGGACATGATGTAATGACTTTCATCAACGGGCAGACCATTGACAGCCAGCCTTGAGGCATCTTCCAGAGAAACCGATATTGTATCAAAGTCTTCAAGCACTTTCGGGATGCCTTCTGCAAACGCTTCAGGACATAGGATTGCAAGACCCGTTCTGGGAACCGAAAGCACACAGTCAAGATGGAGAATCTCAGGCACCAGTGGCACACGAATTACATTGAAGGCGTCACCCAGGAAATTTTTCAGCCAGCGATATCCGGCTTCATTTGAACCCACAGCGGGATTCGTATTTATCAAAATACAAAAGGGAGAAGGATTTTGATGAATTTACTTTGTAGAATTGGGCATGAAGTGAGAGGGTGCCTCAAGCATACCTGATGAACATTTTTCGTCGCTTGATCTCTCTTTTCAAGACTGAAGAACCGATGGGGATCTTGTTCCATCGCTGCCCCACTTATCATCGTCGTGGGGGCACTTGTCCCCGGCGCGAGACGGCGGTGAAGATTTAACGATTGAGGGCGGCACGTTTTGATCATCACGCCTTCCCTTACCCTTTCACCGGGGGCGCGGCCACCGGGCCCCTGGATCAAGATAGGATCGGGAAGGCAGAATGGATGACCATGACGGGTGCGTTGCAGTCCACGACCTATCGTGACGCCAGGGGATCGGGGGGCGGCGAGCCCCACCGTCAAACCGGTGTTCAGGATGATCGGCATACGCAGGGATAGTCTGGCAGAGTGCTCTGAAGTAGTGCAAAACCTGCTTTATCTCACTCATCTGGCAATCGATGAATTTTCTGTGAACATTATTAAGAATACATGGCGAAAGGCTTCACTTTTTGAATTATTTCATCCCTTGCTTCTATTTCCATGCGAATAGCATCCCCATACTCGATCGTGTGCACAATGCCTTCATCATAAAGCCACGATACCATGGATATACCCTCTTCGGACATCGGGACAGATATCCTGCAATGTTCCCATTCAGGAAGGTTCTCATAGAGAACCCGTTTAAGTTCGTCAAGACCTTCTCCTGATCTTGCAGATATCATGACAGGAGCAGGAGCAAGATCACTGATCACTTCCATTTTTTCCTGCAGTTCTTCATCAGAAAGAAGATCGGCCTTGTTAAGAGCAGTAACGATCACAACACCGTCTGCTCTCTCCCCGAAGATATCATGACTGACAGCCAGTTTTTGTCTGATAATATCCACCGGATCACTCATATCCACCACAAGAAGAATGATATCGGCCAGGAATATCTCATCAAGCGTTGACTTGAACGCATCCACCATCAAGTGTGGGAGGTCTTCGATAAATCCCACAGTATCGGTCAGAAGCATTTTTCTGTTATTAACCATGAGAGAACGTGTGGTAGGAGATAGTGTCGTAAAGAGCATGTCCTTGACTACTGTCTCTTCCTCTACAAGTGACTGGAAAAGAGTACTTTTTCCCGCATTCGTATAACCTGCCAGAGCTACAAGGGAAAATCCTCTTTCATGCCTGAAACTGCGAAGTGACTCGCTCCCATTTCCATGCTGAAGAAGTTCGGTCCTGATTCTTACGATCTTTTTCTTAATATCCTGCTCATAAGAATCCTCATAACTTCCAAGACCCATAAAGCCCTGCCTTTCATCCTTCTTCTGCAGGGAAACAATAGATCTTGCTTTAGGATGTTCATATCGTAATTTCGCAAGTTCTACCTGTAGTTTTGCACGTCTTGTAGTGGCTCTTGCAGCAAATATCTCAAGAATAAGCTGGAACCTGTCCATTACTTCACATTTGCACGTCTCAGAGATATTGTAGATCTGCGTCATTGACAGCTGGTTGTTAAAAATTACTTTTTCAGCATCCAGAGATTCCACAAGCCCTGCAAGGTCATCCACTTTCCCGGGACCTATCTGGTATTTCCTGTTAGGATATATTGATTGCACAAATGTGCCAACAACCACATAATCCGCAGCATGTGCTAACTCCTTGAGTTCTGCCAGCTTCCGCGAATTGGTAGCAGCATCGGTATCTGGATCATTTCGCTGGACAACAATAGTTTTTTTCATAGTACGGCCTCCGACGTGATCATCTTGCACGAATTCTCTTTTGAATGTCATTAAAATCCTTTATTTTATAATATGCCTGGGGAATATATGTACATATTAAACCCTTATGAATTTTTTCCCAATTTCTGGTTATTATTTATTTAAAGACTCATTTAAACATTCGAGATATCGAGAACATCAGTGAATAAGGTTCCTAAGGTTTTGTAAAAATCCTCTCGATCATTCTCTTCGCCGGGGGGTGTGAAGATAGAGGAAGGAGGTTGAATCATACTCGAACCAAAAAAATGAGGGTTTACCATGAAACAGCATGAGGCAAGAGCCTCAAGTTGAACCAATGAAAACCGACACATTGAATTCTATTTCTGATTTCAATGGGGTTTTCATGGAAAAATGATCCCGAAGATCCTCTCTTCAGGTTTGCATAAGAGTTTGAACTCGTCATATCACGTTGAAGCCAATACACAGAGGATAGAAAATTCTTCTCATGGATCAGCCGCCCCCCATCGTCGAGATTTCCCTGCCATCTCGCGCCGAGGGGGTTTCACCCCCCGAGACCCCCCACGGACCGAAGATGGTGGGGGCGGCGATGGAATACGATCCCCACCGATTCTCCTGTCTTGAAAAGAGAGAGAGAGCAAGTGACGAGAAATTTTCATCACGTATGCTCGAACCCCACGTTCATGCCTAATTCTACAGAGCCAAAAAATGGTTTTTTTACTATCATTATCGATGCGTTCAGAAATCAAACCAGAAAACGAGCCTGACGTTCGAGCCCCGCTCAGCATTGCTGCCAGTACTGAATTGGAAGTCGAGGTATTCGCAAAATTCTAGAAATGGGCCGACGCGCTCGCGGTAGGTTATATCTTTTTCAATAAGTGAGTAGTAAAAAGTGCCCTCCTCCCTGGGAATTTCTCCCTTGATGATCCGGTCCATCTCGGATCGAGAGATATTCCTGATTTTATGCAGGTCTAGATCACCATCATAAACCAATGGCCTATCGTTCATGATATTCAGATAGTTTTTTTCACTGACGTTGATCTTGATTGTCACAAACTGGTCCCAGTCGAAAGCAAGGATCTCACCGATCGTAAGCCACGATGTATAGAAGTCCTCCTCATCCCATCCATCGTAACCCTTCAAAAGCGTCTCGTGCTCTTCCCTGACTTCCTGCGAAACGTCGGGAGGCAGACCTCGCGGCTCGGAGATTATGGTAAACTTGTCGTATTTGTCGCCACTGGGACTGATTGTCCTGTTTCCCAAGCCAGCCAATATCGCGAACAGATCGGAGTTTCGTATATTGTACATTCTGGACGGGGAGTAAGGCTTTGATTCCAGGTTGGCCTTGTCATAGTAGGGATTGGGAACCAGGATCGGTCTCCACTCGTCATCATTTCTTCCTTTGATCTCAACACAGAGGTTTATGTCGGTCCCCATCGCTGTTCCACCGCCAGGATATGTTGTACAGCGTAGATGCCATCTCTGATATATTCATTGATCTATCGGGGACATGAGAGATATGAAACGAGGAGGAAAAAGCGAAAACGGCTGTAATCTATAGAGTTCAGAAACGGAGGCATGCCCCAATGTAATCGGAGAATTACTTGTTCCAGAATATAGATCTCCAAGAACTGGACAATTGGCCGATAACGCTACGTACGATCTTCAAACAAATGTAATGGTGGAATCGGTCTAAATCTGTAAAAATGGCAAGATAAGTGGGCCCGCTGAGATTCGAACTCAGGACCTCCGCCGTGTGAAGGCGACGTCATAACCAGCTAGACCACGAGCCCGTGTCCTTATATAGGTAGGTGCAGGGCGGTAATAAATCTTCTTCCCGGCGCCGTGCCGCCAACCACCTCGCTCCGTGCACGAACCGGAAACCGCGCACAAGCCTGCGCTCCTCTGCTCAGAACAATCTTTTCAAAAGCGATGCATCGACCGGGAATTGAACCCGGGCTATTGGCTTGGAAGGCCAAAGTCATACCACTAGACCATCGATGCGTTGCATTCCGTATGGGAATACCTTACAATATTCGCGCCCTGAAGATAAAATGGTATTGCCCGAGGGGTTACCTCGGCATATACCGGACTTCTTCTTCGAGCGCCTCAAGCGCCTCCACCCGCTTCTCCAGGGTCGGGTGGGTGGAGAAGAGCTCCATCAGGGTGTTGCCCGAGATGGCCGGGAGGATGAAGAAGGCGTTTGCCCCCTCGACCTCTCTCCTCTTCTCGGCAGGCACCATGTCCATCCGTCCGCTGATCTTGTAGAGCGCGGAGACGAGCGCCTTCGGGTTCCCCGTGATGTATGCGCTGCCGCGGTCCGCCGCGAACTCCCGGTACCGGGAGAGCGATCTGATCAACAGCGTGGAGACGATCCAGACGACGATGGAGACGGCCCATGCGGCCATCCATGCGCCCCCTTCCCGGCGGTCCGCGATGGAGAAGAGCCAGGCGTTCTGCATGATGATCGCCGCCACCATCGCAAGGAAACTCGCAATGGTGAGAGTCATCACGTCTCGGTTCTTCACATGGGCAATCTCATGGGCAAGCACCGCTTCGAGTTCATCGCGGGTGAGCAGACGCAGGATCGAATCGGTCGCCGCGACCACCGCATGGCTCGGGCTCCGCCCCGTCGCAAAGGCGTTCGGGACCGGGGTGGGCATCACCGCGACCCGCGGCTTGGGGATCCCGGCCTCGGCGGCCAGTTTCTCCACCACGTCGTGGAGCACGGGATACTCCTCGGGCGACACCTCGCGGGCCCCGGTGCTCATCAGCACCAGTTTGTCCGAGAAGAAATACTGAGCGAACGCTATCACGAAGGCGATACCGATGAGCGTCCACGGCCCGACACCGAACAAAGTTCCGAGGATCGTGAGAAAGACCAGATAGACCAGGAGCAGGAGTGCCCAGGTCATAATCTGTCTCATCGTGAGCCCCAGATCACGCTTCCATTTCATATTACTATCAGATATTCACTGTACCTTCCCTCTTCATAATACCTCTGTCTTTACCCCTGCCGGAGAGTGGCTATTTGTAGGGTGATGCCCTATCTGTTCTGCGAAGTGGAAGCGATGGAACTCGATGAAGTGACAATCAGCAGGGCGATCCTGGCCACCCAGATGGAGACAATGACCGAGTACCTCGACCTCGACGTCGCGGTCGTCGGCGGCGGACCCTCGGGGATCGCCTGCGCCGCGCTTCTTGCCGAGAACGGCCTCAAGGTAGCGCTCATTGAGAAGAAACTCTCCATCGGCGGGGGCATGTGGGGCGGCGGGATGATGTTCCCCAGGATCGTCGTCCAGGACAGCGCAAAACACCTCCTCGATCACTTTGGCATCGTCTCGGCCGAGTTCGAGTCGGGCTACCATGTCGCGAAGTCGGTGGAGGCCGTCTCCAAACTCACTGCCGGCGCCTGCACCGCCGGCGCCGAGTTCTTTAACCTCATCGCCGTCGAAGACGTCGTCGTCAAGGGCGACGGCCGCGTCTCCGGCCTGGTCATCAACTGGAGCCCGGTCGAGATGGCCGGCCTCCACGTCGACCCCCTCACCATCAGGTGCCGCGCCGTCGTCGACGCCACCGGTCACGACGCCACCATCTCCCACATGGTCGCCCGCAAGGGTGCCGACCTCGCGATCAAAGGCGAGGGCTACATGTGGGCCGAGCGGGCCGAGACCAGGATTGTCGACCACACCAGAGAAGTCTTCCCCGGCCTCTGGGTCTGCGGCATGGCCGCCAACGCCGTCGCGGGCGAGTGCCGGATGGGTCCCATCTTTGGCGGCATGCTCCTCTCCGGCGAACGGGCCGCGACCCTCGTGGCCGACGCCCTCAGAGCCTGACCTATCCCGTGATACCGGGCGCGGCCCGGATGACAACCTTTTTTCATCCTCTCTCCAAGAAATGAATCATGGATGAGGTCGATTTCGATACCCTTGCCGATGCCGCCTACGGCATCTTTGAGATCCTGCTGAGCAGAGGGCTCGAAGCACGCGGCGCCCCCCTCTTCTCCCGCGTCGAAGCAGGGATCGACTTTTTCAATGACTTCGATGCGATCTTTGCCGGATTCTCCAGGGACTACCCCCCCCTCGCCGACGCCCTCCTCACGCGCTTTGGGAGTACCGAAGCAGTCTACCGGATGGTCATGGCCGGCGAGGGGGTCGTCCCCACCAGAACCACGCAGATGTACTGGATCACCGTCGACAACCCCGCGGTCCAGGATCTCAGCCCCAACGATGAACAGGCCGGAAAATGGCTCATCTTCTCCGATATCTCAGGAGTCGACGCCCTCTGGAAGAAAATTCGTGACGCCACCCTTGCCGGCGACCTCGGCATCTCCGCGAAGGTGAGCACTGCCAGACCGAACCCCGACTCACGCGACGACCGCAAAGTGGTCTATGTCTACACCCGCGACTGGAGCGACGAAGCGGACGTGATGCAGGTGCGGGAACATCTGCGTGCACTCGGCGTCGTCGATCGGATCGGGTACAAGCGCAACCTCGAAACCTTTGCCGGCGAATACTCTGAGAAAGGAAAGAAAGTCACCTATTACAGTGTGTGAGCCGAACCTACGGCTCAGCAAAACGAATACACAAAAGAATGGTGAGGGCTCGCCGGCCCCCCTGCCGGCACAAGTCCCCCTCTGTTCTTCCCGTGATCAGGCCTTGCGGTCCTTGTTCTTTGGGCGCAGGTGCTTGTAGCCGCACTTGCGACACTGTGTTGCCCGTACCGCGTTCCGTGCGTTGCAACGCATGCAGATCTTGACATTGAGCAGCCGTGCTTCAGCTTCGGGGAACCGTGCCATATCTTATCTCACCACGCAATCAGTTCTAAGTACAATGATGTTCGCCGACTTAAGGTTTATTGATCCTCAAGCCAGGCCCTGAAGGACGCGAGCGCCCGCGCCCGATGGGACATTTTGCTCTTCTCTCCGAGGGGGATCTCGGCAAAGGTACGTCTTCCGACGGCGAAGATCGGGTCGTACCCGAAGCCCTCCTCGCCCCGCGCCTCTCCGGTGACCTCTCCTTCGACCACGCCCGAGAAGATATGCACCTCGCCCTCGCCGTCCGCGTAGGCGATCGCCGTCTCGAAGTGCGCCCGCCGGTCGGTGACGCCCTCCATCAACTTCAGGATCCCGTCGTTTCCGATCCGGTCCTGCACATATGCCGCGTACGGGCCCGGGAACCCCTTCAGCGCATCGATGGAGAAGGCCGTATCGTCCACGATGAGCGCCTGGCCAAGTTGGGAGTAGGCATACCGCGCCTTCTCCCGCGCGATGACTCTCACGTCGTCATCCCGGTACTCCGGGATCTCCATCCTGACATGCTCGACCTCTGCCACCCCGGCGAAGAAACTGGCCACCTCCTCGACCTTGTGGGGGTTGGAGGTCACCACCGCGATCCGCCTCAGAGGTAACGCCCCCTCAGTTCGACCTCATGCTCCCGCTTTGCGGCCACCGCCGCGCCGGGGAAGGCCGAGGCGTACCCCCGCATAAAACTCTCCTTCAGGTCTGTGGGGTTCTCGGTCGTGCTCTCCAGGATCTGGAAGAGGACATGGAGGTCCACCCCCTGGTCCTCGACCTCCGCGGATGCATGGGCCAGTCCGAAGTCGATGAGCACGCACCGGCCATCGCGCTCGATCATGTTCGAGGTGGTCAGGTCGCCGTGCATGATCCCCGCGCCGTGAAGGCGGCCGACCGCGACACCTGCGAGTTCCAGATTCTCAGGCGTCGGCGCGTCCCTGAGCAGGGGGCCCTCCACCCGCTCCATCGTGATCGTGTCTCCCGAGACATCGACGATGATCGGGGTCGCCACCCCTGCCTTCCGTGCGGCGGCGATGAGCCGCGCCTCTGCCCGCGTCCGTTCGGCGATCAGTCTGCTGTCGAGAGCCTCCACCCGGTACGACTTCGAGACCCGCCTCTTGATCACGGTCTCCTCGCCGATGGTGACGAGCGCCTCGGCCCCCCGGCGAGGACCGACCTCGGGCACCTCGGTCTCGTCGTCATGCCGCCAGACCACCTCGACCTCGTCGGCCCGGTAATGGGAGTTCGCCCTGGAGGCCTCGACCGGCAATGTCGCCCCGGCCTCGAACATGACCTTGCCGGTGTAGGCGATCATCGCTCCGTTGTCCCCGCAGAACTGCGGTTCAGGTACGAAGAGCCTGGCCCCCCGCTCCTCGCACATCGTCCGGAGCATCTCGCGCAGACGGGTGTTGGCGGCGACCCCGCCGACGAGCAGCACCTCGTCCTTGCCCGCCTGGGCCAGGGCCCGCTCGGTCACCTCGACGCACATGGCGAAGGCTGTCTCCTGGAGAGAATGGCAGACATCCTCGATCGGGGCCGTGCTCTCCTGTGCCGCGGAGATCAACCCGGAAAACGCGAGGTCCATCCCTTTCACGGTGTAGGGAAGATCGATATAGTTCCCTCCTCGTGCGAGCGCCTCGATCTTCGGCCCACCCGGATGGGGGAGGTTCTTGCTCCGTGCGAACTTGTCGAGCCCGTTTCCAAGCCCGATGTCCAGCGTCTCCCCGAAGATCCGGTACCGCCCGTTCAGGTACCCGAACACCTGGGTGTTCGCCCCCGAGGTGTACAGCGTAATGGGATCCACACACCCTGTCGCCCAGCGACCGATCTCCACATGGGCGACGCAATGGTTCACGCCGACCAGGGGCACGTCCAGGGCGAGGGCGAGCGCTCTCGCTGCCGTTGCCACCGTTCGTAAGCATGGCCCGAGCCCCGGCCCCTGCGAGAAGGCCACAGCCTCGATCTCCTCAGGTGCGGTGAGCACCCTGGCAATGACCTCCCGCATCTCGGAGGCATGGTGCTGGGCCGCCTCTCGCGGATGAATCCCCCCACTTACCGGCTGATACGGCTTTGAGTAGAGGGAGATGAGGCCGTCACCAAAAACAGCGGCACTGAGGTTCCAGGCTGTCCCTTCGATCCCCAGTACCTTATCGCCCTTCTGCATTCCGCTTATTTGGTGAACTCGGTATAGCCGCACTTCCCACAGGCAAGGCGGTCCTTGTGCTGGGCCAGGAAGACACCGGGCCCACAGCGGGGACAGTACTTCCGCTGCGGCACAGCCGTCTCGCCCTCGACCTTGAAGAATGCGCTCCGCTTAACCGCTGCCGCGGGTGCCGCTGCCTTTTTCTTTGCCGCCATAGTTACTCGGCCTCCTCGGCCTTTACCTCGGCGCTGCGCTTGACAAGGTATTCGCGCTCGGTCTTTGCGAGGTCGTCTGCGGTGTCATAGATCCTGGCGACACCCTCGAGCTCCATTTTGCCAAACTGCTTCTTCATCGAGTCAAGCACCATCAGTTCTCTCTTGGCGTCGAACATTGCGCCCAGCTTCCCGAGGATCTCGGCCCGGGAGGGGGTAGCACCCTCATATGAGAGAGTGAAGTAGAGTTCCCTCCGGCTCAGGAGTTCGTTCCGGTAGTCACGGGTGATCTTAAATTCCATCGATATCCCTCAAATATTGTCGACATGGTTATTTAAAACATGGTGCCTGGTGCCCGGGCCAGGCCTATGCGGGGACAAAAAGAGAAAGGAGGTCTTTTGCGGCTATTTTAAGATCTGCGGTCACCCTGCAGACAACGACCCCTTCGCCGGGCTGACCGTAGAGAATGACCGAACCCTCCGGTGCGATGAGCGCGAGAGGGATCACCGCAAGGTCCTCCTCTCCCTCAACCATGATCAGGGTCGGCGGGTTCCTGACCGCCTCCTCCAGTGCCTCGATGAGTTCATCGGTCAGGGCGCCTGCCGGGTTTTGTACCTGCACCCGTTTGAAGAGGAGGAGAGGAGTCCTTCCACATGGAGAACGCATCGTATAGCCGTCGATCACTGCGATCGCCGGCGTCCCTCCGGCCGCAAGGAAGTTGTGCGTCACTACATCTCCGACGGTGTAGATGGTCTTCCCTTCAATTGTCGGGAGGGCATCTTCCAGTTCGGGGAAGAGTTCTCCGAAAGGTTCTTTGAAATGTTTTCTGTGCTCTTCGGGCAGGAGCAACATCAGCGAACCTTCAGAGCGTATCTTCCGGGCATCTCGAGATTCATCCGCTTCGCTATCTCGGAACGGTTTGGATCGACGATGACCAGGTAGCCCGCCCAATCTTCAGTCAGATTGCTGGACCCGCAGGTCACGCAGACCTCGCCCTCCACCACCTTGTGGCAGTCCCTGCAGACCTTCAGCAGTTTCTTCTTCCGCGCCGTCGCCATTTTTACTCACTCTTCTCCTGTTCGCGTTCCTCGTCCAGCCACTTCTCGGTTCCCAGGCCGGCCTGCCGCATCGTCAGACCGATCTTGCTCTCCCTGGGCTCACGCTCGTTGAGACTCAGAGTGACCACCCGGCAGCGGATCGCGTCGCCCACCTGGATCGAGCGCCCGGACTCCTGGCAGTTGAGGGTGTTGTTCTTCTCGTCGTAGGTGATGAATTCGTCTGAGATCTGGCTCACGTGGAGCATGGCATCGATGGGGCCAAGCGAGATAAATGCTCCAAAGCCGGTCGTCTCGACGACCTCGCCCTCGACCACTTCCTGGAGGACAAGCCTGAGCACCAGCGCCTCGAAGGCCACGTCATAGTATACCGCCCCATCGCCGGGGACGATCTCGCCCTCGCCGATCTCGTCGATCGTGGTCACGGCGATGAAGATCCCGATCTCTTTGTCAATGCTCCCTTCGAGCTGCTTCTGGAGCTCGTCCAGGATCACAATCTCCAGGTCCTCACCAAGGCGGTGCGGGGGCACCCTGACCTTGTCCTGGAGCGTCACACGATAATACATGCTAACTCCTCAGTAGTTCCAATTTCTTCTGTTTTCTCAGGGAGATGACAGGGACACCCGCTGCAAGCAGGTCTTCCCGCAGACGGCGGTCATTTGTCACCACCATGCACCCTTCGGTCTGTGCATATGCAGCCACTCGTTCGTCGACCGACGGGGCTGTACTCTTACCCTCGACTGTTCTGCAGCGTTCTGCAAAGAGGAGGCCGGCCCGTGCCGCTGCGGCATCGTTCCCCCCTCCTCTTGCCAGTCCGTTCAGTTCCCCGACGACGTCTCTGAGCACCAGCGGCTCGTACCCCCCCAGCAGGGACCGGAGTTCGTCGAAGAGATCGATCCGGAACTGCACCGGCATCATGAGGGCGTTTGTGTCGAGGAGCACCTTCACTCGGTGAGGGTGCCCATCCCGATCAGCCGCCATCTCCCTTCGACCTGTCGGCTGATTGCGATCCGTGCCCCGACTTCAGCACAGACCGGGCGTTTCAGGACCACCTCGGCCAGATCCTTCTTGGTGTTGGTCACGACGCCGACAGTGACGGCCGTGCCCACCGAGAGCATCAATGGCTCGCGGTGTTTCAGCGGGGCGATATCAAGTTCGCTGCCCGAACCGACGACACGGTCCATCAGTTTCACCTCGAAGACGAGTTGATCCCTGACCGGCGGAAGCTCGCCGATATGTCCCGCGACCTGCCCGACCAGCGTATCGCTCTTGGTGATCGCCGGATCGAGTTTTGTCCCGAGAGCCATCAGCCCGCCTGGTGTCGCTTCAGCGACTTTTGTCGTTCCGGTGTGGATCGAGACGACCTTTGTCTGGATCGGTTCCCAGACGGTTTTGTTCTCCACCTCGGTCCTGATACCCGGCCGGATCTCGATCTCGTCGCCGTCCTTGATGACACCGTTGACCAGAGATCCCCCGATGACTCCGCCCTTCATCTCGCGCCAGTGCGAGCCTGGTTTGTTGATATCAAAGGACCGTGCGATGAGCATCTGGGCTCTGGCCTCGGGGTCACGTTCGGGCGAGGGGATGTACTCGTTGAGCGCCTCGATGAGGGCACCGATATTGATCCCTTTCTGTGCAGAAACCGGGATGATGGGTGCGTTCTCAGCGATGGTCCCCTTCACGAACTGCTTGATCTGCTGGTAATGTTTGACGGCTTCGGCCTGTGAGACGACATCGATCTTGTTCTGAACGATGACGATATTCTTGATTCCCACCAGTTCCAGGGCCATCAGGTGTTCCTTTGTCTGTGGCTGCGGGCAGGGCTCGTTGGCGGCGATGACAAGCATCGCCCCGTCCATCAGAGCAGAACCCGAAAGCATCGTCGCCATCAGGGTCTCGTGACCCGGAGCGTCGACGAACGAGACTGTCCTGAACGGCTCACATGGTCCGCCACAGATCGGGCATGTCGACTGCGTTGAGAATGCCTCGCTGCCCTCGTGTTTCTCACACTGGTAAAAGGTGGCGTCGGCATATCCAAGCCTGATCGAGATGCCCCGTTTCATCTCCTCGCTGTGCCGGTCGGTCCAGGCCCCGGTTAACCCTGAGACGAGCGTCGTCTTGCCATGGTCCACGTGGCCGACGAGCCCGATATTGACGTTTGGTACCGTTACGTCATGCAAACTGCTTCAAACCTCCCTTCCCATATATATCGCAGTCTTTATAGATAAATCGGTGCCGGTGGCAGAGGTCCGATTTCTGGTTTGTTTCAGGATGGCACACACACTACGTATGCCTCTCGTCCGGTCGAAGTACTGATTTATTGTTACCCCAACCTGCATTCTTTATATTGTCGTGCGTACTATACCATATCATGCAGCATGACAGCGAACTCTCCAGGATCGGGATCTCTCTTCCAAAGAATCTCCTTGACAAGTTCGATGGGATCATCGGTGCCAGGGGTTACTCTTCCCGGTCGGAGGGTATACGGGACGCGATAAGGAGTTACATCACCTATTATCAGTGGATGTCTGATGTCAAGGGTGAACGGCAGGGTGTGATCACGATGGTCTATGATCATGATCAGCGCGGTCTCCTCCAGACGATCACCGACATCCAGCACGAATATATCAAGACCATCCAGGCCTCGATGCATGCCCACCTCAGCCACGACCAGTGCCTTGAGGTGATCCTCCTGCGCGGCGACGGTACCGAACTAAAAAAGATCGCAGAGCGGCTCATGTCGCAGAAAGGGGTGGAGTCAGTGAAGCTGACAACAATTCCGCTCGGGAACGAGGAAGAGGTGGATTAACCTCCGCCCTCGCAGGCGTTGTCGATGTTCTGCCAGGCATCGCTGATGTCTTTGCCGAACTCGGCCTCCTTCCTGACAAGGCTCTCAAGATCTCTGCTTTTCTTGGCGTGATGGCGGGTCGGATGGGCGGCAGGCTCAAGGGTATCGACGCGGTACAGGAGCCCGGTGGAATCGAGTGCGGCAAAGGTCTCGTCCTCGATCACCTCGATCCTGGCCACATTCCCGGCCGTGCCGGTCCTGGGGTAGCGAACTGCCATCCCCACAGCGACCTCAGTGGCGTCCATGAAGGATTGTGGAGCGTGAAGGTATAAAATAGAACCCCACTAATTCCTTTATAATGTCCCTCACCTTCACCCACATCGAAAAACAGTTTTACGATGGCACCCATCGTACGAGATCCCCGGAAGAAACCCTGAAGGTTATCGAGCCCCTCATGGAGGAGATCGGTGTGGTCTCGGTCGAGGAGATGACCGAATCGGATCGACTCCGGATCCCGTGTTTCTCGGCATACCGCCCTGGCGCCGCACTCGGTGCGTCGAAGTATCATGCAGGCAAGGGAAAGGGCCCGCTCCAGGCGAAGGTCTCTGCGATGATGGAGGCGGTCGAACGATATTCGGGCGAGTATCATGGCGATCATATGGAGTATGCGAGTTTCGAGGAACTCGGTCACCGCCGTGCTCTCGATCCCGAGGAAATCATCCTCCCAAGAGCCCTTGAGAAAAACGAGAAACTTCACTGGACCCCTGGTTGGGATCTTCTCAACGAGGAGGAACTCCTGGTCCCGAGCAACGCGGTCTTCCATCCCTATGACTGTCTGGGGATGACCGTTCCTCTCTTCATCTCCGATACCAACGGGCTTGCCTCGGGCAATGTAATGGAGGAGGCGGTCCTCCATGCTCTTCTTGAGGTGATCGAACGAGATTGCCTATCGAGCGCTGAACGCCGGCACAATATGGGTACCAGGATAGCGGTCGGCGCGTCCGGGCCGGTGCGTGATCTCCTTGAGATCTTTGAGGAGAACGGCATCGCGATCCATCTCTGGCTCCTCGAAGGGAAGACCGGGATCCCAACGGTTGCCGCGGCTGCCGATGACACGGTCACGAAGGATCCCTCCCTCCTGGTGATGGGTGCGGGCACGCATCTCGACCCGGAGATCGCAGCGCTCAGGGCGCTCACCGAGGTGGCGCAGAGCCGCGCCAGCCAACTCCAGGGAGGCCGGGTCAACCCGGGCAGGCAGGAGTTCCTGGAGCGGATCGGGTATGACCGGATGAAGCGGATCAACAGAGAGTGGTTCAGGGAGGCAGAGGATGTCCCGATCGAGTCTCTCCCGAACCTTGCCACCGACTATTTTGACGAAGATATCGGGGTGGCCCTCGACGAGGTCGGGAAGGTGGCAGAACACGTCCTGGTCTGCGACCTCACGAGAACCTGCGTCCCGGTGGTGCGGGTGATCGTCCCCGGCTTCGAGGTCTCCCATATGAACAAGGACCGCATCCCGGGAAAGCGGCCTCAGTAATAGATCAATCTCTTCAATTTTTCTGCGAGGGCTGTCGTCGAACGCCCCGGCACCCCTGACTCTTCAGGAACAGAGATTCCCCCCTTCAGGGCTGCAAAGATCGAGGCCACGGCCTGCCCGTGCGAGGGGCCGTAGCCCCCCTCGAGGACCAGGGCCAGCGGGAGGTCCAGGGAGAGGAGTTGTGCGGTCAGGTCCCCGTAGTCGCGGGGTGCAAGCCGCATCGAACCGTGCGGGTCGTCGGCGAGTCCGTCCTGCCCGGCCGAGACGATGACCACGTCGGGACGGTGTGCGCGGATCGCCGGGAGAAAGACCTCCGAGAAGATGTGGAGATAATCCGCGAGCCCGGACCCCGGCGCCAGCGGGGCGTTGAGCGAGCAGCCCTTTCCCCGGCCGGTCCCGATCTCCTCGGGCCATCCGGTCCCGGGAAAACTTTCCCGTTGATGGACCGAGCAGAAGAGCACGTTCTCCGATGAATAAAAGATCTTCTGTGTCCCATTGCCGTGGTGCAGATCCCAGTCAAGGATCGCCACCCGGCCCACCTCCTCCAGGATCTCTGCCGCGGCCACGGCCACGTTGTTGAAGATGCAGAAGCCCATCTGCCGGTCGGGTTCGGCATGATGGCCCGGAGGGCGGACAAGCGCAAAAGAGTTCTCGCCGTCCAGGGCCCTCTCGACGGCGGCATGAGCGGACCCCGCCGCCATCATTGCCGTCTGGACGCCCTGCGGCGAGATATAGGTGTTTGCGTCCAGAAATCGCCCGCCGCGGGCCATCTCGAAGACCCATCTGACATAGGCCGGATCATGGACACGTTCGATCGCCGCCTGGTCGGCGGCCACCGGGGGGCGGACCGGGACATCAGGCGGGAGGCCGGTGAGCACCTCCCGCAGGCGCGCCCCGGTCTCGGCATGGGAGGTGCCCGGATAGGCCTCCATGTCGTGCCTGGCAAACACCTTCCCGGTGACCGCAGCACACCTCATGCCCCGACGACCAACCCCTGCATCACGGCGTTCTCCGGGACGTCGACGGTCGTCCCGGTCCCGACGATCCGGTACGGTCCGGTCGCTTTTACGTCGTACGATGTCCCGGTGGTGGAGTACGGCACCACGAATTCGCCGTTCACGCTCTCCTGCCGATAGGTGAAGGCCCGTCCGGTGTTGGTGACGAGGTCAACCTCGATCGTTCCCTCGCCTTTGATCCGCGCGCCCTGAACGTACTCGAAGACCTTGACATTCTTGATGTCGGGCGTGCCTGGATACAGTGCGCTTAGTATACTTCCGCTTGACTCGAAGACCAGTCTGAAGTGATGGAGGGCCGGCACCTTCTCCGGCGGGAGGTCGACCCGGCTCCCTGTCCCGTAGATGGCAGCCTTCATCCCCGACTTTGCGTTGGCATTGAAGGCCCCGACCTTTGCCTCAGCCTCTGTGGCATTCATCATCCCGGCATTGGTGATCACCGGCATGGAATACCCGGACGCCCCTGCTTCGGCATATTCGACGTAGAGTACCTGTGAGGGTTCGACCATCGAACCGTCGAAGTTGTGGAGCTTCGAAGTCATGGACTCGAAATAGGCCGGCCCATACATCTGGGCCGTCTGGAATGTACCTGGATTCCCGGGATCCTGGAAGAGGAAATACGGTTTGTATGGTGCTGATTTATTCACAGGATCGTCCCAGGTCGCCATTGCGTCAAATACCGCGGTATTATCCATCTTATAGTCGGTCATGATGTACTTCGTGCCGTCGGCCTCCATGATCCTTACCGCTTCGTCCTCGTCCCCGGTCACGAAGAAGGCTGCAACGCCGTTCGGGCCGACAACCCCGTGCTGGAAGGGGTTGGCGTTCGGGATCCGGTGGGCGATGGTGGTGATAAAGTGGCCATAGTCCCACCAGGACATCACGCCGTACGACTCGGGCGGGTACTGGAAGCCTTCCTTCTCATAGATCTGGTAGTAGTCGACGCCCGGGTCTGGCGTGTGCTCATTCATCCAGAAAAGCGCCTCCTGCCACTGCTGGTCGTCGGGGTGGTTCATCCCGCCGTACAACCCCATGCTCTCTGAAAAACCGATGTTTGCCTGGGCCGAGGTGAAGATGAAGGCGATGGAGAGGATCCCTGTTATGATCATGCCGAGGATCTGCATCGGGTCCGGCCCGGAGGCTTTCTTTTCCGACTTTTTCGGGGTGTTTTTCTTCTTCCCCTTGCCGGTATTCGTCTCTTCTTTCTGTGGTTGAACGCGCGTTCTGGATGTTGCAAGCCCCTTCCATCCCCAGTCAAAGACCGTGCCGGCACAGAGCCCGGCGAGGAGGGCGACATTGACGGCGAGGTAATACTCATACCTGAGGTGCCGCCAGGTGGAGATGAGGAGGAGGGCCGACCAGACAAGAACAAAGAGGTGTTCTGGCCGCCGCTTCGCAACCGCTCCATAGCCCAGGACGGCGAGGCCCCCGGCCATCAGGACCAGGCCGTATCCGAAGGCATACCAGGCCTTCTCGAAGCTCCAGGGAGCTGCCTCCATGACAGTGAGGATCTGGGCTGATTGGCCAAAGAAACCGAGGAAGTTACTGACAAAGATTGCATAGATGTCTGGTGCGACGATCATCATGCCGATGAGGCCGAAGACACTGATCCCCAGAAGCGAGAGGGGATATATGTATTTTGGACGTTCCTTTGTAACTCTGGCCAGGAGATAGAGTGCCCAGGTGCCGGCGATGATCAGCAGGTACGAGAGTACGTGCCCGAGTGAATACCTGGCGAAGCCGAAGCCCTCGTGCTTGAGCCCGAAGATGAGGAGCCCGACGGTCGCCACCGCGAAGAGCACGGTGTTGATCACCAGGAGGTCGGCACTCTCCCGTCCCTGCCAGGCGTCGAAGATGAACTGGAATAGGGTGTAAATGGCCACGATCAGGGCGAAGAGGATCATCGTCGGCATCACGAAGAGCCCGAGAAGATAGGCGACGCCCGCGACCGCACCGAGAATGGCCGGCCGTTTCAATGTCTCGACCGACCTGAGATCCACGCTCTGCTCGCGTCCCTTTGAGATCGCGACAATATAGGCGAGGGCAAAGATAGTCGCAAAGAGGGTCTCTGCGATATGGTGGTCGAGAAAGCCGAAGATGGAACGGTAAAAATACGCACCCCCGACAAAAGCCATGAACGCAGCGGCAAAGAGCCCGCTCTTCCAGTCGGCAAGTCTCCTGCCGATGAGATAGACGAGCGGGACCATCGCCGCGCCCATAAAGGCCGGGATCATTGAAGCGGCGACGGCCATCTCTGGCGGGGTGGATGCCCCGGTGAGGATGGTGAAGACCGCCGCGATGGTGGTGAAGAGCGGCCCCCAGTGGATGGTGTCGCCGGTGGGGTAGAGGGTCATCGGGTCGAACCAGGCATATGCAAGCCCGTTTGCGACAAGTAATTCGACCTGCCTGAAGTTATACCAGGCGTCGTTGCCGAGGAGGTTCACCTCCCCTGATGCGGTAAGGCCGGCCATCGGGATAAGTCTGACCCAGAGTGCAAGCACGGTGAAGAGGGCGACCAGGCCGATGACGATGTAGTTCCGCTTCTTTGAAAGCGCTGTTAAATCCATATGATACCTCTGCATTTCTTTGATATTGCAACGATCTTTGTGATCTGATGATTTAATTTCTTGTAATTATAATTATGATCGACCATTCCGGAGAAGTCTGGTGAAGAGATCCTCGAACTCCTGTGCCTTCACCTTCCAGCTGTAATCAGAGAGATCAAGGTCATACCGGCGCGGTGTCTGGATCAAGTCCTTTATTTGTTCCAGGAATTCTTCTTCCGAGCGGTAGACAATGTAGTTCTCCTGTGCGATCTTCATCACATCAGGGACTGGAGTAGAGAGGATCGGTTTGCCGCAGGCTGAGTACTCGAAGAACTTGTTCGGGAGGGCGATATTGTCCCAGGTCGCAGATGAGAATGGAATAAGACATACGTCCATGCAGGCGACATATTCAGGCATCTCCGGGTAAGGGACGGTTCCGGTGAAGATGATTTTGTCTTTCAGTCCAAGGCGTTCTGCTAGGATCTTGAGTTCCTGGTCATAAGTCGTGAAGAGTGAACCGCCGACGATCAGGAGAACCGAATTTTCATGGAAGGCAAGAACTTTTTTGAAGGATTTTATAACCCATTCAAGGTCGAAAAACCGTTCAATACTGCCGGAGAACCCAACTACAAAGGTATCTTCAGGTATTCCGAGGACTTCTCTCTTTGCCGAGTCGTCCATCGGTTTGAAATAATCAGTATTCACCCCGTTTGTGATCAACTGAGAAGAATAACCATGCTCTTTGAGCCGATCGACCAGTGACGGAGATACGGTTGTGATCGCCGTGCTGTGGTCGAGATTGTATCTGGTGATTGCCCAGACAGTCTTGTAGATGGTATCCTTCAGGAGGGGGTTATGATAATAGGCCGCTGCAGAGTCAGGGAGCCAGTCTTTCAGGTCGAAGACGACAGGGATCTCTCTCTTCTGTGCGGCCCTGATCACTGCGGTTCCTGCGAGGAGGTGGCCTGCGACCACCACGTCGATCTCATTTTCCTTGATGATCCGGTTCATCACCGCCGCATGATAGGGGGCGTTTGTCGTGTAATGGAGAACCGGACTCTTGAAGGGGAAGAGGGTCGCCTCGTGGACATGGAGGCGGGTGGGCCGCTCGGGCCCGTTGCTCACATGGAAATGAGGGACATGCACCTCATGTCTGGTGGCGAGTTCCTCGAAGATGTAGTGGTGGCGTGACGGGACCGGGTGGTGGATGTAGTCCTGGGTTGAAACGAGCAGAATTTTCATGGGTGATCACCGGAGGGTGTGGGTGTTTCTGTCGCCTCTCCCGATGCCGCGGTATGAGAACCCGGCCTCGATCCAGGGGTCGGGTGCGATGAGGTTCCTTCCGTCGATGACGGCCGGGTGTTCGCATCCGCAGAGGGTCTTCACCCTCTCGGGATCGAGGCTGCGGTATTCACGGTGGGCGGTAAAAAGGGCGACGGCGTCGGCGCCTGAGAGCACCGCTTCGAGATCGTCTGAGATCTCCGCTTCGTCGGCATGCCTGACCCACGGGTCGTGGACCCTGACCTCTGCCCCGGCGGCGGTTGCGGCCTCGTAATAGGTCTCGGAAGGACTCTCGCGGGCATCGTCTGAGTCTGCGATGAAGGCCCATCCGAGGAGGGCGATCTTTGCGCCGTCCAGATCCTTGTCGGCCTGTTCAAGTGCAGATCCGGTCAGGGTGAGCATGTGATGGGGCATGAAGTCGTTGATCCCTCGTGCGAGGGTGTACAGGGACTCGCGGTCCGCCGGGAAGTCGAGGGCCCCTGCTCCGGGGGCCCGCACTCCCCGCTCCAGGTGATAGGTGTCCTTGGTGAGACAGTGGCCGCCGACGCCAGCCCCGGGCCAGAGGATGGCGCGAGTGATCCCCTCGCCCTTGAGCGAGGCGATACCGGTGCGGACCTCGTAGAAGTTGACGCCCATCGCCTCGCAGTACAGGGCGAGCTGGTTTGCGGCGGCGATCTGGAGGTCTCGGAAGGTGTTCTCGGCGGTCTTGGTGACCTCGGCGGCGGTGGCGGTCATCGGGATGACATGGCCGGCGGTGAGGAGCGGGGCGTAGAGTTCGACGGCGCGGGCGGTGCTCGCCTCGTCGATCCCGCCGACGCACCGGTCGTGTTCCTTGATGTTTTTGAGCAACCGCCCGACCATCACCCGCTCGGGGGCGTGCGCCAGGGCAAAGCCCTCCCCGGCAACGAGGCCGGAGGCCTCCTCCAGAATCTCCCTGGCCATGCCGACGGTGGTGCCGGGGGTGACCGTCGACTCGACGACGACAAGCGTCCCTTCGGTTAGGTGCTCGCCGACCGAACGGAGTGCGCTTTTAAGGGGGGTGTAGTCGGGGATCAGGTCTTTTTTGTTCCTGAACGGTGTCTGGACCGAGATGGTCACGGCGTCCAGGTCGGTGACCGGGGCATAGTCGCCGGTGGCCCTGAAGGTGCCGGCCGCCACGACCTTTTTGATCAGTTCGGCAAGCCCTGGTTCCTCTCCTTTCAGCGGACACTCGCCGCGGTTGAGGGTGGCGACTTTCTCCTCCGAGACGGGAGAGCCGCGTTCAAAACCAATAACTTCTTTGATTTCTGGTAAGTCGGCGAAGAGGGCGGCGGCCGGGGTGCCGACATAGCCCATCCCGACAACCCCGATCCGTCGGATCGGCCCCCGTGCTTTGATCAGTTCGCTGAGTGTGTCTGTCATGGTGTGCCTTCTCTCTCACTCAGGCGAGGAGCCCTTTCTTGATCTCTTCGCAGACCCTGAGGTTTGCAAGTCCCTGTGCCGGTGTGACCGGGAAGGGCGTCCCGTCCCGCGCTGCGCGGACAAAGGCCTGGAGTTCGGTCTTGAGGGGCTCGACCTTGTTGACGAGTACTTTCTCGATGATGTTCTCCTGCCGGTAATGGCCGTCCTCCAGACCGTACGCCCCCGGCTTGCGGTAGACATAGACCTCCTGGGTCATGAAGTCGCCCTCGATCGTCGCCTCCTCCTCCTCGATATAGATCGTCCGTACCTTCTTGGAGGCCTTCCTTGAGGCCGAGAGGTAGACCGGGGTGGTACCGAAGGTGAAGAGGGCCGAGGCGATGTCCTGGGTGCCGGTGCTGGTGAGGGTGTGCGATCCCGAGAAGAGGGCGTTGAGGACGACGTCGATGTCGTGGATCATCAGATCCTCGACGACCGAGGAACCGGTGACCCTGGCGGAGGTCGGGTTGTGCCTGGAGACCTGGACATAGAGCGGATTGGTGACCAGGCCTTTGATCTCCTCGACGATGGGGTTGAAGCGTTCAATGTGTCCGACGCCGACGGTGATGTCGTCAGGGATCTCGGCGAGGAGTTGTTCGCCCTCTTCTGCGGTGAGGCAGATCGGTTTCTCGATGAGGGTGTTGACCCCGGCGTTGATGACCTGGCGTGCGGTCGAGAAGTGATAGGGGGTCGGGACACAGACCGAGACGCACTCGGCCTTCCTGAGGAGTTCGTCCATCGAGGTACAGACCTCCGCACCGGTCGTCGCCGCGACCTGTTCTGCGGCCGCGGTGTCGAGGTCGTAGACATAGGTGGTTTCGACCTCCTTGAGTTCGGAGTAGACCCTGACGTGGTTTCTGCCCATCACCCCGGTCCCGATGACGCCTGCATCCATCTCAGACCACCTCGTTGATCGTTGCGGCAATATATGCCCGTTCCTCGTCGTTGACGGCGGGGTGAACCGGAATGGAGAAGACCGAGGCGGCGAGACGCTCGGAGACCGGGCAGGACGAAAATTTCGCCTGATAGAGCGGCTGTTTGTTGATGGGAACAGGATAGTGGACGGCCGTCCCGATCCCCTTCTTTCTCAGTCGTGCCATCAGGTCATCCCGACTCAACGGACATGCCGGGGTGGCCCGCATGACATACTGGTGCCAGACATGACTCCGGTCAGGGGTGACGACCGGGGTCAGCAGCCCGCCGACGCGGATGTGTCTGGTATAATAGGTGGCCGTCTCCCGGCGGCGCTGGTTGAATGCCGGGAGTTTTTCGAGTTGCACCCGCCCGACGGCTGCGGCGATATCGGTCATCCGGTAGTTGTAGCCGAGTTCGGTGTGGAGGTATTTCTCGGCCTGGCCATGGTTGATGATCCTCCTGAGATGAGTGGCATACTCATCGTCTCCGGTCGTGACCATCCCGCCCTCCCCGGTGGTCATGTTCTTGGTGGCATAGAACGAGAAACAGGCGAGGTCTCCGAGTGATCCGGTCTTTTTGCCGTGATATTCTGCGCCGTGGGCCTGGGCGGCGTCTTCGATGAAGATGAGATTCCTATCGGCACAGAGATCATTGATGGCCCCTGCATCGCAGGGTTGACCGTAGAGGTGGACGCCGATGACGGCCTTTGTCCTGGGCGTCACCAGTGTCGCGGCCGACTCGGGGTCGATGGTCGCCGTCGCCTCTTCGACATCGGCAAAGGCCGGGGTCGCCCCGCACATCGAGACCGCCGTCGCCGTGGCGATGAAGGAGAAAGCCGGAACGATCACCTCGTCGCCGGGCTCCACGCCTGCGGCGAGCAGCGCTGCGTGGAGGGCGGACGTCCCTGAATTCGTCGCCACGGCATGTGATGCGCCGCAGAAACCAGCGAACTCTTCCTCAAACCTCGCAGTCTGTTCACCCTGGGCTACCATCCCGGAGGCAAGGACGGCTGAGACCGCGTCCGCTTCTTCTGTCCCCAGGAGGGGACGAGCGATCGGGACACCCATCTCAGTCACGCATCCCCTGAGGGAGGTCGACGAAGCGCGCCGGTGAACCGATGGCCATCATCTGCTCGGGGACGTCGTGGGTGACGATCGAACCTGCGGCTACGAGCGCCCCTTCGCCGATGGTGATCCCGGGGAGGAGCACCGCGCCGGCTCCGATCGAGACCCCGTCCCTGATCGCCGGGCCCTGGAGAGGGGCCTGCCCCCGAGGCGGGTAGCGATCGTTGGTGAGGACGGCGTTCGGCCCGATGAAGACGCGGTCGCCGATGGAGGTGTTTGTCGGGATGTAGACCATGCTCTGGAGGGAGACATGGTCGCCGATGACACTGTCGCCCTCGATCACCGTTGCGGTGCCGACAGCCACATGGTTCCCGATCTTGGTCCGCTCCCTGATCATTACGTTATGCCCGGTCGAGAACCCGTCGCCGATCTCTACATCGCAGTAGATCACGGTCCCCGACCTGAGGACTGCATCTCTCCCGATAATGGTTCCGAGATAGTCCTCATTCCCCATCCGGTCTCGTGAGGGGAATCCGAGGGTGACCGGATCAAAGATGCGTGCACCCTCTCCTACTCTGTTCCTGCCGTATTCGATCATTCGACGGTCACACTCTTAGCTAGGTTTCTAGGTTTATCGATATCCCGGTTTAAGGCTATGGCGGTATGGTACGCGAGGAGCTGGAGGACCACCGAGACCGTGAGCGCCTGGACGATCTGGTGGTCTTCGGGGACCGGGATGAAGACATCGACGATACTCTGGGCTTCGGTGTCTCCTTCGGCCCCGATGCCGATGACCGGGGCGCCGCGCGCCTTCATCTCCTTGATGTTGGAGAGCATTACACCATAGGTCGGCGAGGGGGTGCAGATCGCGACCACCGGCGTCTCCTCGGAGAGGAGGGCGAAGGGGCCGTGTTTCAGTTCGCCGGCTGCGTATCCCTCGGCATGGATGTATGAGATCTCCTTCATCTTCAGTGCCCCTTCGAGCGCCACCGGGTAGAAGACCCCGCGGCCGACATAGAACATCTCCGAGGCATTTTTGATGATCGCGACCGCGTCTTCGAGTTCGTACGAGAGCACCCGCTCGACAGAGCAATGGGCGCGGGCAAGGGTGTCGGTGAACCTCCCGTCGCACATCTCGTTGAGAATCGCCATAAAGACCGCCAGTTGTGCGGTGAAGGACTTGGTCGCGGCGACCGAGATCTCCGGTCCCGCACACATGAAGAGAGTCCAGTCGGCGATTCTGGTGATCGAACTTCCCAGGACATTGGTGATCGCAAGGGTCGAGCAGTTTCTGGATTTTGCCCGTTCGATCGCAGCGAGCGTGTCTGCAGTCTCTCCCGACTGGGTCACTGCGATGACCATGTCTCTGATCGGCGGGGTGTAATATTTGAACTCTGAGGCAAATTCCACACTCACTCGTTTGTGGCTGTACTCCTCTGCGAGGTAGCGGAAGATGAGGGCCGCATGGTACGACGTGCCGCAGGCGACCACCGTCACCTCGGCCGGGATCCTGAGCATTGGCAGGCGGCTGTCGTTCTCGGTCGACTTGACGGTGTCGAAGAAGACCTTTGGCTGCTCGTAGATCTCCTTGAGCATATAATGTTCGAACCCACCTTTGCGGGCGTCGTCAAGGCTCCAGGTAATGTGGTCGACCGACCGCTCGACCGGGACGCCGTCATGATAGATGTCGATGCGCGAGGGGGTGAGGGCGGCGATGTCCCCGTCTTTAAGGAAGACTGCGCGCTCGGTGTGTTCGAGGAGCGGGGTGATGTCTGAGGCGCAGAGCATCTCGCCGTCTCCTATCCCGAGGACGAGGGGACTGCTCTTCCTGGCGACGATGATCCTGGGATCGTTCTCGGCGATGGCCAGAACGGCGTACGAGCCCTCGAGGTGGCGGAGCGTTTCGCCGACTGCGGTCAGGAGGTCGCCCTTGTAGTATTCCTCGATCAGGTGAGCGATCACCTCGGTGTCGGTCTCGCTCTTGAACCGGTGCCCCCTCTCGATGAGTTTCCTCTTGAGGAGCGCGTAGTTCTCGATGATCCCGTTGTGGACCACGGCGATCCGGCCGGTACAGTCGGTGTGAGGGTGGGCGTTGGTGTCGTTTGGCACCCCGTGGGTCGCCCAGCGCGTGTGGCCGATTCCGATCTGCCCGGTGAGAGATGTGAGATCTGCGCCGTTCTCTGAGATCCTCCCGCTTTTTTTCACGACCCTGATCTGGCCGTTTTCGGTGGCGACTCCGAAAGAGTCGTAACCCCGGTACTCAAGCCTTTTCAGGCCTTCGATAACGAGGGGGGCAGCGTCTCGCCATCCGATGTATCCCACAATCCCGCACAAACAGCATCACTCTCTGTTGTCCTTCTGCCTATTTTTTTATATTTTATATAATTCTTGCTCCATCCGGGACATCGCCATAGATCGTTTTTCCATCTTCCACCTCTGCACCATTGCCGATGATGCAATTTTTGAGCACGCAAAATGGAGCGGTTCTGACGTTGTCGCCGACAATGGCGCCGAACTTCGCCCTGATCAACTCGCCCTCGATGGAGAAAATGGTCTTGTGCGGCACGGTGGTCATGTGGTCGCCAAGGTGCGACCCGGTCCCGATGACGGCATCGGTGATCCGGGCGTGCGAACCGATCCTGACATCGTCAAGGATGAGGGACCGCCCGATCATCGTGAAGGGTTCGATCTCGGTTCTGGCACCGATGCTGGTCTCAGGGAGGACAACACAGTTGGGACCGATCGCACAGTCCTCGCCGATCACCACCGGTCCGAGGATGGTGGTGTTCGGGCCGATGGTGGTCCCCCGCCCGATGGAGACCGGGCCTCTGATCACCACGTTCGATCCGATCTTCCCGCCCCTTTCCTGGGTGACGTCCCGGAGAAGGGCGGCGTTCAGCCGCAGAAGGTCCCAGGGGTAGATGGCGTCCTGCCAGTCTGCGGCCCTGACCGCCTTGAGCGGCGTGTCGGCTGCGATCATGGCATTGATGGCGTCCGGGATCTCGGTGCTCTCGAGATAATCGAGGAAGCCTGGTTCGAGGGAGAAGATCCCGGTCGAGACGGTGAACCCGGGGGCTTCGTCCGGTTTCTCGATGACCTGCCTGACAAGACCGTCTTTGATCGTGAGCACTCCGAAGTTGGAGGGGTAGGGGTGTTCCCAGGTCAGGACGGCGTTTTTCTGCTGCATGATCCGTGCGATCGATGCCGTGTCGATGTAGTTGTCCCCTGGCAGGAGGAGGAAGTCCTCCTTGATGAACTGGGCGGCGCACTGCAGGGCATGGGCGGTGCCGAGTTGCCGTTCCTGGACGACGACCCTCACCGGGAGATCAAGGCTGTTGAGATACCTGATCACCCGCTCTTTCTGGTATCCGACAACGACGATGATATCTCTGATCCCGTTCTTCTCCAGTGCCCGCACGATGTACTCGATGATCGGGCGGTTGGCCACCGGTACCATCGCCTTAGGCACCGCATGGGTGAGGGGGCGGAGACGTTTGCCCTCTCCTGCTGCAAGAATGACTGCCTGCATCTTCATTCACCTACCTGATCACGGTCCGGTCCTGCAGTGTCCCTTCAACGAGACTGTGCGGTCCGATGAGTGAGTAACTCCCGATGACGCTGCCCACATTCACCGAACAGTTGATCCCGAAGAGGACATGGTCGCCGATGATGGCCCCGAACTTCTTTCTCCCTGTTGAACGGCCGTTGACCTTGATGATGCCGTGGTCGTGCCTGAGGTTTGCCACTTTCGTCCCTGCACCGAAGTTGCAGTGGCCTCCGATGACCGAGTCTCCGATGTAGTTGAAGTGCGGGATCTTGGTCTCCGCGAAGATGATCGAGTTTTTCACCTCGACCGAATGGCCTATGTGACAGCGGTCGCCAATGGTGGTCGAACCCCGGAGGTAGGCGTGCGGCCCCACGGTGCATTCTTCGCCGATGATGCAGTCTCCCTCGATGTAGGTTCCGGCCTTGACGACCGAGTTTTTGCCCACGATGAGTTTGCCGTGGACGACGACGCCCTCCTCGACGGTGCCCTCGCAGGATGTGTCCATCCCGGCGAGGAGCGTGGCGTTGGCGTCGAGGAGATCCCATGGCGCCCCGACGTCCATCCAGGTGCCGAGGGGATAGGTCCTGAGACTGCCTTCGCGGATGTATCCTTCGAGGGCGTCGGTGAGTTCGTACTCGCCGCGTCCTGAGAGGGAGATGCCTTCGGTCCTCGCATAGATCTCCTGGTCGAAGAGGTAGACCCCGGCATTGATCCAGGTGCTCCTGGGATGCTTTGACTTCTCCTCGAGCCCGGTGATCTGGTCGCCTTCCAGGGTGACGACACCGTAGTCCTGGGGGTGATCTGACTCATGCACTCCCATGCAGGGGGCGCCCATCCGGCAGAGGGCGGTAAGGTCGCCGCTCTCGACGATCATGTCCCCGTTGAGCATCAGGAACCTGCCGGTGGTCAGGCCCTTCGTAGCCATGAGGGCGTCGCCCGTACCGAGTTGATGGCGCTGGGTGACGTACCGTATCGAGACTCCGAAACGGCTCCCGTCGCCGAACCACTCCCGCACTTCCCGTTCGCCGTAGCCGACGACAAGTATCATGGTGGTGATCCCGGCGTCCCTGACGGCGCAGACAAGGTGTTCGAGCATCGGGCGGTTGACGAGAGGAAGCATCACCTTCGGGCGGTCGGCGGTGAGCGGACGCATCCTGGTGCCTTCGCCGGCGGCGAGGATGACGCACTCCATCAGATGTCCCTCCCCTGATGTGCGGTTCTCAGTCGTTCTTTCCCGGTCTCCATCATCCGTTTTGCCGCGGCCAGATCCCTGCCCTCGGCGGTGAACCGCACCTTCGGCTCGGTCCCGCTCGCCCGGACAAGACACCACCCGTCCTCCTCCTCGATCCTGATCCCGTCGGTCGGGACGGCGGCGCCCATTGCGGTCATCACCTCGCGGGCGTCGTCGAGTCTGACCGAGTCGCGCAGGATCGGGTAACTGGGCATGGCGGCGACGGTCTCTGCGAGGTTCCACTCGCCTGCGATCTCGCAGAGGAGCGCGCCCGCATAGATCCCGTCCGGGCAGAGAGAATTTTTCGGGAATATCCAGGCCCCTGACGCTTCGCCTCCGAAATCTCCCCATTTCAGAAGTTCTTCTGAGACGTAGGTGTCCCCGACCGGGGTCCGCCGCACCTCGGCGATCTCTTCAATGGCCATCGAGGCATCGGCGGTGGTGACGACCTGTTTTGCTCCGAGGTACTCGGCGAAGAGCATCATGAGGTGGTCGCCGCCGATGTACCTGCCCGACCCGTCGAAGGCCATCATTCGGTCTGCGTCGCCGTCATGAATGATCCCGCAGGCGGCGTTCTGTTTTCTGATCATGGCGGGCATGTACGGGAGGTGCTCTTCCAGGGGTTCGGAGGGCCTGACAAACCGGCCCTCGGGGTTGGCGTTAAGGGCCAGGACATGGACGCCCCCGTCCGCGAGGAGGCGGGGGGTGATCACGCTCCCCGCTCCGTTGCCGCAGTCGACGACGGCGTTCAGTTCTTCAGGGACATTAACCTGATCGAGGATCGCCTTTATGTGGATCGAGACGGCGTCGAGGGGCCGGACCCGCCCCTGCTCCTCCCACCCGGTCAGGTGATCGGCTTGAAGTGCCTCCTCGGTCTCCTGTTGCTGGACCGAGGTGAAGGAGGAACCGTCAGGATTGAGGAGTTTGATCCCGTTGTACTCTTCCGGGTTGTGCGAGGCGGTGACCATCACCCCGAGGGCGTGGCCGCGGGCGGCGCAGGCGATGGTCGGTGTGGGGGCAATCCCGCAGTCATAGACATCGGCGCCGGCCGAGAGTATGCCGGAGGTGACGGCGTCGGCTATGAGTTGTCCGGTCACCCTGGTGTCCCTGCCGACGGCTGCGCTCAGGCCGTTCTTTCCGACGGCAACCCCGACCTTGGCGGCCAGCCCGGGAAATGCTCCTGAGTATCTTCTTCTGATCCCTGAAGAGCCGAAAAGCATGCGTGGTAATGGTCTGTCACAGAATATGAGGTTTCGGATCGGGCGCGCCGCCCGGGAAAAGAAGGGGCTTTGTGGTTGTGTAGAATCGGGCATGAGTCGGGAGCATGCCTCAGGCATGTCGTATGAACATTGTTCTGAGCAGCGTTTTGGAGTGTGGAAGGATCCTTGAACTCTCTCAATCGCTGCCCCGACCAAAGATTCTTCACCGCCTTCTTGCGCCGGGGGGCGTTGCCCCCGGACCCCCCATGGATGAAGATGGCCGAGGGGCGGCAATTGAACAGTATCCTTCAGGTGCCCTGTTGCGAGGAGAGGAATCAAGTATCCCTCCGCATTCGGGAGAACTGCAACGAGAAATTTTCATCACGGATGCTTGAGCCCGGGGTGTATGTCAAATTCTACAGGGTCCAAAAAAGAAGGGATTCAGTTCCCGTAAGGGCACCAGTGTTCTATCCCGAGAACAGTGGCCACCCCTGCGGTCGAAGGGCCGAGAAAGATCACCTGTTTTTCCCCGAGGGCCTTTTCGACCGCGGCAAGTCCCTCGTCTGAGATGAGTCCGGGGCCGGTGACCAGGAGGACATCGGCCTCCTCCGGTGTTGCGGTGACCGACGCTCCGAGCACCGCGGCGACCCCCTCCGCTTCGCCGACGAGACAGACCTGTTTGCCTTCGAGTGTTGCGGCGAGTTCGGCGAGGCACGGGGCATGGTGCGCCCGGTCGCAGGCGTTCATCTTCCGGTTGATACAGAAGAACCCGGTGACGGCGTTGAGGATCGCGCAGGCCGCGGTCCGTTCGACCGGACTCTTGAGCGGGGCCCCGTACATGAAGGAGATGCGGGTCGCGACCTCGATGGGGTCGGTGGTGACGACATGCCCGGTGCGGTCACCGAAACGGGCCTCCACACACATCCCCCGCGGGTACTGGCAGAGAGGTCTGGTTGCGTTCCGGGCGAGGGCGACGACACCGTCCTCGCACCCCGAGTCTTTGATCTGTTCTTTGAGTTCGGCAACAGCAGATGCGATCAGATTCATATTCACCTCATGAAATGGGTTGGTCGGAGAGGATCACCCGTGCCGGTGACCCGTCGAGCCCTTCGAGCCGGAGTGGGAGTGCGGCCATATAATAGTCACCTTTGGGCACGCCCGAGAGGTCGAGGAGTTCGATTATGGCTATCTCTCTCTGCAGGAGGGTGCGGTGGACCGAGCCGTCCCCGTCATAGGCCTCGATGGAGGGGGAGTCGATCCCGACGCAGGAGATCCCCTGCTCGACGAGGAATGATGCAGCGTCCTGGGTGAGGTGGGGAAATTCCGGGTTGAACGCTGTTTCCCCGGAGAACCAGGTCCTGAGGAGGATACGTCCGGTCCCGCCGACCCGTCCCTCCAGGTCGGCCCGTGTGATGGCCGTCCGCTCGCCGAGGTCGAGGACGCGGCACCGGCCGATCAGTCTGGCCGGGTCGATCAGGTCGACGGTCCGGTTGTTTTTTAGATAGTGGGAGGGGGCGTCGATGTGGGTGCCGGTGTGCGTCGAGAGGGAGAGGAGGGAGAGGAGATACTCCCCGTGATCCTCCTGTCTGAAGACCGGCGCCGGGTCACCCGGAAAGATGAGGATCTCTTCGGTGAGGGCGCGGGTGATGTCATAGAACAAGGTCTCCCTCCTCCCACCCATGTCTCCCGATGAGCGGAACGAAACATACCGCCCCCCAGGAACGGTGGATGATCTCGTCGCCCTGCCGGGTGTACACGACCAGGAACTGGAGTTCGCGCCCGCCGACCGGGGCGACGAGCCGTCCGCCGTCGGCGAGTTGGTCGAAGAGCGGCTGCGGGACCGACGGGGTGCCGGCGGTGATGATGATGGCATCGAAGGGGGCATGTTCGGGGAGGCCCAGCGTCCCGTTCGCCGCGACCACATGGACATTCTCCGCACCGACCGTTGCCAGGTTCTGGCGCGCCATGTCGGCAATTTCGGGGAGGCGTTCGATGCTCCAGACCTCGTGTGCCAGTTTCCCAAGGATGGCCGCCTGGTACCCGCTCCCGCTCCCGATCTCGAGCACCCGATCTTCAGGCTCCACTTCGAGGAGTTCGGTCATCACGGCGACGATGTAGGGCTGGGAGATCGTCTGCCCGCTCCCGATCGGGAGAGGATGGTCTCCGTAGGACGCCGCTCTCAGGCCGGGGGGGACGAAGAGGTGACGCGGGAGGTCGCGCATGGCAGAGAGAACCCGGGTGTCCGATACTCCCCGCGCCCTGATCTGGCGCTCCACCATCTGGTGGCGCTCATGCGTGAACTCCTCAGTCATCCCCTCAGAACCCCGATTCTGCGGCGTCGATCGCGGCGTCGATCTGCTGCTGGAGCACCGGCGGCAGTCCCTCGATCTTGACGTCGAGGAAGCCGCGGATGATCGTCGCCGTCGCCTCTTCTTCGGAGAGACCGCGGGCCATCAGGTACTCGATCTCGTCCTTTGCGATCTTGCCGACCGCCGCCTCGTGGGTGAGTTCGGTGCCGGTGACCTGCCCCTCGATCTCGGGGATGGCATGGATGATCCCGTCTTCCAGGATCAGTCCCCGGCACTCAATGTGCCCTTTCGTCTCCTCGGTCGTGCCCTGCACATGGCCGCGGGAGATGACGGTCCCGCCCCTGGTGATCGCCCTGGTGAGCAGTTCGGCACTGCTCCCCTTGCCCTGGAGGATGGCGCGTGAACCGAGGTCGAGGTGCGAACCCGGGTGGGCGACGACGATGGAAGAGAATCTGGCGGTGGCGTTCTCAGCAAGCCGCGCTTCGGGGTACATCTGGACCCGTGACACCGGCTGCATGCAGATGTAGTTGGAGAGGAAGACCCCGTTCTCTTCGACGACTGCTGCGCTCCTCGGGTAGACCGAGATGTGCGGGTTCCAGTTGTGGATCATCGTCGAGGTGATCTGGGCGTCTTTCCCGACATAGAACTCGGTGATGCCGAGATGCGAGCCGCTTTTGGCCCCGGCGGCACTCGCGCACCCGGAGATGACATGGAGTTCGGCGCCTTCTTCGGCGATCATGATGTTGTGCACGGTCTGGACCGGTTCGGCAGAGAGGTACAGGCAGGCCTGGACCGGGTAGACGGTCCGGGTTCCCTTGTGGGCGATGACGACGACGCCCCGGGGTTTCTCCTGCTTTGCCACGTACTTCGTGTATTTGTCCTTGTCCTTCTTGACCGCGTTCCAGTACCGCTCTTCCATCCAGTCGTAGCGATCAAGGGCATCCTGGAGGGCAAGGACCTCGACCCCTTCGCTGGAGCAGGTGGTCTGGACGATCTCCTGGTCCATCTGGAAGAAGCTCCCGCACCGGTTCTCAAGCCCGACCTCAAGACCGGTCTCGGTGAGCCGCTCCCGCTCTGACTCGGGCAGTCTGAAAAACTCGTTCATATCTGCTGGCATGCGAGGCACTCCTTGTAGCCTTTTTCCTTGATTACACTCAGGATCTCACGCGGGTTCCCGTGACACCTGATCTGCCCGTCGATCATCACATGACCGAAGTCGGCCTCGATGTAGTTGAGGATATGGCCGGTGTGCGTGATGATCAATCCGCTCTTCTGACGGTTCACGATATGCTGGTCTTTCTGGAGGAGCTGGGCGATCGAGTTGCCCATCAGTGCGATATTCTCCAGGTCGACCCCGCTCTCGGGTTCGTCGATCATCACGAAGTCAGGCCGTTGCACCATCAACTGCAACACTTCGCTCCGCTTGATCTCACCGCCTGAAAACCCTTTGTTGATGTCGCGCTCAAGAAAGTTCTCCATATTCACCGTCCTGGCGAAAGCCGGGATGTCGCCGGTCTTTCCGCCTGAGACGGCCGAAAGGAGCTTGCCGAGTTTCAGGCCCGATATGGTTGGCGGGCGCTGGAATAGCATGCCAATACCCATTTTCGCCCGGTCATGAATGGGCATGTGGGTGATGTCCCTGCCATTGTAGATGATCCGCCCATCGGTGATCTCATAGTTGCCAAACCCCATGATGGTCATGAGAAGGGTGCTCTTCCCGGAGCCATTCGGTCCCATGAGGACATGGGTCTCCCCGTCATTGATCTGAAGATCGATCCCATGGAGGACCTCACGGTCCCCGATTTTGACCTTCAGGTTCTCGATTTTGAGCATGGGTATCTCTTCAGAGTATATCACGCGCCGGGGATAAATACCGTTGTCGCGTCTGCACGACACTTTCACCCCCCGCCCGGTCCAGAGTCATATACCCCCACGCCCCCAGCATGATCATGGAAGACATGACCTTCTCTGCACTCGCACAGCGGGCAAAGGATTACCCGGCGGTCCAGCGCAGGAACCAGATTTCCAGGGTAATCTGGAAGGCCCGGGCACAGAGCCGGGAACCGATTTATGCCGGAAGCGGGTGGTCGAGAAGCCACCGGTAGGTACCGGCCCGGTCATGGCGGTGCTCGAGGATATAGTTGTAGATGCCTGCGATCCGGTCGTACTGCTCCACCTTGCTCTGGTAGGTGGTGAGATTCTGATTGTAGGTTCTCACGTCCCTGTTGAATGGTATTACTTCCGCATTGTAGCCTGCAGTATCTCCCATGTCGAGCAGAGTTATTATCGAGGTTTTTTCTTCTCTGAGTCTCTCTTCAGATGTTCTGAGCGCCTCTGAATAGTGGGCGATATTCTCGTTGATCGTGCCTGCAGCCTCTTTCGCCTCCTTTTCTCGTGAGATGATGTAGGCGGTCTCGGCACCGCTCGTATATCTGATGGTCCCGTTCCCGATCCTGATCACCTGGGGTTCCTCGTTGAGGGTCACCCCGCCTGCGAGGTTGTCAGGGACAGACCCGACGAAACCTGAGTCGGTTGTCTCGATATAGGCGTATCCGGTCTGGCAAAAGGTATTCCCGTCACTCGCAACGCCTACCGCCATGTGTCCGTCGTCCACGAAATTAAAGAGCGCGACGTCATAGCCCTCTCTGGAAAGGAGGGCTGCGAGCAGGAGACTTTTATCGTCACAGTCCCCTTTCCGTTCGGCGACGGTCTCCACCGGGAACTTGGGGGGGGTGTCGGGAGGATGGACCTGGTATGGGATTGCCTGCACGAACGCCGTGATCATCTCAAGATAGCGATCGGAGTCGAGGTTTTTTTTGTTTCGAACTTCTTCGAAGGCCCTGAGTAGACCGGTGTACAGGTCTTCCTGATGGGGATCTTCAAGAAAGGCCCGGTAGTAATCGGCCATCCATATTTCATCTGCAAGATCTTCGTACAGAATGGCGTTTTTTGCCCCCCCCCTTGCCCCGCCATACACGGCAGCGTCTACCGGCATCTGCAGGCGGTATTGTTCTTTTTCGAATGGGAATACGAATTCAGCGGGATCAAGGTCGTCACTTCCGGCCACCGGCGTGATGGAAGGATATACTGCGGCCGGCCTGAGAAAGGGCACCACTCCCGAGACAACAAGGACACTTGAACAGAGCAGGGCGATCATGGCGATGCCTGCCCAATCTGGTATGGTACGCATATTTCACGTCTCCCCCGGTTTATGTGTTCTGTGGGGATTCCCGACAGCCAGTATATATACCTGTCCCCCCGTCCCGACCGGGGTGGTCGGGTAACCGGTGGTCGAACAGGAACTACTGAACAGGAAAATGTTGATGAGGCCTCGAAGAGGATCTCAGGGCCGATATGATATGCTCCTTTTGTTTTCCGGTAATATTTATATCAGGTGCGAGATGTCTCTGTTGCACCGCTGATGGGTGGCGGTGCGGAGGTGTGAGCCATGGTTGAAATGAACCAGATCCCGGCCGAGGTTCGCTGGAGTCTTGCCACTCGGGCAACGACAGCGATCCCGATCGCATATGGCCGGGCGATAAGGGGGCGGTTTGGGAGTGGCTTTGAAGACCTGGACGAGGAGGTCTGGGAGGAGATCGGAAAGAGTCAGGCCGGGCTGGCGCGTGCCTTCAACTTCCCCCTCAGGGATGCAGGGGATGTTGCCCGCGCATTCGGGACTCTTTCGGTGCTCCTCCTCGGCCCGGAGCTCCAGGGAGAGGTGAAGGTTGCAGAGGGTCGAGACTGTGCAGCATTGTATACGACGGCATGCCCGATGGTCTCCAGGGCCCGTGAGGTCGGTGAAGAGACGAACTCACTCTGTCCGGCCTGCCGTGCATACACCGCTACAGCGGTGTCCTCACTCAACCCCGAGTATGGAGTCACGTACAGGAGCGGGATCTGTGTTGGCGACCGGCGGTGCGAGGTGCAGATCGAGCCGAGGCGCTGAGAGGGCCGTCGGCTGTCGGAGATGGTGGCGGTGGGGCGCGACCTGATCGAGGAGATCCGGCCTCTGGTGCGGTGGCGGTTTGCAGCCCGGGCGGCCTCTCTCCTGCCGGCCCTGTATGCCCGCGCCCTCAGGGATGAGAGAGAGGATCCCGGGGAGCGCGAGCAGATGGTCTGGTACACTCTGGGACAGGAGGTGAAGACGATCGCTGGAACCTTCGGTTTCCCGACCGGATCGGCAGAGGAGATCTGTGAGGCTTTGCAGGCCGGTACGGCCGTGATCTTCGGTCCTGAATTCAGGATCTCAATCCTCGGCACCTCAGAGGCGTCGGCGACACTCATCATGAAGGGCTGTCCTCATCAGGGGACGTTGCGTGAGGCGGGGGCCGGAGAGGAGACCGGGTTCTCGTGGTGCCTGCCCTTCTCTCTTGCGGCGGTCGAGTCCCTCAACCCGGCTTATACCCTGCGTTTTGTCCGTGCCAGGTGTATGGGGGACACCCATTGCGAGATGACGGTCCGAAGAAAAGAGGAGGCGTGATCGATTGATCCTGGAATTTTTACGGGGCATACGGAGGTGATATGATGAAAAATTTGCTGGTAACCGGAGCACCGGCGGCGGGGAAGACGACACTGGTTCGGCGGGCGGTCCGCGGTCTCCCCGGGGTTGTGGGTTTTTACACCCAGGAGATACGGGATCAGGGTGAGCGGACCGGGTTTGAACTGGTCGGTTTTGACGGCCGCAGGGCGCTCTTTGCGCATGTCCACTCGATCAGTCATCACCGCGTCGGGCGGTATGGTGTCGATCTCCAGGCGTTCGAGGCTTTCCTGGAGACGACGCCCTTTGACCGACCAGAGGCCGGTCTTGTGGTGATCGATGAGATCGGGAGGATGGAATGTCTCTCTGAGCACTTTCGAGAACTGGTAACCGATCTCCTCGACGGCCCCATGCCGGTCGTAGCGACGGCTGCGCTGCGCGGCGATCCCTTCGTCGAGGAAGTGAAGGCCAGACCTGACATGGAGATTTTTGTGGTTACCCGGGAGAACCGCGACGCGCTCCTCCCTCAGGTGAGGCGGTCGGTCACGGTCCTTCTGGAAGGACAAATGCCCTGATATGCTCTGCGGTGCAAGGTCTGATGGATGGGAGAGGGTTCCGTCATCGCTGTGGACATCGGGGCGACTCATTACCGTACGGCCCTTGTCACGTCTGAGGGTTGTGTGAGGGATTTTGTACGAGGAGACACTCCGAGAGAGGGGGCATCGGGCGAGGTGGTGGCCCGGGCGGTCGGAGATGCGATCGCCTCGATCCCTGGCTGGTCCCGCGCTGCAGGGATCGGGGTGGCCTCGGCCGGTCCCCTCGACCTGACATCCGGTCGGGTCGTCTGCTCGCCGAACATGGCTTTTGAGGAAGTCCCCCTTGTCGCACCGCTCTTTGAACGGTTCGGTCTGCCGGTCAGGCTTCTCAACGACTGCCGGGCCGGGGCCCTAGGCGAGCGGTGGCTTGGAGCCGGACAGGGTGTGGACAACCTGGTGTACCTGACACTCTCGACCGGGATCGGTGGGGGAGCGGTGGTCGGCGGCCGACTCCTCCAGGGCAGGGACGGGAATGCCGGGGAGGTGGGCCATCTCTTTGTGGACTCAGAGTATGCCCTCTCCTGCGGTTGCGGCCACGCCGGCCACTGGGAGGCCTACGCATCCGGGACCGGGATGCCCCGATTTTTTGCGGCATGGCTGGCGAAAAACAATCTCCCGGCCTCTTCATTTGATGCCTCGTCCAGTCGAGGGATCCTGGGCGCGGCGGCGCGGGGCGACTCTCTGGCCGGTGCGTTCATGGACGCCCTCGGAGCGATCAGTGCGCGGGCATTCTCCGACATCATCGTCGCCTATTCGCCTGAGGTGATCGTCCTGGACGGCCCGATCGCGCGGGCCCACGGTGCCCTTCTCATCAGGCACATGTGCCCGCATCTCGACCGCTACCTCCCGACCCCTGAGATTGTGGTCAGCCCTCTTGAGGGCCGCGCCCCTCTCCTTGGTGCGGCGGTGTATGCTCTCGGTCTCAGTTGAGATCGCGGAGGGTGTCTTTTCCGATCCATCGTTGGGTCGGGTCGTTGGATGCCGCGAGTTCCTCCGCCAGGGCGATCGCCTCCTCCCGACATCTTTCGTTCCGTTTCCCGATCTCCCGGAGGGCCCAGCTCACCGCCTTCTTCACAAAGTTGCGCGGGTCTTTTGCCCCGGCCCTGATCGCATCGAACGATGCGAGAAACCATTCGTCGTCGCTGTCCTTCTCGGCGCGGGCGAGTTTTGCAACCAGAACGAATCCGGCCCTCTTCACATACTCTTTGTCACGCCGCATCCATGCCTCGGCCGTCTTTCTGGCGTGAGGTGTCAGGACGAAGAGGTTCTGACAGCACAGGTCGCAGATCTCCCAGGAATCGAACACGCCGGCCCAGGCCTCCATCTGTGCGTGAGTCACCTGTGCCGGATCATCGATGAGGGTGGCGAGGATCTTCGCCTCCCTGGAACTTTCCTCCCAGAGTGCGACGGCAAGGGCGTGATCTTTTTTGATCTCCCTCGCAAGTTTGCGCAGTTCCGGAACCCGGACGCCGACGGCGTTCTGATCCGAAAGGCCGAAACGCGTCATCCCTTCCCGGTACGCCGGGTCGGCGAGGGTGTGTAGGCGGGCCATCACCTCGTCTCTGTTCATCACTCGAGATCCTCTTCCCCGAGGACGAAGACCTCTTCGATCTGTGCCCCGAGTTCGCGGACGACCCGCCAGGCCAGACGGAGAGAAGGGTTGTACTTCCCCTTCTCCAGGAAGACGATCGTCTCCCGGCGCACCCCGACCCGCCTGGCAAGTTCCTCCTGGGTGAGCCCGAGGCGGGCCCGATATTCACGCATCCGTGTCTGCATCAGGCATCACGGTATGGTGGTCACGATCCGCTCTTTGTTCAGGTACCTCGTCCCCCAGGCAAGGATGAGGAGGAGTACGGCGGCGACGGCGGCGAGGCTGCCGACCATACTCCAACCGATCCCGAATGCCGGGTCCAGCAATCCTGTCATGAGTGAGAAGGAGAAGATCACCAGGAAGATAATGATGACATTGATGATCTGGTTCTCTTTCAGTCCGAGGAGGAGCTGGACAAAACCCAGTCCCCCGACGGCGGCGGCAATGAACGCTGGCACCACCGTCAGGAGATGGGCGATGATCGGGGGAGAGGGGAGGACGGTTTCTCCTCCGAGCGTGGAGGCCGTACCCACGATCAGCAGCACGCCGACAAGTGTGAGGGCGTAAGCCGGGACGACGGTCCCGATGACCTTTCCCGCCCAGAGGTTTCGGAGTGAGATGGGTGTGCAGAGGAGGGTCTCGATGGTGCCTTCGGTCTTCTCGCGCAGGAAGACCTGGGCAGTGAAGATGTATCCCAGGAAGACCCCGATGACCACCGGGAGCATGAAGAGTGCCTGGTCGATCGAGTTGCCCTCCTCTCCCTCGATGCTCAGGATGGTCGGAACCATCGTCAGCGAGAAGACGGCGACGATGATGATCGCCGAGATGAGCGTCTGTCTGGACATGAGGATCAACCTCGCCTCCTTCTGCGCCACGGTCATGATGCTGCTCATGTCGACCCCTCCGCCTGGTGCACGGCCTCAAGATAGATCTGTTCCAGAGACCTCCGGACCTTTCTGATTTCTTCAACGGCACAGCCGGCCTGGACCAGTTCTCTGACCGCCGCTGCGGCGCTTCCGTCGGTGAGGATTGCGGTGACGCTCTCGTTCTCACGATCGACCTCGGTGATGCCGGGCATCCCCCGCAGGATCTCGGAGGCTCGTTCTGCCGAGGCCGGATCCCCGAGGACGACCTCAAGGTGGGTGCCTTTCTCCTCTCCTCTGAGTCGTTCGACGGTGTCGAATGCACGGATGCGCCCCTGGTGGAGGATGGCCACCGAGGTGCAGACCCGCTGGACTTCGTCGAGGTTGTGCGAGTTGAGGAATACGGTCATTCCCTCTTTCTTCGAGAGGTCGAGGATGAGGTCGCGGACCATCAACTGTGCCTCCGGGTCCAGGCCGGAGGAAGGTTCGTCCAGGAAGAGAACCTCGGGGTCGTTGAGGACGGCCCGTGCGATCCCGAGTTTTCGTTTCATCCCGGTCGAGAAGGTGCCGACCGGGTTGTCCTTGCGTTCTTCGAGTCCGACAAACCTGAGCATCTCGGCGACTCTCTCTTCAGGGTTCTGCAGGTCGTAGAGCCTGGCGAAGTAGTCGAGGTTCTCCTGGGCGGTGAGTCGGTCGGAGAGACCGTTGCTTTCGAGGAGCACGCCGACACGCCGGCGCAGTGGGTCATCGGTTCCCAGATCTCCGCCGAGAACTTCGACACTCCCTGCATCGGGGTGGAGGAGCCCCAGGACACAGCGGACTGTCGTGGTCTTTCCGGCGCCGTTCGGGCCGAGGAAGCCGAAGACCTCTCCCTTTTCGACGGAGAAGGAGATCCCTTCGAGGACTTCTCTCCCATTGAAGATTTTTTTGAGATTTTTGACCTTAATGATGCTCATAGATTACTCCTTTTTAGATGTTGTGTGCTGGTGGGGGAGGGGGCGATGGTCGCGGGAGATTCGGAGTCCTCAGTCATCACGATCGCCTCTCTGCCTGGATAAGATCCTGATCACGCTCTTTTCCGTCACCATAAAGATGAAAACCCCGGCGATCGCCGCGACCGGGAGAGAAAAGAGGGTGTGCAACTTCGGGTCGCCCGCCGTTGCCGCCCTGAGGGCGATGAAGACGACGACCGTCGCCGCTCCTGCGGCACACCCTACGTACCATGCCCTCCTGACGACATCTGCCGGGAACCTGGCTATCTCGTCCTGGTACGTCTGTCGCAGGGCCGGGAGAAAGACTCCGATCATGCCGCCGAGGACCAGGACCAGGGTGACCGGGCTCTTCTCGTCAACGACGCCGAGCCAGACGAGGGTGAGGCCGAGCCATGTCACAAGGAGGCCGGCGGCGCTGACGACGAGACTGTTTCGCGTGAGAGTCATTCCGCGTCCCCCTTCTCTCTGTATTTCCATCCGAAGAATGTCGCACTGATGCCCATAGCATAAAATATAGCCATAAGCACATCGGTGGTCTGCAGTTCAACGATGCCGGTGAAGTCAATGCAGAGGAGGACCGTTGCGAACCAGAACGTAATGATCCACGAGTCCGAAAACGCTGCCCTCCGGATTTTTTTGTCGCGTTCGTCCGGATCCTCTGCCTCTTCTTTCCGCGACCTGAGATAGATCCCGGTCATACTCGTGATGATCAGGGCCGCACCTGCCACGATGATGAAGAGGGCGATCCGCGGCTGGTCCGTAAAGACGGCCCGGGCCGGTATCGCCGCGGTGATGAGGAGAAGTCCGGCGACCAGGCCGAGCCAGTAATTTTCTTTTCTTTTTTGCTTCATTCCAGATCCCCCTTCCTGAAGAGCCACCATTGAAACACCTCCGCCGAGATCGCCCGCTCCCCCGAGAAGACAAGGATAATGATCCCGATGGTGACGAACATGCCCGACACCGTTGTGTCCTGCCTGCCCATGACCGTCCCGGCGACCCCGACGAGGAGCCAGAGGGTGCCCATGACGGTCCGGAAGATGGATCGTGTTTTTCTGTCCATATCCATCACCTCAGGCCGCGACCCTCCGTGCGAGGTGCCATGAGAAGATCATCCCCGAGAGAGCCATGACCAGGATCGTCGCCAGAATGGTGGTTCTGATGTCGAAGGCGAGGAGGCCGAGTTCGTTGACCCCGAAGAGGGTGCAGAGGAAGAGGAGAGTGACGAACCACGATCTCGTCGCGGCCCTGGCGTCGATGCTCTCCGTCCTCTCGTCTGACTCGATCCCGTCGCCGAAACGGCGGTGTCTGAAAATTCCGAGAGTGACCATCCCGGTCCCGACCACGATGAGGGCCGAGGAGAGAGTGGTGTCTGTGCCGGTGAGCGTGAGGGCGATGCCGGCCGCCGCCACCGGGACACCGGCGCAGATCTGGAGGAGGTATTGTGTCTTCATGCAGGCATCTGTGCGGTATATCGCACTTTATGTTAGATAGAGTTAACGTCTCCCCTCTCTGTGCGGTCTGGAAGGGAGAGGTCATAGGAAATCCTCCAGGTGGTTATCTCTGCGGGGGGCTAGTCGCCCCCCGGTCCCCCCGCGTCAAGATAGGACAGGGGACGGGAACTCTCTCTCTCTTCATGTTCGCTGATTTTGCCTTACCAACCCTGTTTTCATACCGGGGGTCCGGGGGCAGCGTCCCCGGCGCGAGCATCGGGAAGGTGGTTGGGTCATGCTTGTACCCAGAAGAGGGGAGGATTTCTACAAAGCCCAAAAATCGGCTTTGTTGAATCGTGTATAAGCCTTGAACCCGGGGTTCATGTCAAATTCTACAAAGCCCGACGCCGGGCGTTCTTCTAAATTGTTTGCTCCCCCTCTTCTTCCCAGACCGGTTTTCGCCGTCTTTTCTCTTTTTTCGGTGGTTTAAGGTACTCCGATACCGGTGGGCTGACCATCATCCGCAACCCGCCGGCGGTGGAGAGGTTGCGCATCTCCCGACGCACCTCGGTGAGGAGTTCGTGGACGACGACCCGCTTCTTTTCCTCTCCCTCTTCTCTGACAAAAGAGAGGCGGTGGAGGGAGTAAAGACCGATGAGAAAAGCGAAGAAGAAGAAGAAGTCCCAGTGCTGGAAGTCGAGGGGGCGGAGGATGAGGACGCCCGAAGGGTCGCTGAAGGTGATGGTGAGGGCGACCTCGCGTGAGGCGAAAAAATCGACAAAGACCCCGCCAAGGATCGGGGCGACCCCGGCGGCAAGATAGGTCATGATGCTCGAGGCCATGAGATATGCAGTGCCCTTACCTTTTGGTGCGAGTTTGAGTCCGATGTAGTTGGTCGAGAGCGTGACGCCGGCGGTCGAGAGGCCGATGAGGATATGGATCACGATGAGAATGGGGACGGTGAGGATGTAGGGGTCGGGGAGGGTGGTGAAGGTCCAGGCGATGATGGCCAGGATGAAGATCGGGCCGCTGAGTTGCAGGACCGACTTGTGACTGAAGAGGTCGGCGACCTCCCCCCAGACCCTGAAGAAGATGATGGAGACGATCTGGCTCATCACGGCGAGGGCGATCACCCATGAGATATCGAGACCGATCCGCTGGAGCATGTAGACGGTGAAGAACGGGGCGGCGAGGTTGATGGCGAAGTTCCAGGAACCCAGGAATATGAGAAGATTCCTGAAGTTTTTGTCGGCAAAAGGCTCCTTTAACACTTCACCGAAGTCGGGTTTCTGATCTTCACCAAGTTCAGGCTCCGGAGTTCTGGCAAGGAAGATGACGCCGATCAGTCCGGCGATGCACCCCCCGAAGAAGAGCAGAGCATAGGCCACGACCTCGCCCCCCGGATTGACTTTCCAGGTGTCGACGAAGAGGGCGGCGGCGACTGAGAGTGGGATCGCCAGGGCGGTCGACATCCCCATCCGGCGCGAGAAGAAGGCGCCGATCTTCTGTTGCGGGACAAGGTCGTGCATCCAGGAGTTCCAGGAACAATGGGAGATCGACGAGATGGTCGAGTAACAGAGCATCGCCCCGACAAGTACCCATACTCCCGATTCTGTCCCGAAGAGGAAGGGGATGGCGGCGATGAGCAACCAGACCAGTCTGGCGGCGGTCGAGGCGGTGACGGTGATGAGTCGTCGGTTCCGCACTTTCCTGATAATATAGACCGATGGAACCTGGAGGAGTTCGGCAAGCGGGGGGATGGCGGCAAGAAGGCCGATGACGGTGTTGGAGGCGCCGAGTTCCAGGGCAAAGGCGACGAGGAAGATCCCACCGGTGAGGGTGACCATCGCCTGCGTGGCCAGGCCGTCCCAGATTACCATCGAGAGCCCCTGCTTCTTATCGCTCTTGCTCAACTCTGGCTTTGGTTTGAGGTCCGGGAACATCGGTGCCGCCCCCCGCGGTTCCCGGTGAATCGGTGTGGTGCTATGAAAAGGTTGTGAAGAGATCGATGGTTTCGTGCCTGCTGTGGTCAGGGGTATGTGGTCGCATTTTTCATCTCTAATATCTGAAATATGCCCTTTTGATCTCTCTATCGTCGAAATGAATATCGGAATGTTTTTTTGAGGCAGAATCAGGATTTTAATATGATATTTTTCCAGTTGTACAGGATATCTCTCATGCTTCTCATGATATCTGTGCTGCTATCGCCTGCTCTGGCGTATTCTCCCGAGGTCGGCGACGTGCCGACCGTCACCGATGAGGTGGTGCTCCAGAAGGAACCGGGCACCTTCATGGAGGTGCGCCACATCGTGGTGGCGGGGACGAACGAGGAGATCGGCTCGGCCCTTGGAAAAATTGCACAGGACGATTACGGCGTCTCGAACCTCTCCTCGTTCTCCGACCGTCTGCATGCGGATGCCCGCCGGGAATATCTCCAGAGGAACGCGCCGGTGCTCTACGAGAGGATGCTCGGCGTCGCCTCGGCATACGGCGTGGACCCGGCGAACACGACCCATGACACCAGCGGCCTGCCCTATGACCTCGGGTCATTTGCCTGTTCGATGATCTATTACCCGCCGAACACCACGACCGCCGGCCACGCGATGGCGTGCCGGAACATGGACTACTATATGGTGCCGGTCGACGTGCTGGTCTGCCTCAATACCACCGATGAAGGGAACGCCCTCTTCTCGCGGACCTACGTGATGGAACTCTATCCCGACGAGGGGTATGCCTCCCTTGCCGTCGGGTCCATGGACCTGATGTCGGGTGTCTTCGACGGGGTCAACTCCGCCGGGCTCGGGGTTGCGACCTTTGCGGTGGGCGGGTTCACGCCGAGCGCCTCGCCCCTCTATGGCGGCAATGCCTCGGGTCTGAACGGGTTGCAGATGATCCGGTCGGTCCTCGACCAGGCGGCGACCGTCGACGAGGCGAAGATGATCATCCTCAACAGTCGCGTCTACTTCCCGGTCTCGGGGATGCACTTCATGGTCTACGATCGTTCGGGCAATGCCTCCATCGTCGAGATCGACCCGACGAACGGCGACGTCCACTTCACCGACGCGGCAGACGATCCCTTCATCATGACCAACCACGCGGTCTTCCGATACCCCGACGCCTCGACCTTCCCGGAGGTGCCGGAGAACAAGTCGTACAACACCTTCCATCGCCACCTGACCCTTGCCGATGCGCTCGAAACCCATCATGGTCTCTCCTCGCCCGCCGATGCGGAGGCGGCTCTCGCCCGCGTCTATGCCCATGCCGACGACGACTCCGAGGGTGCGGGCCACCCCTTCCCCATCAGGACGCTCTGGAATGTCTGTTCAGACCTGGATAACGGCGAGATGACGGTGAAGTTCTACCTCCGCGACGGCCCCCTCGACCCGGCGACCGGCGACCCCACGCTCGTCTTCTCAGAGCCCTTCACCTTCGGGCTGCGGAGCGGCGGGGATCTTTCGTCCCCCTCTTCAGGGATTGGATGGAATTCTGTGGTGCCGACACCCTGATATGTTGGGAATATCTAACTTGATGTTAGATATTTCAAACTTCAGGGGACTCCGTATCATGGACAACAAACATTTCAAGATTGTGAAACTCTTCATCGTCATCGCCATGGCTGCCGGGATCGGGGCGGCGGTGGCGGAAAAGTCGCCGCTCATTGCGATCGCCGCCTGGTTTGCCGGTCTCTTTGCCGTCCTCCTCCTTCGAAAGCGGTATGTCAGCGGCGAGGTGGAGAAGGACGAGATGACCGGGATGATCGCGGGGAAGGCGGCGTACCTGACCGTCATGATCGCGGCACCCGCTCTTGCGGTCGGCGGGATGGCGCTCATCGCGGGGCGGGAGGCCTTGCCTGGATATGAGATGGTCGGGTATACGATGGCCTACATCTCGGTCGGGCTTCTCCTTCTCCAGGTCTTCTTTGTGACATTTTTTTACCGGAAGATGGCGGACTGAACCGGGGAGGTTTCTCCGGGTTTTTCTGGCTCTGTTGAAACCCTCAATCCCTCTTCTTCCGGCCTTGAGGGTGACGGGAACCGAGCACTTCGCCGCCCCTCGGTTATCTTCGCCGTGGAGGGGTCAGGGTTTTCTCCCCCCGGCGAGGGAGAGCAGGGTAACATTTCTCGTTCTTCTGGCGGGGGGACCCTTCTGATCGACGTGCCTTCCCCCTACGCTCTCGCCGGGGGCGTTGCCCCCGGAACCCCCGGGATTGCGATAGGGCGGGAAGGCGGGCGGGGAATCGTTCAGAGGGTGTTCCCATCCTCTGCCGGTCCATCACGGAGGGGCAGGGGTGTGAGCAGCCCTTATGTTCACTCCAGAAGAGGAATTCAACAGGGCCGTTTTTCTATCTTTTTTTTGTTTTATCGATATCCATTTTGAGACCCCCCGCCGTGCGTCCATTTGAGTTCAATGATTGTGGTTAACTGTTTGGGCAGGATCAAATCATATATCGAAAACTATATGCGGAGCCAAATGTATGGATCTAACCATATATGGGGTTATGATTCGTCATTAGGTCTTTATTGGCTCTTTGATTCATCTCGGTCGCTCTCAGATCTTGATTTTGAGGTTGATCTGCCTGACGAGTCGCATCCCCCGGAAAAAAAGACGAGGTAAAAGAATATGATCTCGAATAGAATGCATGTCTTTGCTGTTGTCCTGGTGGCCTTCATGCTCCTCGCTCTTCCTGCAGCGGCATCGGATCTCGTTGAGAGCGGCGGCGGAAATACCACTTATGATGGAGGTGCCGGGAACGACACCCTCGCTCTGAGTGCCGAAGAAGGCCCCGCCCCTGCCGGCGAGATCGCCGCCGCGTCGACCAATGTCAGCATTGAGGCTAACAGGGAGAACATTGTCAGGAGCAACGACTTCTGTGTGACTGTCAGCGGCGAGTCCAAAAAGCAGTATTACCTCTTCATTGAGGACGCCAGCATCAGTGACGCCGGTTACCCGCTGATCAAGATGGGTCAACCGGGCGTGGAGATCATTGGCGACGCTCCCTTCCCTGACGCGCCTGCCGCCGCCTTTGCGAACGAGAGACGTGCCGGGGACGGTACCCACTTCCCCGACCGGACCGCTGCAATCGTGCAGACCCGCGACAGCGGCTTCAGGACGGTCGGTCTCTCGACCAGTTCCGACACCACGCCCCGCTCCTTCACCATCAGCGTCGTCGACCCCGGGGATGAGGACAGGAACGACGCCGTCGGGGTAACGATCCAGGAGGGCGAGGTCACCATCACCGCAGAGGGGGCGGGCACCTACTACCTCGGTGAGGAGATCAAGATCTCGGGTACCAACACCGAAAACGACGAAGTCTTCCTCTTCATGACCGGGTGGGACCTCTGGAACCGCAACGGCGTCTCGCTTGAAGACATCGGGCTCAAGACCGATCTCGACATCGACGGTGCGGTCAGGTGCGATGTCGAGTCCGACGAGACCTGGGAGTACCGGTGGGACACCGCCCCCCTCGGTGCCCTCCAGAACCAGGGCACCTACACCATCTACGCGGCCAGCAAGAGAGAGAACGCCGACGGCCTCGTCAGCCAGACAAACCTGAAGGACGTGAAGTACCAGACCATCGGTGTCTACCTGAAAGAACCGAAGGTGACGCTTGATGACGGTGCGTCCGGGATCGCCGGGGGCGACGAATTCAAAGTGAGTGGGTATGCCGATGGCGATCCTGACGAGGTTTTGATCTGGATCATCGGGAGAGAGCGCCCGGCGTTTGGCATCGTCGCACCGGTTCAGAGCGATGGTTCCTTCGAGTACACCCTCGGGGGCGACGTGACCGCGAACCTCCCCGACGGGCAGTACTTCGTCGTCGTCCAGCACCCGATGTATGACGGCGTCTTCAATGTGTGTCCCGAGCCAGCGGAAGGGAAACCGTACCAGATCCGGGACGGAGCAGGGGGTCGGATCGACCTCGGCGCCTGTCTCCCATCCGAAGCCGTCGCCACCCTCCTCTCCGCCATCGAGGGATCGGGTTCAGACGACATCCATGCGGAGACCTCTTTCACCGTCGACGACGACGGGATGACGGTTGCCGTGGAGGGCGCGGGGATCTTTGTCCTGGGTAACGAAGTGACGATCTCGGGCACCAACAGCGGGAGCGAGAAGGTCTATCTCTTCCTGACCGGTGGGGACCTCGGCGACGGTGTCGCGCCCGACGATCTCGGTGCCGCGGCGTCGGAGGGGAACTATGTCATCTGTGAGGTGGCGGCAGACGACACCTGGGAGTATCGGTGGGACACCGCCGCCCTCCGCGGCGCTCTTGCTGCCAGCACCTACACCCTCTATGCCGCGGACCGCGACCACGACCTCGGCGGGCACGCGGTGGACCGCAGCCACCTCGACGGGGTGCGAAACGCCACGGCGACCATGACCCTGACGCGGCCCACTCTCTCCGCTTCCTTCAATCGGAGTACATATATCCTGAAGGGGGAGGGCCTTGAGGTCTCGGGAACGGCGACCGGCAGTCCGGCGACTGTCCGTGTCTGGGCCCTCGGGGACGGCTCCAAGGTTCCGGGTGTCTCCGTGCCGGTCGCCGACGACGGCACCTACGAGTATGTGCTGGGGACCGGGGAGTCCGCCGCCCTTTCCGGGGATGTCAGGGTCCTTGTCCAGCACCCGATGACGGACCGCATCTTCAACGTCCTCCCGGCCCCGGCGGATGGGAAGCCGTACCAGATCGAGGACGCCGCCGGAAACCTCATCGACCTCGGCCCTCTGACTGCCTCAGAGGCCGAAAGTGCCCTCGTCGATGCGATGACGGCGTCGGGATCCGACGATCTTTATAACGCTCTCTCCATCATGATCGGAGAGCACGGCGTCACCACCACCTTCGAAGGAGATGGGAACTACGCGATCGGCGACACGATCACGTTCTCCGGCACCGCCGCCGACACCGACACGCTCTACCTCTTCGTGCACGGCCCGAACCTCGGCGATGGGTGCCCGCCCGACAATCTTGGTACCCCCGTGTCAGATGGAAACTATGTTGTCTGTGAGGTGGCGACCGACGGCACCTGGGAATATCAATGGGACACCTCCTCCACGGTCTGGCCGCCCGACCCCGGCACCTATACGTTCTATGCTGCAGCCACGGACCATGATCTCTACGGACATGCTATCGACGCCGCCCACCTGCATCGGGTGAGGCATGCCGCGGTAGACGTGTCCTTACACAGACCTACTCTCGCCGCCACCCTCGATCAGTCAAGTCTCAAGCAGGGCGACGCCCTGTTGATCTCGGGTGGGGCCACCGGCAGTCCCGAGACGCTCCAGCTCTGGATCTTCGGCGCGAACCGTCGGGTCGTCGGGGCACCGGTGCCGGTCGCCGACGACGGAACCTTTGCCTACACCCTCAAGGCCGACGAGACGAAGAAACTCTCAGGATCGTATTCCGTAATCGTCCAGCACCCGATGGCCGACGGCATCTTCAATGTCAGGCCCTCCGCTGAAGCAGGGAAACAGTCCTGGATGGTGACGGCAGAGGGGGAGACGATCGATCTCGGCAAACTCTCGGCCGGGGATGCGGTGGCCGCCCTGACCGATGCGCTGCACTCGCCCAACAGCGACGACAGTTACGAGAACCTCAGTTTTGTCGTCACAAAGGCCGGCGCACCCTCGGGCGGCGGTGGAGGAGGCGGAGGCGGAGGCGGCGGTGCCGCACCGCGTCCCCCGGCTCAGCCTGTTCCTCAGGTGGTCGAACAGATCGGGAGCGCCTATCTTGAACTCAATGTGAACGGCACGGTCGAGACCATGACCGTCGTCCTGACCACCGAGAAGAACGGCTCCCTCTCCCTCGACACAGGCGTCAGGGCATTGGACCTCTTCGGCAGGCCCCTGGAGAGGGTCAGCGTCAAACAGATCTCTGCCGGGAGCCTTCCCGAAACCGGCGACGACGACCTCAGGCAGGTCGGTTCCGGCCTGAAGTGCGGCCCCGACGGGGCGACGTTCGACCCGGCGGTGGAGATCGTTTTCACCCTCACCGAGGATGAGTGGGAAAGCCTCGGCGCCGGCGAGGAGTTTGTGGTCAGGTGGTACAACACGAAGACCGACACCTGGGAGCGGCTCAGGACGAAGCTCAACCCGGCGAAGCGCCAGGTCATTGCCAGGACGTCCCACTTCACCACCTTTGCAATCTTCGCCGAACCTGTACCCGTGACGCCGCCATCTGAAACCACCTCTGTCGGGGTGACGAAGACAGCGTCTGTCGGTGCCCTGGCGGAGACATCGGATGGCGTAGCGACATCAGAAGAACCGGTTTCTTCAGGCGGTCTTCCCTGGTTGAAGGTGGCCGGCGTCGGTGCGGCTCTGGTCCTGGCCGGTGTGATCTGCGCCTTCCGGAAGAAGAGATAAAAACAATCTTTTTTCCGGGGGGTCACACCCCTTCCATCTGCTCCGCCGGGCAGACATTGCAGATCGAGAAGGGGACGTCCTCCTCTTTGTCCCGGATCGGGCAGAGGTACCTCTTGCCCCGGCGCTCCACCGCGAACCCGCCGGGGAAGGGGGTGCCGACCGGGTGGCCGGGGCCGCCCTCGACAAACATCGCATACCCGGTGACGAGATAATAGAAGAGCGTGTTGAGCGCTCCTCCGAGACCGAAGTCGGTCTCCGGCTCCTTCTTGAGGCACCCGTCGGGGACGAGGGCGACGAACCGCTCGAAGCGCTCGCGGTCAGGGATCGCCTCGTCCATCCCCCTGAAACTCCCGCTCCGGTACGCCTTCATCGCCCGGTGATAGGCCCCGAAAAGTTGCTCCTCGAAGTACGGGCGGGCGCGGCTCCGGTAGGGTTCGGGGAGGGGGTCGACCTCTTTTTTCATGCCGCCGCCGATGACCTGGAGATCGAAGAGAGAGTATCGCTTCAGTTCCTCCGCGATCGCCTCGCCGAGTTCGCCTCTGGTCTGGCAGGCGGCGAGGCGGGGGACAGCGGCATGGATGCGGTCGGCGGCGTCTGGCATCAGTGATACTTTTGGTGCGGGAGGATATGAGGAGTGCGGGTTCTCTCCTCCTATGCTCTCCGGTAGGTGCCCCTGACCCGTTCGGGAATGGTGACCACCTGGAATGTCTCGGCAAAGTAGCGGTCGGTCATCCCCGCGATGAAGTCGCGCACCTTCTCGCCGTCGCGTGCATGCTCGAGATATGTCCGGGAGACCCAGGAGGCGTCGAGAAATTCGGTGGCGATGGGGGAGTCCGCCTTCCCCTCCGCCAGGTCGCCGGAGAAGTGGTCGAAGAGGGTGACGAACATCGTTCTGATCTTTTCCTGCTGGGCGGTGAGTCTGGGGTTCTGGTAGATGCGGTCGATGCTGAACTCCTGCATCCGCGTCACTCCCTCAGCGGCATCGCGGGAAAACGCGATCTCCGCCTCTCCGAAACTCTCGTTGATCAGATCTTTGATGAGGGTGTCGATGACCGTCCAGTTGATCGTCTGGTAATCCTCGATGCCGAGACTATCACGGCAGATCGCGAGGAGTTCTTCGTCGTCCTCGTCGATCAGCCCGACCTCGATCGCGTCCTGGAGGTCGCGGCCAAGGTAGGCGATGACGTCCGCGGCCCTGACGACGCACCCCTCCATCGTGGACGGAAGGACCGGCGGGTCGTCCGCCCCTCGCCGGATCTGCTCGCGCTTGGACGTGAGCGTTGCCGCGTCGAGAGATCCGGTCGGCCGGAGGCGGCGGACGAAGCGCTCGCCGTCATGGCAGAGGACGCCGTCCAGGGTCTGGAGGGTGAGGTCAAGGTCTTCGATGACGTCGAGGGACTGGATGCTCTGGAGGTTGTGCTTGAAGACGCCGATCCCCTCCCGCACGCAGATCTCGTTGAGAAACTCCTCGCCCTTGTGCCCGAAGGGGACGTGCCCGATGTCGTGGCCGAGGGCGATCGCCTCGATGAGGTCCTCGTTGAGCCCGAGGGCCCGGCCGATGGTGCGGGCGATCTTGGAGACGAGTTGCACGTGAAGGACGCGGTGAGTGATGTGGTCGTTGTCGATGAGATAGAAGACCTGGGTCTTGTCGATGTAGCGGGTGTAGGCCTTGGAGTGGAGGATCCGGTCGGCGTCGCGGTAGAAGGGCGGGCGGATGACGGGCTCTTCTGGTCTGGCCGGGTCGGTTTTTCTCCGGACGGCGTCGGCGTTCCGCGTCGCCTGTGGGGAGGAGTACTGTTCGACGGACACCTGCCGCTCTCTGATTTTTTCGAGGATCTCGGGTTTAATTTCCATCTGAATGTCAGGATCTCATTGTCGATGCTATATATTGGGTGCGGCCGGTCTGGAGAGGGGGCCGTGAGGCCCTCCGCGTCGGGATCTCTCTTTTAAGTATTTTTTCACCGTTTAGGAGATTATCGGACTCTTAAAAATCTCCTTTTATCCCCGCGCTTCATTTCAGAATGTTTAGCCCTTTTCCCGCCTCATTCCCGCCATTCCATGATCTCCCCCTCGCCCCGGAACGGCGTCGTGTTCCTCGGTCTCTCGAACGGCTTTCGACTCGGTGCCACCGCCACCGCCCTCCTGTGGCTCACGACAGCCTCGCTTCTCCTCGTGGTCCTGAACGGGCTGGTGATCCTTCTCGGGGCCGGAACTCTTCTTATCTGGCGGTTTCTCGGCGGCCTTCCCCACGCTCTCGTCTTCCTCGAGATCGGGGGCCTCACCGTCCTCGAGATCGCGATCTGTATGGCGTGCGTGCAGGCGTGCGGGTGAGATGGGAGCGTTCTCGCCCCCAGACCCGTTCGAAATCGATGTAGCCGCTGTACGGGTCGGTGCGTATCAGGCGGACGCGGACTTTTTTCCCGACGAAGAGCCCGAGTTCGCCCTCCATGACCCGTCCTTCGACCGGGAGGTCGAGGAGCCTGACGTACGTCCCTTTCTCCGAGGCGCCGGTGACGATGGCGTCGAAGACCTCGCCGGTCCGGTCCTGCAAGAGCACCGCGGCCGCCGCCTTGCGCATGAACCGCTCCACCTTCTCGGAGGCGATCTCGCGGTTGGTCAGCCATGCGGCGAGGTCTTCGAGTTCGTCGCGGGTGTACGGGCACCGCTCCCCGCGGAGGGCCGCCTTGATCAGGCGCTGGATGATCACGTCGACGTAGCGCCGGTTCGGGGCGGTGCCGTGGGTGTAGTCGGTGACCGCGAGGCCGAAGTGGCCGTACGGGGGTTCGCCGGGTCCGAGGGGCAGGTAGATCCCGTGCCCGATGAGTTTCACGATCGTCAGGGAGAGGTCGGGGAACCGTTCGGGATCGGCCTTCTTCTGTCTGGCGAGAAATTTCGAGAGGGCCTTCGCGCTGGGTCTCGCCGGGAGGCGCCAGCCATATTCTGCGGCGGTCTTCACGATCCCCTCCCAGTTCTTCGGCCGCAGCACGACCCGCTGGATCATCGGGACGCCGGCCCCGTCCAGGAATGCTGTCATCGCCCGGTTGGCCCCGATCATGAACTCCTCGATGAGGCGCCGGGCGGCGTTCTGCCGCGGGACGACGAGGCTCGTCACCGTCCCCTCCTCCATCACGGCCCTGGCCTCGATGGTCTCGAGGTCGAGCGCCCCGTGCTCGATCCGGTGCCTTCGCAGGCGGCGGGCCGCCTCGTCCTGGAGGAGGAGTTGCTCTTTCAGGCCGGGAAGATCGGAGACGGTCGCAGGTGGACCGCCGACGCCTTCCAGCCAGTCCCCGACCTCTTCGTAGACGAGTTTTGCCCGGTTTGAGACGACCGCCCGGTAGATCCGTCCCGGCCGGGTACTCCCGTCCCTGCGGACGGTATACTCCACGACGATCGCGAGGCGGCCCGGTCCACCCGGGAGCAGCGAGGTGATCCCGTGCGAGAGGCGTTCCGGGAGCATGGAGAAGGTCTCGACGCCGGTGTAGACCGCGGTGCCGTTGTGGGCGGCGTGCCGGTCGGTCGCCGAGGCCCTCGGGACGGCGGCGTCCACGTCGGCGATCGCCACCCTGACCAGGATCCCGCCGCGGCGGGTGCGTTCGCAGTGCTCGATCTGGTCGAGGTCCATGGAGTCGATGTTGTCGATGGACGACCAGAGGAGAGACCGGAGGTCGGCGACGTCCTCGGGGGCGGCCGGCGCCTCGATGATGTCGACCTCCCGCTCGACAGCGCGGGAGAATCCGGAATAGAAGCCGTAGGATTGCATGGCGCCCCGTGCGATCGCCTTCAGGTCGATGGGTGCGTTGTCGTTCATCGTCGGTGGAGGGGAGATCCTTCCTGGAGCATAATTATCTTCTGGCAGGTGCCGGATAAAAAAGGGGGGAGAGACCGGAGCCGCCGCGTCTGCGACGGCGCCCGGGGTTCGCGGTTTCAGGCCGAAGCGCTTTCGTTTGCCGGGGAGATGGAGACCGACCATGGGGCCGGGTTCTCGCTGGCGATGACGCTCAGGATGTACGTGCCCGACTCTGAGATGGTGAGGTTCTTTGAGGTTTCCGTGGACAGCACGCCGAATGCGGTCTGGCTACGGGAGAGGTTTGCGTCCATGAGGTAACTGCCGTTCGCGTGTCTCATGATGTACAGCGGCGAGGCTTCACCGGTCTCGTTTCGCTCGAATACATACTGCCCCTGCTCCAGGTACACCGCCGATGGAACCTCGGTCCCGGTGCCGGTGAGGTTCAGCGGCGCTTTGAGGCCTTCGCCGGGGACATACCTTGAGGCTTCCGCGGTCCATGCGCCGGTCCCGGAGATGTTCAGCAGATATTCGTCTTTCTGCGGGATCTCGTAGACGACCGATCCGTTGTACGGTCCGGTCATGGAGAACTCATCCATCTCGGCGAATCCCTGCGTGGCATTCGCGAAATTGATCTCCATCTTCTGTGCCTCTTCGGCGTGGAACGAGACGAAGAGCACGCCGGCGTCGAGGGAGAGCGTGGCGTAGGGGCTGGACGAGGAGAGCTCGACCGGGAGCGATGCGGCAGGGGTGACGGTCGCGGTAGCGTTCGGTGTCGGCGTCACTGTCGCCGTTGCCGTTGGCGTCGGCGTCGGTGTCTGGGGAGCGGTGCCCTGTTCTGTGCAGCCGCATGCGAGGAGCATGCCTGCAAGAAGAAGGGCGATCCAGAATATCTGTTTCATATAGAGATATTTGCCGTCAAGTGTGCAATAGACTTTTCTTTCTGATGGAGCGTCCCTGATTCCCGGCGGATCTGAGAAGGCCGACGGCGATGCATGCGAGTGGGTGCAGGGTGCCACGCCCTTTTTTCCGTCGTTTCCCCGGTCGAAATGATCGGCGTGCCGCTCCTCTTCCGGCGGTGGTTTACACCTTTACAACGGTTTTCACTCTTTTACTTCCGGTTTGCGCCGAGAACGCCCTCGCCTGTGCCGGTCGATCCGGGAATGGCGACCTGAATGCCAGTTTGTCTCCCATCGTTTACACCCTTCACGTTTTCACAGCCGGAGCCGCCCGGCCACCGATCAGGTGTGCCGGGTGTTCCTGGAAATGTGTGTAAATTATCGGGGGTACCTGTACACACTTCTCTCTATGTACTCTATACACCAATCAGGGTCATGATCGGCTCTCTTCCGCGGCCGTCTGGTTTTCACCCGCCGGGTGTAAACCGGGCGCGAGGGTGAAAGAGTCGGGATCGTCGTCGAGCCAGACATCCGCATTCGCCGCCCACTCGCGGTAGACCCGGTAATCGAACGAGAAATAATGTTCCCGGCGTTTCATCTCGATCCCGTACCGTTCTTCGGCCACCGTGGCGTCGATGAGACTCACCGCCGGGCACTTGTCCAGGATGCCGGTGTAGGTCGTTTTGTTGTTGGAGTAGCCGTGGAGCAGACGGTAGGTCTTCTGATATGAAAGCCCGAGGGCGTCCTGCAGTTGCCTGATCGTGAAGATCTCCAGGCCCATCGCCGCGATCGTCTCCAGCGCCGCCGCCTCGTTCCTGGTCTGTTTCGTCTCCTGCCCGCCGGCGTCGCGGTTGATCGCAAGGAACACCCGGCGGGCGGCGTCGAAGTCCTCGCGGGTGGCGATGAGGCTCCCGTCCTCGTCCTGCTCGCGCTGGTAGAACTTGAGCAGGGCGAAGGCCTTGATGAGGTCGAAGAGCATGGCCGGGTTGCGGCGGTTCCTGGCCGACTGGAAAGAGATCCGCGTCGCGAAGGGGATGCGGACGTAGACGGTCCGCTCCTTGAGGATCTCCCAGATGGCACGGCAGACGTGCACGTCCTCGTCCTGCTCCCGGTCGCGCCGGCGCTTTGCCTCTGCCGCTTTCATGTGGCCGAGCACCTCCAGATCCTGATGATTCGAGTCGTCGATCCAGACGGTGAGCATGCGGTTCATCACCTGGTCGTCGCCGACGCTCTCCACCTTCGCGAGCCACCAGACGCAGCGCTCCGGGATGGTGCAGACCCGCAGGCGGCGGTCGGTGGTGAGGGTCCGGTGCTCGATGGGTTCTCTGAACCGGGTGGTGGCCGACTTGAGAAGTTCCTGCATGTCGTCGGAGAGGGAGACGTCGTCGAAGAGAAAGACGCTGCCTGACCTGAGGTCGTCGTGGTAGTAGAGCGCTTTGTCCGAGACCGTGCCTGTGATCTGGAAGGCTTTCGGGATGAGGTCGAGCATGGTCTCGCAGGTGTGGGTCTTGCCTTTCCCGGAGATGCCGGAGATGGCGACGTGGAGGCCGTGCGTGTTCTCGACCGACTGGGAGGCGACCGAGAGGACGAGGCACTCGGCGACGGTGTGGTCGCCGACGTGCTCCCGGTGGAAGGTGTCGAGGATGAAGGCGAGGGGGTCGCCGCGGGTGAGGATCTCCATCGCCCGTTCCCTGACCGCGTCGGCTTCGGCTTCGGGCGGCGGGGGGGTTCTGCTCTGCCGCTTCTGCTCGTGCATGGCCCGCAACTCAGGCCACCGCTGCGCCCCGCCGCCGCAACTCGTATGGTGGCATCCGGCATGGATCGCGCCGCTCGGGAACTGAATCGCGAACGCCCCGTCGCGGTGGGCGCCGCTGAAGGGGCAGTCCTCCAGGACGTAGAGCGTCCCGCCCTGCCAGGCTCTGGTGCTCCGCACGCCGATCCCGTGCTTTGAAAGCCATGCGTCGAGGTCGAACGCCTTCTTCCCTTTCGGCGGCGCCGGGGCATCGACGGGGAGGGGGGCGGCGATCGCCCGGAGCATTTCGGGCGTGACGATCTCCGCGTGCTCGGACGCCGAGAGGATCTTTGCCCGCCGGTGCGGGCGGTCCCGGGTGTGGTCGCCTTTGCGCGAGACCGTCCCATACAATTTCCAGATGCGGCCGGCGTTGACGTTCGCCGTATCGACGACGACCACATCGTCGGAGAAGACCATGTCCAGGGTGGCGAGCACGCCTTTCACCAGGGCCGTCGCCCCGTCGTCGTTCGGAAGGTCGATCCGGTAGAGGAGGTGGGCGCCGTTGCCTGAGTCGGCTTTGATCGGATCAGGGAAGCCCTGCCCGGAGAGCCATCCGGCGATCGTATCGGCCCGTGCAAGCGCCGCGTCGTGTTCCTCGTCGGTCGACGACACGCCGCTCGGCCGCACCGGGTCGAGGTCGATGGGCAACCACCGGCGACGGAGGATGTCGGCGTCGGCGGTGGTGGGATCGTGGCGCGTCAGCCGCATCTTCACACGGTTCGCCCGCCTTGCGAGGAGCGCCGGGTCCACGACGTTGAGGGTGACATAGATCCCCTTCACTTCAGGATCGGCGTCGAGCGCCTCGGCGGCGGCCGTGAGTTTTGCATAGTCGTCGAAGTAGCCGGAGTGGGTGAACCGGTCGGCGAGGGCGCGGAGTTCCACGACGCCGCCCGCCGGGAAGAGTGTGTCGAGGGCGGCGGCGATCGGGTTCGTCATCCGGCGGGTCGAGGGTTTGTCGGCAATGCTCCTTGAACCGGTGTTGGCGCACAGGTGGTCACGGGGGCTGCCGTCTGTTTTTTTCTTTCGGTGCATGTGGGTGAATGGGTGGCGGGGGTCTTAAGGTTGCCTTATTGGGGGGTCTGGCGGTCGCTGGTGCGGCTGGTGGGAGGGCATGAGATCGAAGGGCACAAGGACGAGGGTCACGGATGATCAGACGTGCCGCCCCACTGGAAGGATGAAGACATTTCGACTGTTCTCTCGCGCCGGGGGGTGGCGATGGAGCATTGATCAGGGAGGAGAGCAAGGATCTTTCCACACGCCGGAGATCTGTTCTGAACAATTTTCACGCGGTATGCTTGAGGTGTGTTTTCGAATCACATGTGATCCTCAGGGCCGGGGATTTTCGTCTTGAAGAACGCCGGTGATGAGAGAGCGAGAGTGACGGCATGGCAGAAAGTACGCCGAATTCAAGAGATTTATATTTTTTTACTGATTTTTTTGGGTCGAAAGATCTGAGATCCCATGAGCGTGGCCCGACATGTAGAGGATCAGCCCAGAGCCAATATATAAAACAAATGATAATTCTTGAGGTGTGGTGGTCGAAAATGTCCGGAGATAGTGTCGTTTGTATTTGAGGTGGCGGAATGCTTCCAGAAAAACCTGTATTGGTGGCAATATTTCTGATCGGAGCACTCGGCGCACTTGTGATCATGCTCGTGGTCGCCGGTGGGAATACCGCCTACCCCACACAGCAGCAGAACATCACGCCGGCAGGTATCGATACCGTGAATGAGACGAGCGCCCCCTCTCCAGAGACGGTGTTCTGTATCGAGTCGATGACAGAGAGAAGAGACCTCTCTCCGGAGAAGTGTGAGGAACTCGACATCCCTCGATCGATCACGGAGTACGACGTCGTGGTCTTTGACACGCAGAAGATCAGGGACGTGCTGCTCCGCGGCGAACCCCTGACTCTCTCTCTTGGAGGACAGGTCTTCAAGACTGATCTTCAGGAGCATACAACTGATACCGAATCCCGCAGCATCGGGATCTATTCTTTTGCCGGCACGCTGCTCGATGTCGAGAAGAGCGAGGTTGTGCTGACGGTCAGTGATCGGACGCTCTTGAGCAGGATCCGGGTCAATTACACAGAATACTATACCGATAGCACCGGAGTGCCCGACACCAGGTGCCCTGAGAGGATCCTCCATTATGCGTACTCTTCAGACGATGTAGTCCCGGAAGGGCCGCCTGGAAGATTGGATGGGAGTTTCCTCCTTCTATTCAATATCAGCAACGGGGAATATCCTGAAATCCCCAGGGACAGCACAGCGGATGATTTCATTCGTGCCGGATGGGAACTTGTCAGGATCGATGATGCTGACCTCAAAGACCTCCCGGCGGTAAACAGAACGATCAGGGCTGACGGAAGGAGCGGAATAGAATTAACAGATGACGAATTTATGACCATAAGGGAGAGATATGACGGAAAAATTGTAGAGTATAATGGGAATTATTACATGATCTCCGGGTATATCGCTTGAATCGGGGACGAGTCGGGGGATCCCCCGGTGCGAGACGGCAGTGAAGATTCTGCGACAGGGGTGCCGGCACGTCTGATCATCACGCCTTCCCGCACGCTCCCCGGACCCCCGGGATTGCGATAGGGCCGGGAAGGCAGGGTGTGATCATTCAGAGAGTGATCCTGTCCTCTGCCTCTCAGGCGTACGCTTCGAGGGTGTCCTTCTCGGTCGGGATCTCTTCTCCTCTTTCGGTCAGGTCTTCGAGGTACACCTCGATCGCCTCCTCGATCGTGCCGCCGAAGGCGACGCAACCCGGGAGCGTCGGTACCATGACGGTGTAACCTCCTTCCCGTCCTTTCCGCAGAAGAATGCGGCAACTGATGCGGCGCATTTCTTTCCTCTCCAACTGGATCGATCGGTTGTGGCGGGGTATGGATGAAATGGATCTTGTGATGGGGCGGATGTCGTCCGGTCTCACGACAGTATTCTAAGGATCGACTCGACCCGGCCCCGAAAAAGCGGGAGGTCGGTGCGTGCCGTCTCCCAGACGATCCTCATGTCGACACCGAAGTAATGGTGGATGAGTTTGTCCCGCATCCCGGCGACGGCACGCCATTCCACCCCGGGGTGCGCCTTCGTGAAATCGGCAGGGAGATTTTTCACCGCTTCTCCGATGATTTCGAGGTTTCTGATCACGGCGTCCTGTGTTTTCGTATCCTGCAAAAAGTTTTCAAAAGTTATGGGCCCCGTATAGCGTTCGATACGATCGATGGCTTCGAGGATGTCATGACAGGAGAGAACCGGGTCGGGCTCAGACATAGGCCGTTTCCGCCGCGATCCTCTCCTTCATGACCGGTTTGACGGCGTCGGGTGTCACCAGGTCGACCGGGGCTGCAAGGTGTTCGGAGAGAAATGCTTCCAGTTCCATGAAGGTAAAAAAACCGACCGGCCGGGAGAACTCGACTAGGATGTCGATGTCGCTCTCCGGCGTCTGTTCGCCGCGGGAGACCGACCCGAAGACTCCGATCCGCCTGACATGGAAACGGATCGAGAGTTCGTCTTTGAGGCTTGCGAGGGTGGCAAGCACCTCCTCCCGGGACTTCATGAGGGGAGATCTGTAGGGGGCGGGGATAAAGGTTGTGACGGGGAAGATTCAATGGAGGGTTTGAGGGGGCGGAATGTTTTCTTCTGATCTTATGTCTCTGACCGTATAGAGATCGGGCTCTTCGTTCAGGAACGTGGAGAGCGACCGCTCTGAGAGTTTCATCATCGCCGCCGTCTCTCTTTCATGGAGGAGTTCGTCGATCGTTTCGGTGAGCACTTCTGTGCGTTCCTTGATCTTTCTGGCGTCTGCTTCGATGTCGGTCATGGTCCGCCCTCCTCGATCATGCACCTGATCGGTGGGACGTCCTATCAATCTTTGCGTCCGGCGTACCGTTGCCGGTGCGAGATGAGGTTTGGTCGAAATGAGATCCTCGTCCATAGGATATGGGCTTGCCCATATGCAGGAATGGATTTTATGGGTGCGCCCATAATCAAGTCCATAACCTCATGGCTCATGGTATGGGCACCCCCATAATGGTTCTATAATCTTGATCTTTTCCTTTGGATCCCGGATCATTGTCTCCAATCGGTCTGAACTCTGGTGTGCATGGTTGTATGGCTTCGAAGAGCCGGGGACGGGCTGAACTTTTTTTTTGTTTTTTTCGGCCCTGTAGAATCTTTGGTATAACGATCTCTGCGGGGGGGACTGGCCGCCCGCGCGAAGATGGTCGGCGGGCGGAAACCCCCTCTTCATGGTCATCGCTCCGCCTTCCCGGCCCGATCGCAATCCCGGGGGCGGGGGGCAACGCCCCCGCCGCGAGCATGTGGGAAGGCGATGGGTTGGGTTCACCGGGGGGTTGCGGTGATGAAAAGAGGATGGTTTCTCAAGAGCCGATTTTTATCGTGCGAAGGCGGTACCACGCGTGAACGCTCCGGTCCGAAACCCTTATGTTCCGCTGCCGGAGATCACTCTCTTTGATGACTGCCGCGGCACAGATCACCATCTCGGAGGAGACGCTGATTCTTCTGAGGGAGATGGGATGCGAGGGTGAGAGCGACGATCAGATTCTCAAGCGGTTGATCGAAGAGCGGGCGATCGCCTCGCTGGACCGGCGCTGGAATCGCATCCTTGAGGGGGATGAGTTCTTTCCTGTGGAAGAACTTTGATGTCTGGAGTTTCGTGATTTGAATACATTTTTGATACATTCGTATACATTTTTGGAACGCGATCGAATGGATCGGCCCTTCTAAGAAATAGGTGAAACTCTTTCTTTTCTCCTTTTGAATTCGGTCGTGGGATGTACCTGCATGAGATCCGATTTTTCTTCCAGAGGCTATCCTGAATTTTTCATTCGGGCCGGGCGAGCGTGTACCGTCTTCTCCTGGAGCATATCACAGAACTCCCGACCGGGAGGGGGTTGCCACCCCCTCCCGCACCCTCCCCCGCGGACGATAGGGGGAAGGTTGCTGTATCGCCTTTATGAAGAACAGGGGCTGTTCTATCGAAGTGAGTTTCCCCCGATGGCTTCTTTTGTATGGTGGGGGTTTGCCGTCCTCCCCCTATCCTGACGTCGGGGGTCCGGGGGGGCGGCCAGCCCCCCGGCACGTGCACTCCAGAAAAGCAATTTTACCGGGTCGAAAAATGTTTTTGATCCACGGGATGGTTCGAGCCGTGAATATTTCAGGGATGACCTCCTGGAATGGATCTCCGGTTTAATGAGGGGAGCGCGGAGAGGTGTGTATTCTGTCCGGGAGGAGGGCCCGTCGAAATGAGATTTTGGTCCATAATTATGGGCGCGCCCATAAAGTTCCATAATCTTGATCGAATGCATCGACTCAGGGTGGAGGGGTTACCCGGACGGCGCCCTCAGATCATAACCTGAACACAGAGGGCAGTTTTGTATTGACCTCTGTCCTGAGGTCGTTATCGAGTTCTCCAAGTTCTCCGACCACCAGATCTTTCAGAACGGTTGCGACCTTATCCAGCCGGATCACCGAATCGACTTTGAGGCCGCTTTTCGCAAAGCCGGGATCTGAAACGGGGACCATGACCCCTGCCGGATTCGGTCTGGCAGGGATTCGTGATGATATGAATGCGAGGACGACATCCTGGTCGCCCTCATGAAGGACAAGTGCCGGGCGCAGTTTTGCTGCGGTGAGATCGGTGAAGGGGAAAGGTATCAGAACAATCTTCCCTTTCATCGATACACGACCCTGACATCTCTGACCGTATAGAGATCGGGCTCTTCGTTCAGGAATGTGGAGAGCGACTGCTCTGAGAGTTTCATCATCGCTGCCGTCTCTCTTTCATGGAGGAGTTCATCGATCTTTTCGGTGAGCACTCTGATGTTCTCCTTGATCTCCCTCACGTCTGTTTCGATGCCGCTCATGGTCTACCCTCCTCGATTATGCACATGGTCGGTGGGATGTCCTATCAATCTTTGTGTCTGGTAGGCTCTGTTGAAATCATCTGGATTGCTCTCTCTGCGGGGGACTGGCCGCCCCCCGAGTCCCCCCGTGCGATTCGATAGGCGGGGGGCGGCAATACGCTCTTTATCGTCATTGATTGAGCCTTCCCGTCCCAATCTTCATCCCGAGGGGTCCGAGGGGCAGCGCCCCCGGCGAGAAGATTTTGGAAGGCAGTTGAATCGCGCTTGCATCAGGAAAAAGTTGGGGTTTCAACAAAGCCCTTCTGATGGTTTTTGGGGTCGACGGGTATGAAGTCCCTTGAGCTGGACTGGATGGGTAGAGGAACTGCTCACAATAAATATATGTTACTTCAGAGATAATTGCTGACGTATAGATCACAATGATCTCATGGTGGGTCTCTGTTGTATTGTCAGGACACTGAATGAACCCCATAATGCCCTGAGGCATGGTCTTGTGTTCGTTCTTGCGAGGAGAGATCACAGGGTATTGTTCCGAGGACATGATTCGAAGTTCTTCAAAGGTGAGACTCAATACGGCAAATGAGGGATTTTAATGCAAAAAATACTATCTATTTTTATCATGATCCTCCTCTTCGCCTGTGCTGGGTGTGTGAACACAGGCCCTCCAACCGGAAACGAATCGATGGAGGAAAAACTTCCTATGATCCTTTATTATGAGAACGGAAGTACGACGATACCAATCAACCTCTCAGACATAGAGATAAAGGAGAGGGAAAATTTCACTGCAAATCTCTCTTCGGTTATCTCTATCCTTCTCGATGATCCCGGACGGGGATTCTCCTTGAAGGAGGGTGGACCATGACTTCAGCAACCATGAAACGCGAAGAATCGGATCCAGACAGAACGTATGTCGAGGTCGAGTTCCAGAAAGATGAGTTATCGTTCTTCATCGGTGTCGACGAACAGGAGAGGCGCACCCTCGATGGGTACTGTGGCGCAGAATACTGGTATGCGACTCCAATTTCAGGGCCCCTTCCGGAAGGGTACCACCAGGCGCTGGAGAAGATTTCGAGAACCTATCATGTCTTCGACCAGAAAAACGAGAGAGTTGCACTGGTTTATAACAAAACAACGATCTTCTATCTCTATCCTTCATATGCAGTACCAGGGTATGAGAATATAAACGAGGACTGAAGGATAATGCAAGCCGGTGTCTTCCGGTCAATCTGGCGCCGGTCTCCACATTGCCACGAAGGTCCGCACGGTTCGTCCATGATCTCGGTCTCGTGAGATGCTGATGTATGATATAGAAATATTTTGGGGTCTCACCGTCTTCCCGGCCCTATGAAGTCGATGCGACATGAAAAGGATCTGTTCGCAACGCGTATATATTACAAAAGATAGATCTCAGGTCGTGGAGATCAAAAACGACCTGATATGGATCTGGAAGATCGGTCTGATCCTGGGCGCTCTTCTCCTCGCTTATGATCTCTCTCATTACCTCATGACCGGAGAGGGTGCTTCAGACGCGATCATCCGGTACGGCGCTCCTCTCTCAGTCCTGATAGCATGCATTGCGCTGTATGCGGCTCGGCGTATGGACGGTGATCGAGACGTAGGATCACGTGGGGATTCGTGACAGGAACACAATGAAAGCCCGGATATCCCGGCCCTTCTCAAAAAAAATTATTCCACAATCTCCGCCCTTACCGTCACAAACACCGGCCCGCGGAGATCGATCTTCTTGTTATTATCAGTCAGGTACCGCATCGCGTGCCCCGCGATCCTGAGGTTCACGTCAGAGGGCACCTTCGCCATCTTCACCTGCACGCTCGTCTCCTCGCCGCAGCGGACGGCCTCCTCGATCCTCGCCGCCGCGAGGGCCGCCACCGTCTGGACGTACGAGAGATGCGCCGGGGTGCCCTTCTTCCTGACCTTCCCGAACTGCGGGGTGTCGGGGACGCCGAGCACCTTGCCGTCCTGGACATAGATCTCGTTGAAGGTCGCCGGGCCGCAGAGCTTGGAGTCTTCTTCGTCCTCGACGACCGAGACGCGGACCTTCCGGCCGAAGAGGTCGCCCTCCCACGCGGTGAAGGCGCAGGGCGAGGGTTCGGCGGCGTGTTCGGTCGCCGTCGCGACGACGGCCTCGGCGATCTCGCGTCCCGTGGCGGTCTGCGGTTCCTCCCGCGGCCTGACCGCCCGGGCGAGGTCCAGGTCGGTGAGGTGCTGCGGGAAGAACTGCGGGTACGTGAGCGCCCTGATATCGTCGGCCTGATACTCGATCATCGCCAGACGCTCGACGCCCAGGCCCAGGTTCATCACCGGCACGCCGACGCCGTACTGCGCCAGGGCCGCCGGTGAGTACATCCCGAAAGTGGCCACCTCGACCCACCCGAGCTCCGGGTGCTTCGCGTAGACCTCGGTCTGGGTGTCGGGGATATAATATTTGGAGCGCTTCTCATCGGGCCGGAACTCGAAGTCGGTGAACCCGAAGGCCGAGAGGAGCGCCTCGGAGACCGCCTTGCCGTCCTCGATCGTCACGTCCTCCCCGGCCACGATGCAGGAGGCCGAGTGGTAGGTCATCAACCTGGTCGGCCCCTCCTCCTGCTCGCGGCGGAAACACCGGTCAATCGAGAACATCCTGACCGGCAGGGCCGCCTTCTCCCACATCGCCCCGAGGGTGAGGAACCATCCCGAGGTCATGTGCGAGCGCAGCGTCGTGCGGGAGGACTCGGGTGCGAGTTCTTTGAACTCGGGGAAGACCTCGTCCATGATCCTGACCACCAGACCGTCGTCGCAGGAGAGGACCGCCGCAAGTTCGTGGGTCAGTTCGTCCCCGTCGACCGTCCCCTTCTTGTAGCCGTGGAGCGTCTCGCGGAGTTTTTCTTCCTCAACGTCGGTGACCTCGCGGCCCAGGATCGCCCCGATCTCCTCCAGACGCTTCTTGCCGATCCCCACGTTCGGACGCGGCAGCCCGCCCAGGTAGAAGACCCGGTCCAGGACGGCGCTCGCCTCGGGCCCGAACTGCTTGTACACATCCTGCTCCTCGATGAAGAGCGGGACCCGCGCCTCCGCAAAGCCCATCTCCAGGTACACCTCGCGGAGCCGCTGGATCGTCTCCGCGATCGGGTGCGGGCGCGCCCGCGGGTAAAACTTCCGTGGGTACGTCCCCGCTATCCCTGGCTGGTCCAGGACCTGCGGCCCCTCATGCCACGCCGCCTCAAAGTCCTTGCGTGCACGTTCCTTCCATTCTTCCGGATCAAACCTCATTCCACTCTCTCCATCAAGACGACCCGCGAAATCGGGGACTCGTCCGTGATCTCATATTCGCTGTGCCCCGCGACCGCCTCGGCAAACCGGTGGACCTCGGCGTGCTCGGGCATGTTCTCCCGTGACAGACGGTTACGACTGTATCCAAGATACATATATCCCTTGATCTCGATATACTTCGGCCTCGCCGCATCGTACATCGCCGCATACCCGGCAGGGTCGAAATCGTTCATCCCCTTGACGATCGTCGTGCGGACCGCCGACCGCCTGGACGCAAGCAGCCCCAGACTCTCCTGGATCTTCTCCCAGAAGTCCTCGATAGGGTTGCAGAGTTCGAGATAGGTCTCGCGGTCCGGTGCGTCCACCGAGACATAGGTCTGGTACGGGCGGCACCGTTCGATCATCTCCGGGTGCGTCCCGTTCGAGACCAGGAACGTCGTGTACCCGTCGTCGTTGAGCATGTCGATCAGTTCTGGCAGACGCGAGTAGCAGGTCGGCTCGCCGGAGAGCGAGATCGCGACCATGTCGGGTTCGAGCGCCTCCTTGAACCGCTCCTCGGTCACGTACGGCGAGACCTTGTACCCCGAGAGCGCCCGCTTCTGGAGCCTTCTCAGGTTCGCGAAGATCTCCTCCGGCGGACACTCCTCCGCCTCCTCCACCTCGTACTCGAAGGACCGCCAGCAGAAAAGACAGCGCTGGTTGCACCGCAGCGTCGGGGTCATCTGCACGCACCGGTGGCTGGTGATCCCGTAGAACTGGTGCTTGTAGCACATCTCGCCCCCCTTCAGGGAGCGCTTGTTCCACATGCACGGCTTCACCGCCGCCGTGGACGCGGGGGAAAAAAACTGGTAGCCCTGCTTCTGCAGGGCCGCCCTCGGACTATCGTCTTTACATCGTGGTGATCGCATCGATACCAAGCGTCTCCAGGGCTTCCTTGAGGGTATTCTGTGCCGCCTTCACAAGGGTAAGCCTGCTCTGCCTGGTCACCCCCTCGCTCTTCAGCACCGGCACGTACCGGTAGAAGGAGTTGAAGAGGTCCGCAAGGTCGCGGGCGTACGCCGCCAGCAAGTGCGGGCGGAGATCGCGAACCACCTGGTCGACGACCGCCGGGAAGCGGGCGATCTCTTTTGCCAGTGCCACCTCGTGCTCCTCGGTGAAGACGAAGGCAGGTTCGAACTCGCCCGCCTTCTCCAGGATCGAAGAGGCGCGTGCATGCGAGTACTGGACGTACGGTCCGCTCTGCCGTTCGAAGTTGAGGGCCTCCTCCCAGTCAAAGACCGTCGACTTCTCTGGCGAGATCTTGACGATATCGTACCTGATCGCCGCGAGGGCGACCGACCTCGCGATCCGCTCGCGGTCGCACTCGGGGAGTTCGGGCCGGCGTTCCGAGACCTCGGCAAAGGCCTTGTTCGTCACCTCGGCGACGAGTTCGTCGGCCGAGATGAACTTCCCGGCCCGCGTCGACATCGAACCCTCGGGCAGGGAGACGAACTCGAAGTTGACGATCTCGGGCGCCTTCTCGCCGAGGAGCTTCAGGGTACACTGGAGCTGCGCCCCGATGAGTTTGTGGTCCGCGCCCAGGACATCGATGATCCGGTCGAAGTTCCGTCCCTTCCAGGTATGATAGGCAAGGTCACGGGCCGCATAGACCGACGTCCCGTCAGACCGCCGGATCACATAGTTCTTCTCGAACCCGCACTCGGTCAGGTCGAGGGCAAGGGTCTCCTCGTGCCTCGCCTCGGGCAGACGCTCGATCCGGCCGATGATCCGGTCCATGTCGCCGTTGCGGACAAAGTCCGACTCCCAGACAAACCGGTCGTGCACGACGTTGAGCCTACCCATCGTCGTCTTGAACCCGTCGAGACAGTGGGAGACGACCTCCCTGAACTTCCTCGCGGTCTCGGCGTCGCCCTCCTCGATGAGTTTCATCCGGCGGTCGATCTCCGCCTTGATCTCGGGCTTCGCCTCGATCGCCCGGTTTGCGGCCACATAGACCCTGGCGATGTGGTGGTCTTCCTTCTCGTCCTCGTCGGCCGGGATATCGAGATTGTCAAAGCCCCACGAGACGATGGCGATCTGGCGGCCCATGTCGTTGACATAGTACTGGACTTCGAGGGGATAGCCTGCCTTCCTGAAGACCCGCGCCAGGGTGTCGCCGATGATCGAGTTCCTGATATGCCCGACATGGAGAGGGCCGTTGGGGTTGGCGCTCGTGTGCTCCAGCAGCACCCGCTCGGTGTGTGCCGGGAGTTTCCCGAAACCGGGCTCCAGGGCGGCCTTCAACGCCTCCTGGATGTACGCCTCGCCCACGGTGAAGTTGATGTAGGGCCCCATCGACTCGACGACGATTCCCGCCGGTGCAAGGTTCTCTTTCAGTGCTGTCGCCAGTTCGCCTGCAATGACCACCGGAGATTTGCGCTGCTTCTTTGCCAGGGCAAAGGCGATCGTCGTTGCAAAGTCGGCGTGTTCGCCACCATCGACGACGTCGACGTCCTCCTCTCCGGTGCATGCCCGGAGTGCCTCCTCAATCTCCTTTCGTGTTTCGATGAACATCAGTATCCCGTCCTGTACCTGAGGATCGCTGCGATCCCGCCGAAGGCGGAGAAGAGCATCGACCCCTCTTCAAATTCATCTGATATGATCTCGACGTTCGTCCCGCTCTGGTCGGCCAGGGCCGTCAGTTCGTCGATGATGTCGGTCTCCTCCTCGATACGGAGCGGTGAACTGCACTTCGGACAGATCCCGAGATCGAGATCCTTGACCGTCTTGCCGGGCTCGTTCCGGATCGTCTCGTCCTTCGAGTAGCCGCAATTGCCGCAGGTGATCTTCAGGCGGGTCTCCCGCAGCCGTTCTGAAAGAATGAGGGTATCGACCGACCCCGTCTCCAGGTTGCGCCTCACGCTCTCCTCACCGTAGGCGGCGACCCCGTCGTCTTTGACCAGTTCTTTCAGGAAATGTTCCATCACCTGCTTCTCTTCCACGACGGTCAGACCCTTGAGGGCGTCCTGGGCGCTGTCGACCAGTTCGGAGAGACCGCTCTCATTGGTGTAGGCCACATCGAAGAGCCCGAGCACCCGCTTCTGGACCTCATGGTGGAGGTACCCGCCCTCGTTGAACTCCTCCTTCGTCGGGGACGGGCCGCCGATGAGCAGACCCTTGAACCGTTCGAAGAAGTCCTTCTCGGCCATGAAGATCTCGCTTGAGTGGTCGCCGACCTTCTTGTAGAACTCGTTGATGGCGATGAGTCGCAGCCGCTGGAAACGAGCCGAAGACTGACCTCCCTTTCGCTGCTTGCCAGGGACCGTCGAGGTCGATCCGCCGATCGGTTCGATCCGGTTGCCTCTCAGGAACCCCCAGTAAGCCTCTCTTCGGTCGATGACCAGGAGACCGTAAACATATTTCTCCTCAAGCATTTCCTTGAGGGGCTCGAGTTCGAAGGAGGAAGAACACCGGTACATATAGAGGTTCAACGGCTCCGGAGGATGGACGATCTCGCACGCAAGATCGGTGCGGTCGCCGACCGTGCTGACGGTCCCGCAGAAGATCGCTATGCCGTTTTCGGGGGGTTTTTTGAAGTACTTGAGCCTGGAGAGGATGGAAGAGATGGCGCTCTGCACATTGGTTCTGGTCTGCTTGCTCTTGATGTTCGAGCACTGTCCGAACTCGTCTCGCAACTGGGCCGTCACGTCATAGATCTGTTTGTCAGGCGGGATATAGAGCGAAATAAGTTCGGTCCCGCTTCCTTGCTTCGCTTCCAGTCGTTCGAGCATCTTTTTGAACTCGTAGCGCTGCCTCGCACTGTCCATCTCCACATTCTCGGTCATCTCTTGGCTCACCAATCTTCAAAGCTAGTATGTGTTCTCTTCAGCGTCAGATAAACCACACGCATCCCGGCGTACAGGCCTTCACCTGAGGCACCGGCAGACGATCGCAATCGTCTTGGCGTCGGCGATCCGGCCGTCCCGGCACATCGCTCTCACCTCGGAGAGCGGCACCCGCACGACCTCGATCATCTCGTCGTCGTCGGGGTCGAACTCGTGCGACGGCGTCAGCCCCCGTGCCTCGAAGAGGTAGATCTTCTCGTCCGAGAAACCGGGGGTGGTGTAGACGAACCCGTGCGGGATCATCTCCGCCGCCGCCAGTCTGCACTCCTCGATCAACTCCCGGTGCGCCGTCTCGACCGGTGCTTCGCCGGGGTCGAGGGTGCCGGCCGGGGCCTCGTAGATGTACTCCCCGATCGCAAACCGGTATTGCCGGATCAGGTAGCAATGGTCGTCCTCGATCGGGAGCATCGCCGCCGCGTTCCCCGGTCTCACGACGACCCGCTCCTTCTCCCTTCCGTCTGGCAGGGTGAACTTATTCAACTCCACCTTCAGGCGTTTCCCTGCATAGATCTCAGTCATGCTCTCTCCACGTATGGAATCGGGTCTTCGATCCCCAGGGCCCTGAACGCTTCGAGCCTGAAGTGGCAGGACTCGCAGACCCCGCACGCGGCGTCCGAGTTCTGGTAACAGGACCAGGTGTGCTCGTAGGGCACGTCGAGAGCCAGACCTTTCCTGAGAATCTCGGTCTTGTTCATCCTGACAAAGGGGGTCATCAGTGTGATCGGCTTTTCCCGTGCGGTTCCAAGATCCACCGCACGCTGGAAGGCCTCGATGAACTCAGGCCTGCAGTCAGGATAGCCTGAGAAATCGGACGACTGCACCCCGATAAAGACGGCGTCGGCGTCCCGAGACTCGGCATAACTGACCGCCATCGCGAGGAGGTTCCCGTTCCTGAACGGCACATAGGTCTTCGGGACGCCGTCCTGCTCCTCCCTGAAGTCCTTGACCGGGATCGAGGGGTCGACCAGGGCGCTCGCCCCGAACTGACTGAAGTACCCCACGTCCACCTTACAGAACTCTTCGGCACCGAGGAGCCCGGCGATCTTCTCTGCACACGCCCGTTCCTTCTCCTCGGTCCGCTGGCCATAGGTGAGGTGGAGGGCCAGGATCTCGTAGCCCATCTCTGCTGCCGTATAGGCGAGGGTGGTCGAGTCCATCCCGCCTGAAAGAAGACATACCGCTCGCATCGTCATCTCATCTCCAGGTGTTTATGGAGCTGGATCTGGAACCGCACCGGCAGGCCTGAGTTGAGCACCCAGGCGGCGATCCCACGCTCGTCCGATCCATAGACCGGCGAGATGAAAACCTCGCCCCTGACCGGGCAGCGAGTGATGACCTCTTCGGCATACGTGAGGTCGCGGGCATCGCCGACGACGAACTTCACCGAGTCGGAGGCCCTGATATGCTGGAGAAGGGCGATGTCGCTCTTCTCCCCCGACGACGGACACTTGACATCCATGCAGACGGACGCAAACGGCTGGACCGGACGGAAGTCGACGGTCCCGTTCGTCTCGATCTCGACGGTGTAGTCCATCCGGTGGAGGCGGCGGCACATCTCGGCCACCTCCCCTGCCTGGAGGAGCGGTTCGCCGCCGGTGATGCAGACGTGCCGACGACGCATCCGCCAGATCTGGTCGAGGACGACATCGACACTCACCTCTTCGCCCTGGCGCGGATCCTGCGCTCCCGGCGTATCGCACCACCGGCACCGCAGGTTGCACCCGGCAAGGCGGAGAAAAGTGGTGGGTCGGCCCTGGTGTATCCCCTCTCCCTGGAGGGACCCGAAGATCTCACAGACCCGCATACTCGATCTCCGCGTAGCAGGTCTCGGCCTCCCAGACCCTGATCTTTGTCACCGTTGCATCGCTCCCCTCCTCGGCACACGCCCTATTGATGAGGTCGGCGATGACCGCTGCGAGCACCTCGCTCGTCGGGTCGCCCGTCGTGGTCACGACCTCCTGGAAATGCCCCAGACATTCTGCCATGGGATCCTCCTCGTTGAGGATGACCTGGTGGTCGAAGCGGTCCACCACGTCCTTTATGGTATTGAAGTCGACGAGGATCCCGGTCCGCGGGTCCGGCGTCCCCTTCACCCAGACCTCCACCCGCCACCGGTGACCGTGGAGCCGGTTGCATTTGCCCTGGTAATGGAGCAGGCGGTGGCTCGCGTCAAAGTGCGCGACCTTGTAGATACAGGTGACCATCATGTATCATTCGGCGGGCGGGGATATAAGATTATTATACAGTACGTCTCATGAATACTACCAGGTTTCTGGATGATGGACAATACATAAATTCAATCCGCGCTTTGGTATATACCACAGTGAGGAGTATCCACATCCAGGAATTCGACTCCAGAGAGGGTATTCAATGGGAAAGGGAAAATTTGCAGCCAGAAAGCTGAAGCGCGAGGCCAACAAGACTCGTTGGAACGATGTGAACTACGCACGTCGTGAATTGATGCTCGACATTAAGTCTGACCCGCTCGAGGGCGCCCCACAGGCCCGCGGCATCGTGCTCGAGAAGGTTGGTGTCGAGGCCAAACAGCCGAACTCGGCAATCAGAAAGTGCGTGCGTGTCCAGTTGATCAAGAACGGCCGTCAGGTCACGGCGTTTGCCGTCGGCGACGGTGCTATCAACTTCATCGACGAGCACGACGAAGTGACAATCGAAGGTATCGGCGGCCGTCTCGGCCGTTCCAAGGGTGATATCCCTGGTGTCCGTTTTGCGGTGACCAAGGTCAACGACGTATCTCTCCCTGAGATGGTCCTCGGCCGTAAGGAGAAGCCGCGCAGGTGATCGTGATGACTGAAGTAGAAGTTCCTGTCGAGGCAGAAGAACCGCAAGAAAGCGGTGTAAAGAGGCTCCTCTTCAACAAGTGGGATCTCTCTGAGGTGCAGATCAACGACCCCGGCCTTGCCAGGTACGTCAACCTCACCTCCATGATCGTGCCGCACTCCTGCGGGAAACTCTCGCAGCAGCAGTTTGCAAAGAGCGAGATGCTCATCGTTGAGCGGCTGATCAACAAGATCATGCAGACCGAACACAACACCGGCAAGAAGCAGGTGGCAATCGGGATCGTCGAGCGGGCCTTTGAACGGGTCTACCAGAAGACGAAGAACAACCCGGCCCAGGTGCTTGTCGATGCAGTCTCCAATGCGGGCCCCCGCGAGGAGACGGTTCGTCTGAAATACGGTGGTATCAATGTCCCCAAGTCCGTCGACACCGCCCCGCAGCGCCGGGTGGATGCGGCTATCGGGTTCCTCGCCACCGCAACCTATAATGGCTCTCACAAGAGCAGGCGGTCGGCCTCCGACGTCCTTGCCGACGAGTTGATCGCCGCAGCCAAGGGTGACGCCAAGTGCTTCTCGGTCTCAAAGAAAGAGGAACGCGAGCGTGTTGCCAAGGCTGCACGATAAATAACTTTTTTTTGAGTTCTGAGGCGTTTCCATGACTAGAAGAAAAAAGATGGTAGAGCGGGTCACCGAGCTGATGGACAAGCCGGAGCGGATCCGTAACATTGGTATTGTAGCACACATCGACCACGGAAAGACCACCCTCTCGGACAACCTGCTTGCAGGCGCCGGGATGATCTCCGAGGAACTCGCCGGTCGTCAGCTCTTCATGGACTCTGACGAGGAGGAGCAGGCCCGCGGGATCACCATCGACTCGTCCAACGTCTCGATGGTCCACGAGTACTCCGGCGACGAGTACCTCATCAACATGATCGACACCCCCGGTCACGTCGACTTCGGTGGCGACGTCACCCGTGCGATGCGCGCGGTGGACGGCGCGGTTGTCGTCGTGGACGCTGTCGAGGGCACCATGCCCCAGACCGAGACAGTGCTCCGCCAGGCCCTCAAGGAGGGTGTCAAGCCTGTCCTGTTCATCAACAAGGTCGACCGCCTGATCAACGAGCTCCAGGTCGATGCCACCGAGATGCAGATCCGTCTCGGCCGTGTCATCGACAAGGTGAACAAGCTCATCAAGGGCATGAACGAGAAGATGTACAACGAAGGCTGGAAGCTCGACGCTGCAAAGGGCACCGTCGCATTCGGCTCGGCACTGTACAACTGGGCGGTCTCTGCTCCGTTCATGAAGAAGTCTGGCGTCAACTTCGGCGAGGTCTTTGATCGCTGCCGCGCCGAGGACATGAAGACCCTCGCCAAGAAGAGCCCGCTCGCCGAGGTTCTCCTTGATATGGTCGTCAGGCACCTGCCAAACCCGATCGAGGCACAGGACCGTCGTGTCCACATCATCTGGCACGGCGACTATGATTCTCAGGTTGGCAAGTCCATGATCGACTGCGACCCGAAGGGGCCGGTCGCCATGATGGTCACCGACATCTCCTTCGACCCGCATGCGGGTGAGGTTGCCACCGGTCGTCTCTTCTCCGGCACGCTTCGCCGCGGTGAAGAGGTCTACATCTCCGGCACCGCCGGCAAGTCCAACCGTCTCCAGCAGGTCGGTATCTTCATGGGCCCCGAGAGGATCGAGGTCGAGAGCCTCTGCGCCGGCAACATCGCCGCCGTCACCGGTCTCAAGGACGCCATCGTCGGCTCCACCGTCACGTCGATGATGGAGATGACTCCGTTCGAGTCCCTCCAGCACTACTCCGAGCCGGTCATGACCGTCGCCGTCGAGGCGAAGAACATGAAGGACCTCCCGAAGCTCGTCACCGTGCTCCGTCAGGTCGCCAAGGAAGACCCGACGGTCAAGGTCACCATCAACGAGGAGACCGGCGAGCACCTCATCTCAGGGATGGGCGAACTCCACCTTGAGATCATCACCGGGAGGATCGCGAGGGACAAGGGTGTCGAGATCGTCACCTCCCCGCCGATCGTCGTCTACCGTGAGACGGTCTCCCAGAAGGCCGGACCGGTGGAGGGCAAGTCCCCGAACCGCCACAACAGGTTCTACATCGAACTCGAACCGATGGACCCGAAGATCGTCGAGTTGATCAAGAGCGGTGAGATCTCCATGAACCTGCCTGAAATCGAACGGCGTGAAGCCCTTATGGAGGCAGGTATGGAGAAGGACGAGGCCAAGAATATCAAGGCTATCCACGGCACGAACGCCTTCTTCGACATGACCAAGGGTATCCAGTACCTCAACGAGACGATGGAACTGGTCTTCGAGGGCTGGCGCGAGGCTCTCGCCGGCGGTCCGCTCGCCGAGGAAGAGGTTCAGAACCTCAAGATCCGCCTCGTCGATGTGAAGCTCCACGAGGACGCCATCCACCGCGGTCCCGCCCAGGTCATCCCTGCGGTCAGGTCGGCGGTCAAGGCCGGTGTCCTCATGGCAGGCGACACGCTCCTTGAGCCGATGCAGAAGATCCAGATCACGGTCCCGATGGACCAGATGGGTGCTGCTACGGGTCAGATCCAGGGTCGGCGCGGCCAGGTCTTTGACATGCAGAGCATCGGCGACACGATCACTGTCGTCGGCAGGGCGCCGGTGGCCGAACTCTTCGGGTTTGCGGGCGACCTCAGGTCGGCGACCGAAGGGCGTGCGATGTGGTCCACCGAGTTTGCCGGGTTCGAGATGGTGCCGTCCGGTCTCCTGAGCGAGGTCGTGATGAGCATCAGGAAGCGTAAGGGTCTGAAGGAACAGATCCCGAAGCCTGACGATTATCTGGCGTGAATTCCCTCTCTCCAGAATAATTTTTTAAGATGTGGACAGTGGCGGAGTCCCTTCTGTCTCCTCTGGCTGCAGGCAGGGGGGATGGCGTCGCTGATTCTGTGCCGTTATGTTTCTGATGGGATGCCGGGGGACGGTGTCGCGTTTTTCAGGATCTTTTCCCGGTGTTCTTCTCTTCTGCTTGATCGATAGGTGCGAGGTGGACCTGCAGGTGAACTGAGTGCCGCCCCCACTGAAGAATTTTCACTGCCCTCTCGCACCGTGGGGGCGTTGCCCCCCGGACCCCCCACGGTGAAGATAACCGGGGGGCGGCAATTGAACAGTATCCTTCAGGTGCCCTGTTGCGAGGAGAGGAATCAAGTATCCCTCCGCACTCAGGAGAACTGCAACGAGAAATTTTCATCACGTATGCTTGAGCCCGGGGTTCATGTCAAATTCTACACAACCGAAAAAATTCACCTGAGCAGCACCTTCACGTACGACCTGGGGCAGAGGACGCAGGCGCAGAAGGCCTCCCGTTCGCCGACGGCGACAACCTCGGTTTTCATACTTCCGATCGTCTCTGTGAAACCCGGTTCCCTGCTCTCCATGTACTGGAGGAAGCGGCGCAGTTCCAGGAAGGGGCGAGCGGGTTCGGCGACGAACTCGAAGGCCTTCAGGTCTGCTTCGATGGAGGAGGAGCGGGCGAGGTCTTCGTCGAAGTAGATCCAGACCTCGATATCGTTGTCCTCCTTCATCGCCCGGAGGGTGGCGAGGTCGACGGTGTCGCCCGGTATGAGGTCGTGTCCTGTGGTCTGTGAAGGGTGGGAAGTCGGATTCTGTCGACGAGACATGAGGAGAGATCGCTTTCATCCGTGATGAACGATCTGGTACTCTCTCTCCGCCCGAAGATCAGGGCCAGGGCTCCGGGTCTGACGGTGTTCTGTGACCCTCTCCGGCGGTATCGCGTCAGCACCATATGCTTCACGGCGCTCCGGGGCAGCGTGAAGAGGCAGAGGGCGCCGATGGTGAAGGACCGGATCCCGGTGACGGGGTAGGTGAGCGGGTTGACGATCGCGATGGTCTTGAACCGTTTGGAGAAGGACTCGACTTCGATGATATCATATATTGTTGCCGCTGACGTATTATGAATTCATAGGATTCGGTATGAAATACATATTCTGATATTGATCGCTTTTCTTCGGGCTGTTGCGGCATATGGGGCTATTTATCGCCCTTATGCGGGCGGAATCATCATCTTCAGGATCTGTTCTTCTCGGTCTCCGGCACATTATTCCTGATCGACGGGAACGGTAGCATCCGGAGGGTTCTCATACGTGATATTATTCAAAATAATCGGGCTTGTTTTTCATAACACCAATTATGAAAAGTTTATTACGGAGGGGACGAGAATTTTTGTGAATGGTTTTCCATGCACGGAGGCACGTCCTCCCTTTCACCGCGATCATCGGGCAGGAAGAGATGAAAAAGGCCCTTCTTCTCAATGCGATCAATCCCAGGATCGGCGGAGTCCTGATCAGGGGTGAGAAAGGAACGGCAAAGTCCACCGCGGTGAGGGCGCTCGCGGCACTTCTTCCCGAGATCGAGGTCTCGGAAGGGTGTCCGTTCAACTGCAACCCGGCGACCCTCAGGGAGATGTGCGAGGCCTGTGCGGAAAAGATGCGGACCGGTGGCATCACGGCAGAAAAGAGACAGGTCAGGGTCGTCGACCTCCCTCTCGGTGTGACCGAAGATCGGCTCTGCGGGACGATCGACATCGAGCGGGCGATCAAGGAGGGGGTCAGGGCGATCGAGCCTGGTATCCTCGCCGGCGTGAACCGGGGGATCCTCTACATCGACGAGGTCAATCTCCTCGATGATCATGTTGCCGACGTGCTCCTCGATGCCGCTGCGATGGGTGTGAATGTCGTTGAGCGCGAGGGGATCTCCCTCTCCCACCCGGCGCGGTTCATCCTCATCGGGACGATGAACCCGGAGGAGGGAGAACTCCGCCCTCAACTCCTCGACCGTTTCGGGCTCCAGGTGAGCGTCGAGGGGATCGAGGACGTCGCGAAGCGGATGGCGATCGTGAAGGTCGCGGAGGGGTTCGAAGCAGACCCGGACGGGTTCGCGCGCTCCTGCACATCCGAACAGGGCGATGTGAGGGAGAAGATCTTCGAAGCGCAACGGCTGCTGCCTTCGGTCACGGTCTCTGACGAGATCCTCGAACTCGTGGTGGGCACCTGTGTCCGGATGGGGGTGAGGACACACCGCGCCGAGATCACCGTCGTGAGAACGGCAAAGACGATCGCCGCTTTCGACGGACGTACCGAGGTCGATGCCGAGGATGTCAGGGAGGCGATGGAACTTGCCCTGCCCCACAGGATGCGGAAGAAGCCCTTCGAAGAACCGAAACTTGACCGGGAACACCTCGACGAGGCGATGGAGCATGCTGAGCAGCAGCGCGAGGAACGGTCCCGGCATCAGGGAGAGGCGGACGAGAGGCCGCCCGAGCAGGAGGGCGGCGAGGGTGAGCAGGGGGGGATGCCCGACACTCCTCCTCCCCGGGGCGGCGAGGTCGAAGAGCAGGTCTATGATATCGGCACCCCGATCGATCCTTCCGGCGTGGAGATGTCCCGGCGGCGCGACCGGGTGAGACGACGGAACCTGAGGGGGAGACGGGTGGAGACCCTCTCCGCAACCCGCGCGGGCACGGTGCTCTCCTCGCGGTACCCGAACGGCACCGGGGACATCGCCCTCGACGCCACGCTCAGGGCGGCGGCACCGTACCAGCGCCGCCGGGAACACAACGGGCTTGCCGTCGCGATTCAGGAAGGCGACCTCAGAGAGCGGGTCAGGGTCGGCCGGGTCTCGACTTCGTGTCTTTTCGTCGTCGATGCGAGCGGTTCCATGGGGGCCGAGAAGAGGATGGAGGCGGCGAAAGGGGCGGTCCTCTCGATGCTCCTCGATTCGTACCAGCACCGCGACCGGATCGGGCTGGTGGCCTTCAAGGGGACCGAGGCCGACCTCCTCCTCCCTCTCTCTTCGAGCGTCGACCTCGCACGAAAACGGCTTGAAGACCTGCCGACCGGGGGCAGAACCCCCCTCCAGGCCGGACTCTCGAAGGGGCTCGAGGCCCTCATCAACGAACGGAGAAAGAACGGGGAGGTGATCCCGATGATGGTGCTGATCTCGGACGGCCGCGCAAACAGCCCGGGGGGAAGCGAGGTCAGGGACGAGATCATCGGTCTCGCCGGAGAGATCAGGGCGAACGGGATCCGCACCGTCGTCATCGACACCGAGACGACCGGAAGGACGCCCTTCGGGATCAGGCTCGGGTACTGCCGGGATATCGCCGAGCAGGCGGGGGGGCGGTACTACCGCATCGGCGACCTCACTCCCGAGGGTCTCAGGGATATCGCCGCCCGTGAACAGACGGCGGTGGCTTCGCCGTGGAGGATGAGGTGAATCAGGGGAGCGAGGATTTTCGAGTTTTGTAGAATCGTTCTGACGATCGTTCTGCGTGGGGGGGCGGGCCGCCCTCTCATTATGGTTTTCACTTCACCTTCCCGTCCCTATCGACATCCCGTGGGTCCGGGGGCAGCGCCCCCGGTGCGATGGTGGGGGAAGGCAAATGTTGAGATCTGTCCCCCCAACAAAAAAAGAAAAATGGTTCTCTGTTCTCTCTGGAACTCTTGTTTCACGACGTGGCGACGGTCACGCACTCTTCGAGGGTGCCGATCCTGGCCACCGCCCCGCACATTGTCGGGACATACGCGAGGGCCTTGCCCGAGTTGACCATGATCCGGTCGTAGCGGTCCAGGGCCGGGGAGACGACGACGCAGGTGTCGGCATAGACCTTTGCCCCGCTCCGCTCGATCGCGCTGACCGCCTGCGGGTGGTCGGCGATGACCCCGCGGGCCGCGAAGACGAAGAACGGTTTTGTCACCGTCTTGCCGATCAGCATACTGCTGAGGGTTTCGAGTTCCTCCGGGGAGAGGTGCGGGCACCCGACGGCGACGGCGTCGACGTCCATCGCCGAGAAGACCTCGCGCACCTCGGCCATGCTCACCTCGATCGTATCGGGAACATCTTTTTTGAAGGCCGGGAAGCGGGTCTCGGGCGTAATGGTGTCCACATGGAAGAGGGCCACCGCCCCGCTCGCCGCCATCGCCGCGCCCATCGCCTTGAGCTGGTCGCGGTTGGGCCTGATCCCGGTGAAGAAGGGGATCCTGTTCCCGATGCTCTTGCCGGCCACATACCCGAGTGCGCCGAAGTCCGCGGCGTCCTTCAGGTCTGAGGGATCATCGATGACGACCCCGACGTCGGGCTGACGGTTCTTGAAGATGTGCAGCCCGTAGAAGGGAGTCTTCCCGATGATCCCCGCGGCCAGGGCCGCCGGCCCGCCCTCGCGGTTGGTCCGCGCCCCGATGACCGAGTTGGCATAGCAGACCGCGGAGGACTCGGCCCATGCCAGGTGCTCGCCGAACTGGGTGATGGAGAGATAATACGGCGTGCAGGTGCACTCGAGTTCGATCCCGAGGTGTTCGTAGGCCTCGACCACCTCTTTCTGCTTTGCCGCGAAGTCCTCAGGGATCTCCATCTCCTTCCAGCGCAGCCGGTCCATCCCGATCGGGTTGAGGACTGTCGGGACCACGACCTTCGCGTCCATCTTGCGCAGCCACTCGAGCCCCCACTTCCCGATGGTCTTGTACGAGGCTCCGCTCACCTGGGCGCTCGTGATCGGGATGAGTTCGTCGGCCCCGAAGACCTTCCCGAGGCCGACCAGGAGTTCCATCATCTTCTGGCGGGTTTCGCCATATTCACCATTGAGGATCTGCTCGTCTTCCGGTTCCAGTTGCATCATTCATCCCATCCTGCACGTACAAATTTCTCTTCTTCTCCCAGGGTCATCGTGGCGTCGACCCCGATCTTCACGTTCGTCCCGTCGCCCTCGCGGCAGGGGTCGAGGGAGGAGCCCCGCACCCCGGCGACCACCAGGAGGTCGCGGTCGCCCCGTACCCTGGTGGCGATGGCGTACTCCACGTCCTCGGGGTCGAAGGGGTCGATGTCCTCGTCGACGACCACCACATGCTTGAGGGAGGTGTGCGCCGCGAAAGCCGCCATGATCGCGTTCTTCCCGTCGCCCTGCGTGTTCTTGCGGACCTGCACGATCCCGTGGAGGTAACCGCAGCCGCCGGTGGTGAGGACGACGTTCCTGACCGTCGTCACCCCTGCCACCGCCCGGTAGATCTTGGGCTCGTACGGGACTCCCATCAGGAGACGGTGCTCGCTCCCGCCGGGAAGGATGGAGTGGTAGACCGGGTTCTCTTTCGTCCACATCCCGGTGAACTCGATGACCGGCTGAATCCGTTCGAAGTCGTAGGTGCCGGTGATGTCGACGAACGGCCCTTCCTCGGCGGTCTCGTTCCCGATATAACCTTCAAGGACGATCTCTGCCTCAGGGACCAGGACGCCGTTGGGGCATTCCCAGACCGGGAGGTCGCCGCCGAGGAGTTCTGCGGCGAACTGGAGTTCCCGGCCTTCCGGCACGCGGGTGCAACTCGCAAAGGTCACCGCCGGGTGCGCCCCGATCACCACCGCGACCGGCAGGCGCTCGCCCCGCGCCAGGGCCTCCCGGTGCATCACGTAGGTGTGCCGGCCTTCCACCAGGCGTGCGGCCACCCGGTCCTTGCCGGTGACCATCATCCGGTGGATGGAGGCGTTCTCCACGCCGTCGAGGCGGGAGAAGACGATCCCTGCGGTGATATACGGGCCGCCGTCCTTCGGGTAAAAGGTCATCACCGGGAACTCTGAAAAGTCGGCCGGGCGCATTTCGAGTCTGCCCATCGGTTTGAGGTTGCCCTCATACGTCGCCGCGGCAAGCCGCCGGATCAGTCCCTTCTCGTCGGCGCCGAGGGCCGCTGCAAGGGCCCTGCGGTCGGCGGTGAGGTTCATCACCGCCTCTTTCCCGTCGCAGTCATGGAAGTAAAGGACCCGGTCGGTCTTCACCGCCATCTGCGCCGCCTCGAACCTGGTCGAGACCGGCCGCTCGATCTCGTCGACCAGTCCCTGCTCCCGCATCTCGTCGATAAACTTACGCATCATCATATCCACTCCATCGTGTCCCGATATCGTGATCGACTCCCAGGTGGTCGAGGATCCGCGCCACCACCATATCCACCAGGTCGTCGATCGTCTGTGGTCTCCCATAGAATGGGGGACTAGCCACCATCACCGTTGCGCCGGCCTCGTCGACGGCGAGCATGTTCTTGAGATGGACCCTGGAGAGCGGCATCTCCCGCAGGACCAGGATGCACCGCCGCCTTTCCTTGAGACAGACGTCGGCGGCTCTGGCGATGAGGGTGCTCGAAAGCCCGGTGCTGACCGAGGCCAGGGTCTTCATCGAGCACGGGACGATGACCATCCCGTCGTACCTGAACGACCCACTGGCGATCTCGGCGGCCAGGTTGTGGTTGTCCTCCCTGATCACCGGGAGGTCGGAGAGGTCGATCCCTTCGTGGCGTGCGATCTCCTCTGCAATTTCAGAAACTACAAGATATACCGTCGCCTGCTCGCTGAGCACCTCGAGGAGGCGGCGGGCATAGACGATCCCGCTTGCCCCGGTCACCCCGACAACATATTTCTTCTTCATCTCTCTTGTTCTCCTCAGATCGGCAGCCGGTCCTGCTGGGTCGGCCTCTTGATGTGGAGCACCTCGGTCGCCGCCTGCTCCACCACCTCCCGCTGGTCCCGCACGGTGTAGACGCCGAGCCGCCACTGCTGCCGGCGCGTCTCGTTCAGGGTGGTGAGCAGGGGCGAGACCTCTTCGAGCCCGACCAGGGCGTCGCGGTCGCGCACCCGCACTCCCATCGACATGTCGGTCGGGAAGGGTGGGATGTCGACGAGCACCGTCCAGGGCTCGACGCCGGCGGTCTCCGCGACTGCCCTCGCGATCTGCCTGCTCTCTCTCATCGAGGTCCGGCCCTGCACGGCCGCGGCATTCACCCGGTCTCGTCCTACATATGCCGCCCGCTTATAGAGCCGCCTCGTATACAAACGCGCCGCGAGGTCTCTGGCCACCGCGTCCGGCGAGCCGAGGAGGCGGGTGAAGAGGGCGGCATCGTCCATCCGCATCAAGGCGCCTACGTCCTCGCCGGTCCCCTCCAGGTGGGAGAGGAGGGCGAGGTGGAACATGCTGGTTGCGATCCTGGAGACGTGGTGATAGTAGACGACCGGGCGCATCAGGGTTCTGGCGATGAGCAGCGACTCGGCGGCGTTGATCCCGCTGAAGTCGAGGCCCACACCGTTCTCGGTAAGCACCGTCGAGCGGACGAGTCGTCCGGCGTCGACAAGCCCGTAGGGGACGCCGGTATAGTGGGCGTCGCGTAGCAGATAGTCCATGCGGTCCACGTCCAGGTCGCCATGGATGAGCCCGGCGAACCGGTGACGGCCGTTGATGACCGCCGCCACCTCGTCCGGGTCGAGCCCGCAGGCGTCGAGGAGTGCGGCGGTCGCCCCGGTGGCCAGGAGCCGCTCCACCTCCTCGTGGCCCCATCCGAGCAGTTCGACCATGAAAGCCTCGCTCACATGGGAGAAGGGGCCGTGGCCGATGTCGTGCAGGAGTGCGGCGGCGGTGACCAGGTCGGTCTCGTCAGGGGCCAGGTCGAGGTGGCGAGCGAGGGTGGTCGCCAGGTGCATTGTCCCGAGCGAATGCTCGAAGCGCGTGTGGTTGGCGCCAGGATAGACGAGGTGGGCGAAGCCGAGTTGCCTGATGTGGCGGAGACGTTGGAGCACCGGCGAGTCCAGGAGGGTGAGCGCGGTCTCTCCCACTTCCACGTCGCCATGTACCGGGTCTTTGATGATTTTCATCAGGCGTTCAGTTAAAAATCTTCATGTATGGACAATTAAACTATTCTCTATGATTACGTTCCTTTCAGGCGGGACCGGCACCCCGAAACTCCTGCGCGGGATGCGCAATCTCGTCAACGACGATCAGATTGCGGTCATCGTCAACACGGCGGAGGACATGTGGGTCTCGGGCAACCACATGTCTCCCGACATCGACACCGTGCTCTACCTCTTTGCCGGACTCCTGAACACCGACACCTGGTGGGGGATCAGGGGCGACACCTTCTCGACCCACAAGTTCCTGGAGCAGTTCACCCATGACGAGTTTATCGGCATCGGTGACAAGGACCGGGCGGTCCATATCGCGAGGGCGCGGATGCTCTGGGACGGCGCCACGCTTACCGGGGCGACGGCGGCCCTGGCCGGGGCGCTGGGAGTCCAGGCCCGCGTCCTCCCGATGACCGACGCCGAGGTGACGACCTATGTGGAGACGCCGGAGGGGCCGATGCATTTCCAGCAGTACTGGGTGGGCCACCGCGGCGAGGTGCCGATCGAGGGCGTGATCAGGAAAGGGGAGGCCGCGCCAAAGGCGACGCCCGAGGCCCTGACCGCGATCCGCGAGGCCGACGCTGTAATCATCGGGCCGTCCAACCCGGTGACAAGTATTTCGCCGATCCTGGAGTGTGCAGGGGTGAGGGAGGTGTTGAAGGATCAGTTCGTCATCGCCGTCTCTCCCTTCATCGGGGACCGCCCGGTCTCAGGCCCGGCCGCCGCCCTGATGGAAGCGTGGGGGATGGAGCCCTCGTCGGCAGGAACCTACGAACTCTACAAAGACTTCGTGGACGTCTTTGTCCAGGACCGGCGGGACGAGACCGAGGTGCCGGGTGCGATGCGCCTCGACACCCTGATGTCCAACGAGGGGAAGGCCGAGGCCCTTGCCTGGGAACTGATGGCGGTGGTCAGGAGCGCTGTTCAAAGGAGAGCCTGAGCCCGACCCCGGTCTCGCAGACGTTCGCCGCCCCCGCGAGGGCGACGGTTGCGGGCAGGCCGGTGCAGTGGCAGGGGTGGATCCGCTCCGCGCCGAGGTCTCTGAAATAGCGGCAGGTCGCCTCGATCTGTTCGGACGATGCGTCGAGGAGGTGGAAGCCTCCGATAACGTCCGCCACCTTTTTTTCTCCAGAGACCTCCCGTGCGTACTCGACCGTCGAGCAGATCCCGGTATGGGCGCAACCCGTGACGACCACCAGTCCTTCGTCGGTGCGGCAGGCAAGGGCGGTGTCGTCGGGAACCAGGTCGGGCGCGCCCTCCGACGTCCCGATGGCGTCCCTCCCCTCGAAGGCGAAGCGCCGGGGTATCTCGCCGAGGAAGACGATCTCGTCGGTGATCCGGTGAGGTGTGCGCGAGAGCCGCACCCTCCCGTAGCGGGCAAGCGTCTCCTCTGAGGCGACCATCCCGATCTCGTCGCCGTCGAACTGCACGCTCCTGAAGAGCGCGGGGTGGGCGAGGAACTCGGGTCTCTTCTTGTTCCCTGCGGTGACGAGGTGGCGGAGGAGCGGACCGAGTCCCCAGGTATGGTCGAGGTGGCAGTGGGAGAAGACGACATAATCGGCGTCGCAGGGCGCAATCCCCATCGCGAGGGCGTTTCTGAGGAAGACGTCCGAGTATCCGAGGTCGAAGAGCACCTCGGTGTCCCGGTCCCTGATGTGGATGGAAAGGCCGGGTTCGCCGAGATAATAGTGGTCGGTGAGGACGGTGTTGTCGCAGAGGGGGGTGATGTCCATGGGGATGGTGGGGAAGGCGGTTTGATAAAGGTGTGGTGAAGGGCCTGGAGGAGTGGGTGTGGGAATCAGAAGTCTTGAGGGGAAGAGTATGAGATCATAATGCCGCCCCCCATTATAGGAATTTCACCGCCGTCTCGCGCCGGGGGGTTGCACCCCCCGGAACCCCCCACGATGAAGATAGGGGTGGGGCGGTGAGAGGCGATGTTTCTCATCTGTTGTTTTGCTGTGAGGAGAGTGATCGGGATCTCGGTCGCGGCCTTCCCGGTCCTATCTTCATCCCGGGGGTCCGGGGGCAGCGCCCCGGCGCGGGGATGTGGGAAGGCATGTGATCGGAAATTGTGAGGGGGCCGTATGAGGTCACAGTGCCGCCCCCCCGCAGGATCTTCACCGCCGGGGGCAGGTTCATACCCACAGGAACCCACACACCCCGGCATGCCACTCAGGCGGGGCGGCGAGCGGGCGGCCCTGAAGGTCGCCGTCATCCTCACCGCAGGGTATCTTGCGGTCGAGGCGGTGGCCGGGGTGTTCTCGGGATCGCTTGCCCTCATAGGGGACGCGGGGCACATGTTCAGGGACGTCCTCGCCCTCCTCCTCTCCCTGGGTGCGGTGGTCATCGCCGAGCGCCTGCCCACCAGGACGCGGACCTGGGGGTATCACCGGGTGGAAGTCTTCGTCGCCTTCGTCAACGGACTGCTCCTTGTCGTTCTCGCGAGCACGGTCGTCTGGGAAGCCTTCAGGCGTCTCGCCGATCCGGTGCCGGTCGCCGGGCCCCTTATGGCCGCGGTGGGAACGGTCGGGCTTTTGGTGAACCTCTATGTCGCCTGGAGACTGCACGGGGCAGAAGACCTCAACGTCCGCAGCGCCTATCTCCACGTCGTCGGCGACACCCTCTCCTCGGTGGCGGTCGTCGTCGCCGCGGTCTGGATCGCCGTCACCGGCCAGACGATCGTCGACCCCCTTCTCAGCATCGGGATTGCCCTCCTGATCCTCCTCGGTTCGATCTCGCTTCTGCGGGAGACGGTCGGGATCCTCCTCCAGTTCGTGCCCTCAGGGATCGACTTCGACGAGGTGGTGACGGCGATGGAGAGCGTGGACGGCGTGGAGGAGGTGCATAATGTCCATCTCTGGGCGCTCTGCTCGCACATCAACGTCCTCGACGCCCATGTCGTCGCCTGCACCGACGATATCGTGGAGATCGAGGAGATAAAGAGGGAGATCAGGAGAAGGCTCAGGCGGTATGACGTCCAGTACAGCATCCTCGAGTTCGAGCCCGAACCCTGCCCTGAGTCTGCGCTGCTCAGGAGATTGAAGGGGAAGGGGGAGTGAGGGGGAGTGGATCAAGTGGGAGCAATCATATCATTTATCCGCAGAATCTCGCACGCTCCTATCCTCGCGATAAGGGGTTCGGGTTCCCTGAATCCCCACTGTGTGGCGATTGAGGGGGGACGGCAGGGGGATCAGATGAGACGGTTGCCCCGTCTCTCGACCGAATCCTGTCGCCCGCCAGTAGGGGTAGAGAAGAGATGGCGAGTAGTCGGCTATGGGGACACTCGGCCATGCACATCGAAAATCCCTCCCCCTCCCGACGCCCCGGTTCACCCGAACCGCCCGTCGATCCACCTGATGATATCGTCTCTCACCTTTCTGAACCCGTCGAGCACCTCATCATCGCTCCCGGAAAAGGCCCGCGGGTCGGGGAACTCCTCGTGGATGACGGTCTTTGCCCAGGGAAACATCGGGCAGATCCCTCCCTCGCAGACGGTCACCACAAAGTCCATCTCCTGATGAAAATAGACCGAGAGGGCCTTTGTCTCCTGGCCGGAGAGGTCGATCCCGATCTCGGCCATCACCGTCACGGCCCTCGGGTCGATCTCTTCGGCGGGGGCGGTGCCGGCAGAATATACCTCGTACCGCTCCCCATAGCGCCCCCTCAGATACCCCTCGGCCATCTGGGAACGGGCGGCATTGTGGGTGCAGATGAAGAGCACCTTCTCTTTCATGCACCCCCCTTGTCGCGGTCTGTTATAATAATCGCGCCTCTCCTGCGAGAAAAGAGAGATGAACGGCGACGGCCCTTCTCAGACCGTCTCCCGCAGAACTGCAACGACCCGTGCGATCTCGTCGTACCGCACCTCTGCCATACCGTTCTTGACGACCCCGAGATCGGTCGCCACGATATGGACGTCAGGCACGATCCCGAGATTTACGAGTTTCTTTCGTCCGCAGGCGTCGGTGCAGCCGTCGAGGGCGATCACCCGACCGCCCGCAGGGACGGCCGCCGGTGCCAGGTCTCCGGCCTGGACGACGTCATCGAGGGCCGAGGGGTGGCGCTGCCTGAAGGTCGCCGCCGCCTGCGTCGTCAACTTTCCGGTGTTTGAGACGCCCGAACAGGTCACCAGCACCACGCCGTCCATGGAGGTTCACTCCTCGTTACAGCCGCAGCCGCAGCCCCCGCCACAGCCGCAGTTTTCCTGCTGCCCTGGCTTTCCCTTCCCTTCCCAGGCCGCGGAGACGATGCACTCGATCTCCTCGTCCGAGATGGCGAGGTCAGAGGACTTGGCGACCCCTTCTTTGGTGACGATGATCACCTGGTCGGGTGCGATCCCCTGGGCCTCGGCAATCTTCGAGGCGCAGGCGACCGGGCAACCGTCGAGGACGACGACCTCGTCGGCCTCGCCGCACTTTGTCTTCACCGGCCCGGCCCCGGTGGCGAGCTGCGCCGTGCAGGCCGGGCTGCCGAAGCCCTCGACCGCGAGCTGGATCGCGGCGAGGTTGGTGATCTGCCCGACATTGGAGGCGCCGGCGCAGGCGAAGATGATCCGCTTCGGTCCCTCGCCCTCGCCGCCGCCGCACCCGCAGCTGCACTCCGCCATCAGGCCACCTCCGAGAGGATCTCCTTGATCTCGTCGACCGTCGGGACGCGGCCCTCGACCTTCATCTCGCCGTCGACCGCAAGGGCCGGGGTGAGCATGACGCCGCGGTCGGTGATCGCGTTGATCTCCTCGACCTTGACAACCTCGGCCTGGACACCCGTCTCGGCCACCGCCTTCTCAACATTCTTTGCCGTCCGCTTGCACTTTGCGCAGCCTGTGCCAAACACTTCAATCTTTACCATGGTTGTTCGCCTCTTTTTGATAGATTCCGAGGAGCGCTTCACCGTACATCTGCTCCGCGCTCTTCGGGATATAGTTGTAGATCTTTGTTCGCTTCACCAACTCTTCGGTGAGTCCGGGCTCCGAGGTGATCCCGAGCGCTTCCACGTCTGCGATCACCTTATCGAGCATCGAAAGCCCGACGACGATGCCCCCGACGTCCACCTGTCTGATGCGTCTGAGGGCCTCTGCTGCACAGCATGGTTTGTCTTCTTTCATGATCTACCCCACGATGGTGCCGTACACGAACCCGGCCAGGGCCGAGAAGAGGATGACGAGCACGGCGTACACGGCCGTCTTCTTCGCCCCCATCACCCGGTAGATGACCATCAGCGAGGGCAGACTCACGCTCGGCCCGGCAAGGAGGAGCGCGAGCGCGGGCCCGCCGGCCATCACGCCTGAGGTGTAGCCGAAGGTCGTGCCGATGATCGGGACCTCCAGGAGGGTGGGCATGTACAGGATCCCGCCGACCACTGCGGCAAGCAGGGTCGACCCGATCGAGGTCTCCCCGAAGTACGGGGCGAAGGTCTCGGGCGGGAGGAAATAGGCGAGCATCCCCAGGGCAAAGGTACCGATCAACAGGATCGGGAAGATCTTTTTTGTCAGATCCCAGGTCTCGTAGCCCCAGTCGGTCACCTCGTCGCGCTCGAAGAAGTAGATGAGCAGGACGGCGACGCCGAGGGTGAGGAGGTAGACGACCGGGAACTTGATTGTCCAGGGGAGTTGCGAGGCCCCGACGATGAGGATGCCGACGAGCGCGGCGAAGAACCCGAGGGTCGCCCAGCGCGGCCGCTCGTCTCCGTCGCTCCCGTAGGCCCGCGCCGGTGCCGTCGCCCTCACTGTCTCGTCGTGCTTCCTGAAGATCGCCGCCATGATGAGGCCGATGACGATGGCAAGAAGCACGGCCGAGATCGCCCTGGCCAGGCCGAGGTCGAAGCCGAGCACTTTCGCGGTGTAGATGATTGCAAGCACGTTGATCGCCGGGCCCGCGTACAGGAAGGTGATCGCCGGTCCGATGCCGCTCCCTTTTTTGTAGATCCCGGCGAACATCGGGAGGATCGTACACGAGCAGACGGCGAGCACCGTTCCCGAGATCGATGCGATCCCGTAACTGACGCTCTTCTTGGCGTCAGGACTGAAGTACTTCAGGATCGCGTCCTTCTTCACAAAGGCGGCGATCGCTCCCGCGATGAAGAAGGCCGGGACCAGGCAGGTGAGGACGTGTTCTGCGAGATAACCGATGAGTGTGTCGGCGCCTGCAAGGAGGGCGCCGGTGATTGGGTCTGTCATGACTGTTTTCTCTCCTGGTTCTGTCTATGGATATTTTAGAGCACTCCTCCTGCTGCGAGGATGGAGAAGGCGATGCCGGTGGCGATGGCGACGGTGAGAATTACCCCGACGAAGACGCCGACCAGGCGCCGTTCGAAGATCGCCGAGAGCAGGGTCACCTCAGGGATGCTTGCCCCGGCCCCGCCGATGATCAGGGCCATCACCGCCCCGATACCCATCCCCTTCTCCAGGAGTACGGCCGAGATCGGGATGATCGTCTCGGCCCTGATGTACATCGGGATCCCGATGAGGGCCGCGACCGGGATGGCGAGGGGATTCTGAGGGCCGGCGAGGTTGACGATGAAGTCTTCGGGGACGAACCCGTAGATGAAGGCTCCGATCCCGGCGCCCAGGACGAGGTACGGGAGGACGTGGCGGAAGAGCGCAAGCGAGAAGTCAAGTGCCCGCCTGACCCTGGGGCCGTGGCCGCTCTCCGCGCCGCCGGCGCACGCCTCCTCCCCGTCCCGCTCCACCATCACATCTTTGACATACCGCTCGTACCCGAGTTTCCCGAGGAGGGCGCCGAGCCCGGCCGCCGCCAGGAAGGTGATCCCCGCGTAGATGGCGGTCGGGACGACGCCGACCAGCGCCGCGAGGAGGGAGAGGATGACCGGGTTGAGGAGGGGCGAGGCGATGAGGAAGGACATGCACACGCCGAAGGGGATGCCCGCGTCCAGGAGGCCGAGGAGGATCGGGATGGTGGAGCATGAGCAGAAGGGGGTGAGCGCCCCGAAGCCTGCGCCGATGAAATTGCCTGCACCATGACCGCGACCTGCAAGCACCCGCCGCATCCGCTCTTCAGGGACGTACTCGTGGATGAGTCCGACCAGGAAGGAGATCCCGATGAAGAGAAGGACGAGTTCTGCAGTGATGACGGCGAAGAACCCTGCGGCCGTCGTGATGGCTGATGTGAAGTCCACGCTCCCGCTCCCGCTCCGGTGCCGTTACTCCTTTTTCTCTTCTGATTTCTCACTCTTCGGCATGATCTTCGTCCCACAGCAGCAACACCCGCCGCTCCCTTCGGACTTCAGTGCCCCCATGATCTTTCCCATGATGTCGCATTTCTTCTCGTTCTTCTCTGGTGTGTCCATGATCAGTTGCTCCTGTTGTTTCAACAATTGTTGAAATAATGTCATGGCCCGAACCTATATAGAGTTACCCATTTCATATCATTTTGAAATAGACCATGGCAATTCCCGAACCTCTTGAAGATGACCTTGCAAAGATCGGCGGTATCGAAGGACTTAAGGGCCTGATCCCTGACGATGACGATCTCGACCATCTCTCCGGCCGATTCAAGGCCCTTGCAGACCCGATGCGCTTGAAGATCCTCCTCCTCCTGGCTCCCGGACCCCTCTGTGTCTGTGTGATCCGTGAGGTGCTCGGGATCGCCGACTCACGCCTCTCCTATCACCTCAATGTGCTCAAAAAAGCCGACCTGATCACAGGCGAACAGCAGGGCACCTGGATCATCTACTCGCTCACCCCGGCGGGCGGCAGGGCGCTTTCTTTTCTTGAGGAGACCTGACCCACACCGGGTCGTTCCCTCTATCATAAAGACCATATCCCCCCCGTCCCAATAAATACAGGATTATACATGCGCGTCCCAATCAGCGAGGTAACACCAGAAACAGAGCGAGCAGAGGTCATGGGCTGGGTCCACGAGATCCGTGACCTCGGCGGTCTCACCTTCTTCCTCATCCGCGACAGGACCGGGATCGTCCAGACGACCGTTGTCAAGAAGAAGGCATCCGAGACAGTCCTCCAGGCTGCGAAGGAGGTCTCCAGAGAGTCGGTCGTCCGGGTCGCCGGACCGGTCAAGGCCATCGCCAAGGCACCGGGGGGCAGAGAGATCACTCCCGAAACCTTTGAGATCGTCTCGCCCTGCGCCACTCCTCTTCCTCTCGATGTCGTGGAGAAGGTGCCGGCCGACCTGGACACCAGGCTCGACGCCAGGTTCCTCGACGTGAGGAAGCCGAGAGTCGCTGCGATCTTCAAGATCCGCAGCACCGTCACCACCGCCACCTACGACTTCCTCAGCCAGCGCGGGTTCTACAACATCGCCACCCCCAAGGTTGTCGCCGCAGCGACCGAGGGCGGGACCGAACTCTTCCCGATCGCCTACTTTGAGAAGGAGGCCTTCCTCAACCAGAGCCCTCAACTCTACAAGCAGATGATGATGGCCGGCGGGTTCGAGAAGGTCTTCGAGGTCGGGCCGATCTTCCGGGCCGAGGAGCACAACACGGTCAGGCATCTCAACGAGGCCACCTCCATCGATGTCGAGGTCTCGTTCGCCGACGACAAAGACGTGATGGTCCTCCTCGAAGACCTGGTTGCCCACCTGTACGCCACCGTCGCCGACCGGTGTGCCGACGCCCTCGCCGACCTCGGCGTCGAACTTGAGGTTCTGACAACGCCGTTCCCGAGACTCCCATACGCCGAGGCGATCGAGATCGCCGCCGCAAAGGTGGACGAGCCGATCAAGTACGGGGACGACCTCTCGACCGCGGCCGAGAGAGCGATCGGTGAGGAGATGGGTCAGCACTACTTCATCACCGACTGGCCTACGGCGATCAAGCCGTACTATGCCATGCCGTACGAGGACGACCCCTCCATCTGCAGGGCCTTCGACATGATGCACCCCAGGATGGAACTCTCCTCCGGTGCTCAGCGTATCCACCAGCACGACCTGCTCGTCGAGCAGATCAAAGCGAAGGGGTTAAGCCCTGAGAGCTTCGAGTTCTACCTCAGACCGTTCAAGTACGGGATGCCCCCGCACGCGGGTTGGGGCCTGGGTATGGAGCGGGTGATCATGACGATGCTCGGTCTCAAAAATATCAGGGAGGCCGTGCTCTTCCCGCGTGACAGACACAGAGTAGTGCCATGAACTTTATCACCAAGGTTCTGCCGACGACCGTTGTCGGGAGTTACCCGGTCGTGAAGACCGGGGGTCTGCGCTCGCTTCTCGACCCGCTCAGGGGTGCGGTCGAGACAGCGGTCGCCGACCAGGTCAGGGCCGGGGTGGACATCATCTCTGACGGGCAGGTGCGGGGCGACATGATCACCGCCTTTGTCTCCCACCTGCCCGGGATCAAGGGGCAGAGCGTCGTGGGGCGGGTCCAGCCGCCGGCAAAGCCCCTCACCGTTGCCGATACAAAATATGCGCTCTCCCAACATGCTAAGGTGAAGGGGATCATCACCGGTCCCTCCACTCTTGCCCATGGGTTGCGGATCGAGACCCCGAATTACCGCGGCAGGGAGGAACTGGTCCTTGACCTGGCCCAGGCACTGGTTTCGGAGGCGCGGGCCCTTGAAGCCGCGGGGGTGACGATGGTCCAGATCGACGAACCGATCTTTTCGACCGGCGCCGCGGACCTTGCGGTCGGCCGGCAGGCGGTCGACCTCATCGCCTCGGTCCTCAGGATCCCCTCCTGCCTCCATGTCTGCGGGAACCTTGGTGAGGTCGTCGACGAGGTGCTCAAGACCCAGGTCTCCGTCTTCGACTTTGAGTTCTCGGAAAACCAGGAGAACCTTGAGATCCTCTCGGGAAAAGATCTCAGAGGGCGCCCGATCGGCTACGGGTGCATCGCCTCGGCCGACCCCGGTGTCGAGAGTATCGAGACCGTCGAGAAACGTCTCCAGAAGGGGATCGATCTCTTCGGTGCCGAGAACATGCTCGTCGATCCTGACTGCGGACTCCGTATGCTTGAGCGCGAGGTGGCCTTCCAGAAACTCACAGCCATGACGAAGGCGGCCGATCGGCTCAGGCCTGAATACGAAAAATAAGCTGTGTAAAAATCCTCTGGGCCGATCTCTTTGTGGGGGACCGCCCATCCCTCGCGTGAAGATTGAACCGGGGACGGCAACACACCCTTCAGGATCTTTTGTCTGGCTCTGTTGAATCGAGCATGAGCCGGGAGTATGTCTCAGGCATACCGGATGAACATTGTTCTGAGGAAATCTTCTGGGTGTTGAGGGAATCCTTGCTTCCTCTCCTCGTGACCTTCCCTCTCTTCACGACATGGCGGCGGGGAGGACGCCGCTCAATCGCCGCCCCCACCTATCCTCATATGTGGGCGGGCCGTCTGATCGACGTGCCTTCCCTCATCCATCGCGCCGTGGGCGCTGCCCCCGGACCCCCGGGATGAAGATAGGGTGGGAAGGCGGGCGGGGAATCGTTCAGAGGGGGTTCCCGTCCTCTGCCGGTCCATCACGGAGGGGCAAGGGTGTGAGCAGCCCCTCATGGTCACTCCAGAAGAGGAATGCAACAGAGTCGGATATGCTCAGAATCAAAAATAGAGGGTTCTGACCTCAGACCACCCGTTTGGTGGTGGAGAGTTCGAGGCCGTCGTCCAGAATATTGTATGGCACGAGCTGGTTGGGGATATTCAGGCCATGCATTTTGAAAATTCCGAGCATCCGCTCAACTTCAGAACCGGCAATCCGCTGGAGAAGTTCTATATATCCGTCGGCTGCTCTTGTCAACCTGATCTCTTCTTCTCTGGTGTGGACTCCCTTATAGAGGAGAAGGAGGATATTCGAGCCTTCTGCGCGTGCCTTCTTTTTCAGTTCGCGGATCAGTTCGAGGGCGGCACCGACGCCGTCCCTGAGGATGATGGTCGAGAGCGAGTCGAGGACGACCCGCTCCCCCTGGGCGATTGCAGGCATGTCTATGTTCATGACCTTGCGTGCGTCGTACATCTTTTCCGAAGGTTCGTCGTCGATCATCAGGTATGATCCACTCGTCTCGGTCTCCTCTTCTCCGCCCCGCCAGAACTGAATGCCGAAGAGGTCGAGACCGTCGGTTGGTGTGCCGGCGACGATGATGACAGACCCTCTGGGAATGCCTCCTTCAAGGGCGAGATCGAGACCTATGAGCCCGGTAGATCGTAAATCTTCTTTTTCCACGCTTTCCTCCGCACCACACATCGCGATGTGCAGCAATAGATTGTATTAGGTTATTTCGCATGCCTCTTTTTGAACTCTTCCCATCGATCAGGATCAGGGCTTTAATTCCCTCTTAAAAATGAGATTATTCTGTCGGATTTGCCGGGTGCTCTTCTCGAAGCGTCCGTCTGAGGAGTTTCCACCCGCTGACCCTGGGGAGGTGGTCGAGGACGACCAGATTGCGAGGCACCTTATAGCCGGCAAGCCGCTCTCTGCAAAATCGGTCCAGTTCGTCCATGGTGATCGACTGGCCCGCGTTCATCACCACGGCCGCCACAGGAACCTCGCCCCGGCGTTCGTCAGGACGGGCGAAGACCGCGACGTCTGCGATCTTGGGGTGGTCGACGATCACGTTCTCCACCTCGGTCGGATAGATCTTCCAGCCCGACATGATGATCATATCCTTCTTCCGGTCGGTGACGAAGAGCACCCCGTCCTCGTCCTGGTACCCGAGGTCGCCGGTCAGGAACCAACCGTCAGAGCGGAAGGCCTCTTCTGTCGCCTCGGGCATCCCCCAGTAACCCAGTGCGACGGAAGGCCCCCTCAGCGCGATCTCGCCCACCTCGCCCGCCGGGAGTTCGCGGTTCGAGTCGTCTTCAGCGACAATCTTCACCTCTGCGTACCCGACCGGGGCCCCGACCGAGCGATACCCCTTGTGGAGTCCGTAGTTGTCGGGCGTGGTCGCGGTTCCCGAACCGACAACGATCGTCTCTGAGAGCCCGTAGGCGTTCACGATCGGGATCCCGAAGCGACGGTCGAACTCTTCCCATATTACGGGGAGGAGCGGCCCTCCCCCTGATATGACCGACCGCGCACTCTTCAGGGCTTCTTCAGTTTCGGGGCCGGCCCGGATCAGTGAATGGATCACCGGCGGCATCGACGCGAGCACGGTAGCCCCGTACTCCTGTGCGAGACCGAGGTAGGTCTCCAGGTCGAAGCGGTCCATACAGATCCAGGTGCCGCCGGCCTTGAGGGCTGCGAGGCCCCACGAGAGACCGACATGCCCCATCGGATAGATCCCGAGGTAAACATCGTCCCCGGTGAGGCCGAGCACCTCCTCCTGGGTTGCGAGGGCGTTCATCCAGTTGCCCTGCGTCAGCATCGCACCCTTCGGCCGCCCGGTGGTCCCTGAGGTATACTGGAGTTGACAGAGATCGTCTGGCCGGCATCCGACCGCCCGCCTGAGGGGGTCGGCGTTGAGGAGATCGTCCCATGCTGTCTCTCCTTCTCCGGCAATCCCGACGACGCAGGTGTGTCTGAGGGCCGGACATGCTCCCTGCACCGCCCTCACTGTGGATGCATGTGCCTCATCGGTGATCACTGCCACGGCGCCGGAGTCGTTGAGAGCATATGCCACCTCATCTTCATGGTAGACGGCGTTGGTCGGAACAGCGACCGCTCCGATCCGCCAGATCGCCAGGTACGAGAGGAGATATTCGGGGGAGGTCTCAAGGTATATGCAAACCCGGTCGCCTCTCGCTACGCCGAGGGCTGTTAGGCCTCCGGCGATCGCGGCTGCGGCATCCCGCAGGTCTGCATAGGTATAGGCCCTCCCATCTTTTGCGAATACAAACGCCGGCCCATCGCGGGTTCTGGCGTGTACGTCAAGGAAGGTGGTTATGTTGTGCATGGGTGACTCCTGATATCCATATACTTGCTTCAATGAATATGTATGTACATCCTGATATATGCTGTACCCCTTCAAGGGTTCGGCTGAAAGAAGAGGGGGCGGAGGGGTTCCCCGGTCACTGATATTCTGGAGGCTGGACCTGTTCGGGGAGACCGCCCTTGAAGTGCTCCCGCACCCGCCCATAATAGTCTTTGATCCGTTCGTTCATGGTCGGGTGTACCTTTTTGGCCGCCTTTTCAAGATGTTCTCTCGTCACGACCGGGTTCTTCTCCCGCATCGCGAGCATCCCGGCCTCGCGGCAGAGGGCCTCGAGGTCGGAACCGACATAGCCCTCGGTCATCTTGGCAATGGCCCAGACGATCTCGTCACGCACCGGATCGGCGAGCGGCGTGCCGCGTGCAACGAGCAGGTCGGTGATGAGCCTCCGACGCGCCCCGATCGACAGGGGCTCGCCTGCTCCCTTCGAGACTCCCGAGAAGGCGTCCCTGAAGTTTGCGATGGCAGGTGACCCTTCCTGCGGCATGGCGGCGATCCCCTCCTCGATTGCCGAGGAGTCGAGCCCCTCGGTCATTGCTACGGCCTCGTTCATCACCGAACCATCGAGTGGCATGTGACGCGTGTGGATCCCGAGGATCTTTGCCCGGCCCTTCCGGTCCGGGGCCCCGATATAGAGGAGACGGTCAAAACGGCCCGGCCTGAGCAGCGCAGGGTCGACGATGTCGGGTCGATTCGTCGCCCCCATCACCACCACGTCGCCTCTCTCCGTGAGTCCGTCCATCTCGGTCAGGATCTGGTTGAGCACACTCTCGACCACATGACTCTCCGCCCCCCCTCCCCTGGCCGGGGCGAGGGCGTCGAGTTCGTCGAAGAAGATGATGGCCGGGGCCACCTGCCTGGCCTTCTTGAAGATCTCGCGCACCGCCCGTTCAGACTCACCGACCCATTTGGAGAGGAGTTGCGGGCCCCTGACCGGGATGAAGTTCGCCCCGCTCTCCGAGGTGACCGCTTTGGCGATAAGGGTCTTGCCGGTACCGGGCGGTCCGTACAGGAGCACGCCCCGCGGCGGTTCGATCCCCAGGTCTTCAAACCGTACCCGGTCGGTGAGCGGGTACTCGACGGCCTCTCGGACCTCCTCCTTCTCAGACTCCAGTCCTCCGACATCGTCCCAGGACACATGGGAGACCTCGAGCAGCACCTCACGCATGGCACTGGGCGAGACGTCGCGGAGCGACTCACGGAAGTCGCCGGCCTGCACCTCCATCTTATCCAGGACTTCTTGTGGGATCTCGTCTTCTTCGAGGTCGATCATGGGCATGTAACGACGGAGCGCCCGGATCGCCCCCTCGCGTGCAAGCGCGGCGAGGTCGGCGCCGACAAAACCGTGGGTCTGTCTGGCCAGATCCTCGATGTTGACATCCTCGGCAAGAGGCATCCCCCTGGTGTGGATCTTGAGAACCTCGGTCCGGTCCCGTTCGTTCGGGACCGCGATCTCGATCTCCCGGTCGAAACGTCCCGGCCGCCGGAGTGCTGCATCGATGGCGTCGAGGCGGTTCGTCGCCCCGATCACGACGACCTGCCCCCGCTCCTCAAGTCCGTCCATCATGGTGAGAAGTTGAGCGACCACCCGCCGCTCGACCTCGCCGGTGACCTCCTCACGCTTTGGAGCGATGGAGTCGAGTTCGTCGATGAAGACGATCGACGGTGCGTTCTGTCGGGCATCGTCAAAGACCTCGCGCAGCCGCTGTTCCGACTCGCCGTAATATTTGGAGATCACCTCGGGGCCTGCGATGGAGATGAAGTGCGCCCCGCTCTCCGAGGCGACCGCCTTGGCGATGAGCGTCTTGCCGGTACCCGGCGGACCATACAGGAGCACGCCCTTGGGCGGATCGATCCCGAGTTTTCGGAAGAGTTCGGGATGGCGCATCGGAAGTTCGATCGTCTCCCGCACCCGCTGCAGTTCGTCTTTGAGGCCGCCGATATCCTCGTATGATAGTCTTTTGGTGCCTTCGAATCCGGCCGCCGGTTTTTCGGAAAATTCGACCTTGGTATTCTTGGTGATGATGATGGCATCTTCAGGCTCAACGACGACCGCCTTGAAAGCCACGATCTGAGGCTGCATGAACGGGAGCCCGGCCTGGATCGGGACCGAGTCGTTCCTGGCGATCGGGAAGTCGATGAGGTGGTTGACGACACTCTGGTAGTTGATCGGGACCTGGCGGGGCAGGTCTTCAGGCGGTGCGAGGACGACTCGTTCTACCTCGATCTCTGTCTCGACCTTTCGCACGAGGACTTTGTCCCCGACCGCGACCTCCGCGTTCTCCCGGGTGAACTTGTCGATCCGCATCTTTCCCTGCTGCCAGTCGGAGACCATCGCCCGCCAGACCTTGGCAATGGTCCGGCGTTTCCCGACGACCTCGACGAGGTCGCCGGGTGAGAGTCGCAGTTGGAGCATGGTGTCGGGATCCAGGCGCGCCTTCCCTCCGCCCTGGTCTTCCGGATATGCCCTGTCGACTTTCAGATACATTTCAGGCATTCGTTACAATCATATACGCCCTGATTTATAAGTACTGCCACAGTATGCGAATTCTTCTCTTTGACCCCTTCCACGGTGCGGCAGGCGACATGACCATCGGAGCGCTCCTTGCCGTCGGCGCAGACGAGGTGACTGTCAGGAGGGCGATGGCCTCGGTGGTGGTCGACCCGCTCTTTTCCCGTGTGAAGAGGTGCGGGATCTCGGCGGTGCGGGTGGAGACCCGGGCCGGTCCGGCCCACCGAGATCTCCATCAGGTGCTCGAGATCGTGGAGGGTGCCGACGCGCCGCGGGCGGCGGTCGAACGGGCGAAGAGGGTTTTTCACAGGATCGCAGAGGCCGAGGAGAGCATCCACGGCGAACACGCTCACTTCCATGAGGTCGGCGCCGACGATGCGATCGCCGATGTGGTCGGGGCATGCACGGCCCTGGAGACTCTCGCCGTCGACGGTGTTGCGGTGATGCCGGTCGCCCTCGGTTCGGGGAAGGTCATGGCGGCCCACGGGTTGATCCCGGTCCCGGCGCCGGCGACCCTCGCGGTCATGGTGGCGTCAGAACTTGAGACCAGGTTCGGGGTCGGAGACGGTGAACTCTGCACCCCGACGGGTGCGGCGCTCATGGCCGAGTTTGCAAGTGTCAGGCCCGCCGACCTCGGCCCGGCGAGGGTTGTGGGCGTCGGGTATGGTGCCGGGACGCGGGATCCCGAGAAGACGCCCAATGTGCTCAGGGCCGTCCTCCTTGAACTGGCAAGGCCGGCCCTCGCAGATGAGGTGGACGTGCTGGAGACCAACGTGGACGACGTGACCGGTGAAGTGCTCGGTCATTGCATGGACCTGCTCTTTGCGGCCGGTGCACGGGACGTCTCGGTGCTCCCGGCGGTGATGAAGAAGGGACGGGCCGGCCATCTGGTCAGGGTGGTCTGTCGTCCGGCCGATGTCCCGGCCCTCACCGGGATCCTTGCCAGAGAACTCGGCACGCTCGGGGTGCGGTGCATCCCTTCGGTCCACCGGAGCGTCCTGGAACGCCGGGAGGTGTCGGTCGAGGCCGAGGTGCGGGGTGAGCGGCGGACGGTTCATGTGAAGGTCGGATATCTGGGGGGGACGGTCTCCTCGGTGAAGGCCGAGTCCGACGAGGTGCGGGCCTGGGCCTCTTCTCTGGATGTCCCGGTCAGGACGGTCGCCCGCCTCGTTGAGGCGGCGGCCTGGAAGAGGCTTGCAGGGGCCGATGAATGAAACTCTCAAAGGCGAGCACCGGTTCGGCCCCCCTCGACGATCTTCTCGGCGGTGGGCTGGAGCGACGTACGATCACCCAGGTCTACGGCGAACCCGGTTCTGGCAAGTCGACGCTTGCGGTGATGGCGGCGGTCGCCTGTCTGCGGGCGGGGGAGGCGGTGGTGTACATCGATACCGAGGGCTTCTCGACCGAGCGGTTCGAGCAGATCGCCGGCGGTGAGGTCGAGGCCCTGGCCGAGCGGTTGTATCTCTATGAACCGGTCGACTTCGTCCAGGAAGGGATGATGATCAATGAGTGCGAGGCCCTCCTGCGGGCGCGGGAGGTGGGGCTGATCGTGATGGACTCCGCCACCGCCCTGTACCGCTCTGAACTCGGAACCAAGAGGGATGGCCTCAGAACGCTTTCCAGGCATATGGTGCTCCTCCTTGGATATGCGAAGCGCTATGAGGTGCCGGTGCTGATCACCAACCAGGTCTACCAGGACATCGACACCGATGTCTACTTCGGGCTGGGCGGGACGGCTCTTGGTCATATCTGCAAGGCGATCCTGCGCATCGAGAAGCGGAAGGACGGTGTTCGGCGGGTGGTGCTCGAAAAACACCGGTCACGTCCTGCAGACATCTGTTTCGACTACGTGATTACCAATGAGGGGATCCGAAAGGTCGAGCGGTGACGACGCCGACCTCTTCACGATCTCTCCTCTGCCTTCCTGTCTAAATCCTGGCGCGAGGTCAGAAGCGGCGATGGGCCGCTAAACGCTCCACTGTTTTGAGAAATTGAGCGTATGGAAAGGCACGTCGATCAGACGTGCCGCCCCACAGAAAAACGAAGAATTTTTGTCACTCTCGCACGCCGGGGGGAGACCTCCCGGACCCACCACAGGTGAGGATAGGCGGTGGCTGCGAGGGTTGGTGTTCCCACCCGATACAGTCGTGGTTTTTGAATCCCTTTACCCTTCGATAACGCCTGAGAAGACCGTTGCCGCAGGACCGGTCATCGTGGTCTTCTCGCCGCACCCGATCACGAGGGGACCGCCGGGAGTCTCGACCCTGACCTCGTTGCCGACGAGCCCGAGGTGGTGGGCGACGACGGCTGACGCTGTCGCCCCGGTGCCGCAGGACTCGGTCTCGCCCTCGACGCCCCGCTCGAAGGTTCTGATCCTGAGCGAACCCTCGTCGTCGATCTGCACGAAGTTGACATTCGCGCCCTTCGGGAAGGTGGGGTGCCAGCGGATAGGAGGTGCGACGGCCATGATCTCGACGGTTTCGAGGTCGTCGACGAAGACCACGGCGTGGGGGACACCGGTGTTTGCGGCGTGGACGGTGAAACCGCCGATCTCTTCTCTGTACTCTCCCTCCCCGGTCGCCGGGACGGTTGAGCGCTCGAAGGCCGGGTCGACCATCTCGATCGTCGCCCAGAACTCGCCTTCATCGTCGTAGCCCATCTCCACCGGCATGACGCCGGCGAGAGTCTCGACGGTGCAGGTGTCCCGGGCGTACCCGGCGTCGTGGGTGTACTTTGCCAGGCACCGGATCCCGTTCCCGCACATCTCGGCCTCGCTCTCGTCAGGCTGGAAGAGGCGCATCTTCACGTCTGCGATCGTGGAGGGGGAGATGAAGAGGACACCGTCGCCGCCGATCCCGAAGCGACGGTCGCAGTAAAGGGCGGCGAAGGGCCCTTTCATCTCGTCGGGGATGACCGGTCCGTTCATCTCATCGATGAGAATGAAGTCGTTGCCATTGCCGTGGAGTTTGGTGAACGTGATCTCCATAGAATATACTGGGGTGTGGGGGGATTTGGCTGTAACCATTCGGGTCGGTGAAGGTCAAAATAGAGCATACTGGAGAGTCATCACTCGAATTCTGGATACTTTTTTGTAACCCTTATGCTCCAACATCCTCTTCAGTTGCTCCAGGTTTGCATATCATATCATTGCCGGGACGCGATCATGAAGAGTGTGGCACCGCCCACTCTCCTATCTTCATGCGGGAAGACCGGGGAACGGTAAATGCCGGAGTGGATCATCGATCAGGAGGTAAACCGAAGAGAGGGTGTGTTCCCCCTCTGTGAGTCATTACTCGGGTCTTTTCCGGTAGACGAGATGTTCGAGGATCAACACCAGGACCACCCCCGCGACAAACCCGTTTGCAAGCAGGGGGCGGGTGGCGGCGGAGAATTGAGCAGCCAGTGCCGGCGGTATGAAGGCCACAACGGTGCCCACCAGGAGCGGCATCCCGATGATCACGCCGTCGTCAAAGGACTTGAATGCGTTGTTCTCATCTCCGAGCATAAGTCCAGCTGCAATCTGAGCGGTCATGACATAGGTCAGGACCACCCCGATGACCGGCGAGGGGATACAGCCAAGGTATCCGATGAGGAGTGGCGAAAATCCGATTGCCATCAGTGCGAGTGCGGCCGGAACGAGGGCAAAGCGTGATGCACACCCGGTGGCTGCGATCACCCCCGGACTGAGCGAAAAGTCCACCGGGCCAATCACTCCTGCGAGACCGGAGAGCGCATTGCCCGCTCCGGTGACAGTCATCCCGCGGTTCACCCGCGTGTCCATGTTCTCGGCCTTCAGGAGACTGCCCACCGACTGGATGGAACCCAGTTCATTGATGGCAAGTGCCAGGAAACAGATCAGGAAGGCGATCAGGACGCTGGCTTCAGGTGCCACAAGCGGTGCGATGAGTTCTCCTGGCAGAGCAAGAAACGCCGTCTCTGCAGATGGGGGTATGAACGTGCCGAAAAGTCCGAAGTAGGTGAGGCTACCGAGGAGGAGCGCCCACATTGCAAGGGTCGATTTCCATACGCCTTTCAGGAGGCCGTTGGCAATGAAAACCACCAGTGCAAGGACCAGCGCGAAGACGAAGTTGTAGACGACGGGGACCGCACCTTCTCCGGTGATCAGGTTGAGGATCACCGGTGCCAGGGTGAAGGCGATGAGCATGAGGATGACCACGATCACCCTGGGGGTGAAGAGTGGTTTCAGGTACTTGAAGAGGCCGGTGGCGGCCAGGACGGCAAGGACCACGCCGCCGATCACCAGGGACGAGTTGATGACGCCGACGCCCTGGCTCATGCTGGCGATGACGCCGATGAGGAGGACGGTGGCCGGTCCGACGACGAGGGGGAGCCGATGTCCCCAGAGTACCTGGACCAGTAGCACCAGGGCAATGAGAAGGAAGAGTTTTTGCAGGTAGGCGATGGCCGATCCGTCAGGTTCGAACGCAGCTACGACTCCTCCTATGATGAGGATGGCCGGGACACTGACGGCCAGCCATTGCAGTCCGAAGAGGAGGAGTTTCCCGAACTCTGGTTTATCATCTATTCCGTATGTGAAGTCCATCTCTGTTACTCCTGAGATGCGCAGATCTCAAAATGAAACGAAAAAACGGATTAAATGGAATAAGATATTTATTCCAGGTTCATCCATCCTGGAGTTTGAGATTGAATCCCTATAACGTTTTCGAAATGATTTTTTATGTTATTTTATGGATTTTTGTTCTGTTCTGCAGTGACAAAAAGATCCGGCTGACCATAGGGGTGAGGTCGGAGCCGTGGGAGTCAGGTGCGAGATTGGTCAATGAACCGATGAGCTCCTTACTTCTGCTGAGTCTGGAGCGTGACCGGTATGTTGATCTCTGGAGTGTGGTCGGATGTGGCGACGACTTTCACCGGGATCTCCTCGATCCCGCACTCATCACCGTATTGTTTGAGTATCCGGTACCATGTCCCGGTCTCGTTCCCGCTGACGGTGTAGTTCTCGCGGACCATGACCTTCACATATCCCTGGACATCGTACCCGAGACTGAGTATCGGACCGTGCGGGTAGAGGTATGGCATCATCTCTTTTTTCTGGATCTCCGTATAGGCCTGGAGGCGACTGATCCAGGCCCGACGGGGTGTCTCGTTGTTGAGGTCGGGGAGGGTGCCGTAGGTGCAGACGACCTCATCTCGCTCCTGGATCTTTTCGACCACATCGTACCATGTCTCGTCGCTGAGGGTATCGGTCCTGTCGGTCCTGGTATGGTGTGTACTCCTGAGATCCTGGCCGGCAACGAATAGGCCGACCATTACGGCCAGGAAACATGAGACAACGAGGACGGCGACATATTCTTTCTTCATAACATTGTGCCTCGCGGGTGCGGTTCTCCTGAGCGGGGATCGATGAGGCGGTCAGGCATATACCAGACCTCTTCTTCACAGTGATGGGATTTATTTTTTCGGGTCTGCTTTTCTAATATTCAGGATCACTATTCTTGATTTTGAAGATGGCCCGTCATTTTTTCCCATCTGGAGTCAGGGGGATGGCCCCGGTCGCAAAGTACTGGCCCCAGTTCTCCTGCCTGATCCCGTGCCGTGCCAGTTCCTCGTCGCTCAACTCTTCAGGGTTGGGGAGGGCGTCGATGGTCATGTCCCATCTCTGTGCGATCTCCTCACCCCAGATCGTGTCTACTGCGTCGGTGATGGTGATCTGGCAGGAACGATCAGAAGGGAGGCGGAGATCCCATATGGCATAATGGGATGCCCTGGTTACGGTGGCGCCGAGTTTTGTGAAGGCCCACACCCATGCCACGCTCTTGTAGTATTCATCGGCCGTCTCTCTGATCACCATGCCGCGCTCCGGGTATGAGCGGCCGCCGAAGTACTCTGGATTCTTCAGATAGGGGTAGATGATGAAGGATCTCTCGGGGGTGTCGACCCTGATTTCTGTGTGCTGTCCGACGATGCAGAGGTGGCGACACTGTATATTCCGCACGTATGCCGCCACTCGCCGGACATCCATATCGATCCCCGGTTGATGGTGCTGTTCAGGGAAACGGTGACGTCGGGTTCCACCTCCGACGTCCACTCGACCTGATAACTCACCCCATCTTCGACGATTCCTGCCGGCGGATCACCGCTCTCGACCGGCGCTCCGGCGGTGAGGGTTATGCCGAATGAGAGGACGCCGAGGGTAAAGAGTGCCGCGATGAGTCCGAGGATCTTTACGGGTTGCGGGATGTCGTCCATCATCGTGTGTCTTCCATGTCGGTGTGTGCGGTTCCGTCCGGTTGGTCCTCTTCTTTCCCGACACCTGCGTGTCTTCACCTTCTCCTGACCAGATAGACCAACAATGCCCCGAGGAGTGCGGGGATGCCGACCCGGAGATCAAATCCGGGCGTTGTTCGACTTCGGGGTTCCAGTTCGAGGTCGAGTGTGTTTGTAAGGTTTTCAAAGATGATTTCGCGCTGGAGGGGGAGATAGCCCTCCTTGCTGACGGTGAGATTCTGCTGGTACCCGATCGCGTCTTCGATCAAATAGTGCCCGTCATCGTCTGTCATGGTCGTCACCGAGATCGGATCATTATCGAGCGAAAATTCCGACTCAAATCTCACCGTCGCACCGGCGATCGGGGTGCCGCCGGGATCGGTCACCCTGCCCGAGACGGTGATCGCCGGAGGCGGGGGCAGACCGATACGGACGGTCACGTTCAAACTTTTTTCTGCCCGGTGTCCGAGCGTGTCGACGGCGATGACGGTGAGGGTGTTCTCGCCGGTTGCGACCGGCACCGAGCATGCGAACTTCGTCCCGTTCCCGCACGAGACCTCTCCCACGCCACTCCGGACATGCACGGACTGTATGCCCGAAGGGGCGCTGACCTCCCCGATGACGGCGACGTGAGGCGGGACGACGTCGATCCAGACCTCAGCCCCGTCAGTGGGGGAGGTTATGGTGATGGTTGCCTGTTCTCCTGAAGGAAGGGCCGAGCATGATGCGGGGAGCGCGATCAGCGCGAGGAGGATGGCGAGAGAGATGAATATTGAGAGTTCTCCGTGAGAAGATCGGTGAGGACAAACCTCGCAGGTAATTTCGGGTCTGATCAAATATTTCGTCATCGCCACGTTCTGGGTATGTGGAGGCGCTCCGGGACAGAACCGATCTCCACAGACCAGACTATCTTCTTTATTTTATATTTGTGTTCTGTGTGGGTTCTCTGCACTTCAGGTGCTGTTCGGGTGATCTTTTTTCCATAAGGGGCCGCAAAGATTGTCCTTACTATAATGCATGTCCTCTTCTGTCGTGATAATTTTGGGGGCCTTCATTTTTAGATCCAGAGCAGTTATACTGGAATAACAGAGGAGTCGCCGGTTAAAATGTACCAGGTGAAGTACAAAATATTTGGACCCTTCAATATCATCAGAATCACGCCACCAATGACTAATAAGAGTGATATCCACTTGTTTTTCTGGTATTGGTTCCCGCCAAGTCCGATGAGTCCGAGGCCTGCTCCCATCATGAACCCGGTGAGGAGAAAGGACGGGCTAAAGATCAAGGTAATATCACCATAGCCAACGGCACGAAAAACCTGTTTAATAACGCCGAATGCGATAAATGGAACGAAAAACGCTATCGGTGCTTTTGTCCCTCTTAACCCAAAGAATGCGAGGATCATCGGGGCGAAGAATATGAAGGACATGACGAGGGTTGTCATGAGTCTGAAGTGAAGGGATAGATCCAGGAAGTCTAACAGAGGGAGAATGATGAGGTCAGGTACATAAAATAACCCGAGCATTGCGATGCCAATGAGGATGGGGGTGGCATAGGGGCGAATAGTGGTGTATATTTTTTTCATTTCTTTCGATTCTCCTTAAAAAAAATAAAATTGGTTATTATCGGAGTTCGATCAGAGCAGCACGTCCATTGAACATTCCTGACCAACTGTTGCTTAAGTCAACGGTTCCCGATGAAGACCAGTCGAGCTTATTTTCAACAGCATCTACGAGGTGGTCTCGTCCGTCGTTAAGACAATTTGGATATGCCACATGTGTAATTTGGTCGCCGTCCCATTTCTCGTAATGACAATTTCCATAACACCAATCTAGATCCTGAGATGGATATCCGTCGAACAGTATGAGGTGGTAGCGATCACGATAAAAGTCCCCATCTTGAATGTGAGCGTTCCTATCTAACGGTGAAGCCTGGGTCCACTCGAAATTAGACAAACTCTCTCCACGACCACTCCATTCAGGCGATCCAGTAGTGCCTTCCCAGCCCGCTGTTTTTTTGAGATCATATGCGAACTCAGATCGGTCTTTATTATAGAATATAACATTGATACATCCAACAATACCATTTGGAGTAGGATGGTGGTTATTATATGGCCACATGAATACGGGATCATCTCTTACCTGAACGATTTGATAGCCTGACTCATCAGTATTGAGTGCGTTCATTCCTTCTCGAATTCCAGGTGGAATTATCTTTGATTCTTCATATTCCCTGTCGAGTATCTTGTATGCAATGTCTTCCCCCATTTCTTCAGAAAGGAATTTGAAATACTCTTGATTTTCAGCGTAATATTCTTCTTTTGTATGTTGGCGGCTAAATTGGCCGTCGTCTTTGACGTAATAAATGTGGCTTTCTACTGATGGTTGGAGACCATCGATATTTTGAGTTTGATTCGTTTCCATCTCTTCTGCGCTAACGCTCGGCACAATTGCCATGCCTATCAGCAGCATTGCTATAAGCATGGAAAATGTCCATCTCATTTTTTCTATAGTTTTTTCCTCCTTTCATGTTTTCCCGGAGGCATCAACCAAACCTTTAATTCCAAGTGGATCGGAAAGATCAATTGCTTCCGGGGTTTTAGGGGTTCCTTCAGTGCTTGCTTGTGTTGAGGGCCCCACTCGGGAGACCATTCTGATCTCCACGGGCAGAAATATGTTTTATTAATTATATGTGGCTTGTGAGCTGTTCATCTAATTCTTACGAGGATCTCAGGGCCTGGAAACACAAAAAAAAAATGAGCGGGCATATTTCCCGCTAAAAATAGATCAGTCCTCGATTGAACTATGTAGAGACCATCGTACCTGAGTCGCCGATCTCGACACATGCTTGGTTCTACAATATTTCGTTCTCGCACACGCGGTTCAGGGCAGGTACTCCACCACCGCGTCGAGGAACCGCTCGACCGTCTCCTCAGAGTACGGCCCCATCTCATAACCCGTGACGATCGTCATCGACTCGCGGAAGGTGGAGAGGGAGATGAGAAACCCGTACGGCCAACAGACGCAGGGGAGGAATCTGATATCCCTGAGGTCGAGGGGTGCCCCGTCCTTCCCGTCCACCGGCAGGAACTCTTCGGCGTCGAGGATGCCGATGTTGGAGAAGACCGGGTTCTTGAGGCCGGTCTCCTCGTACTTTCGGATCATCTCGTCGAAGAACACCCTGACCCCCGGCATGCCGCCTGCATAGATCTCGTCGTAGAAGAGGATGCACCCGATGCCGAGGCCGTCGGCCTTGCGCTGTTTCGTCACCGCGGTGACCTGCCCGATGACGTCCTCAAGGCCGGCACCTTCTCCGGCGGTGAAGGTGACCTCGTAGGCGATTGAGAGGTTCATGGGCGGGCACGCGTCCGGGTGGTCGAGGTGGCGGCGGAGGTCTGCCGAGGTGAGGATGGAACGGGGGGCGTCGAGGTCTGAGGGGTTGTCTCGTATCTTCTGGAGGGCGAGGAAGAAGGCGCCGATCATGATGTCGTTCACCGTGGCGCCATGCCGTCTGCCAAACTCTTTTGCCCGCCTGAGTCGCTCGGCGGGGAGCGTCCGGTACGCGATCGTGGGCGTCCCTCGCCCCCGCCTCTCGGCCGGGAAGCGCCACCGGTCGACGAAGGACTCCTCCTCGTCGCGGGCCTGCCTGATCTCCTCTGCGGTGAACCGGGCGAGGATCTGCTCCGTCCCCCGGTCGTACCACCCGAGGGGTGCAGGCCTGAAGTCGGGATCTTCTTTGATCTCCCGGTAGACCTCGAAGAGGTGGCGTGCGAGGTCGATGAGACCCTTCGCGTCGCAGAAGCCGTGGTGAGAGGTGACGACGACCTGGTCGTCGTCTTCCTGTCGTGTGAGGCTCACCCGCACCTGGGGCCCCCTGCGGACGTCGAGGGAGGCCGGTGGTATGATGGGCTCTCCGGGTGGGAGGAACACGAAGGCCCGCTCCCACTCCTCCTCTGCAATCTCCTCCCAGCAGGGCATGCCGTCCCCTTCCTCGGCAAACCTCGACCTGAGATAGGGGTTGGCGGCGAGGAGACGGAGGGTGGCCTCTTTGAGGATCGCTTCGTCGACCTCGCCGTCGAAGGCGAGGATGAGATGCATCGTGGGATCGTAGAGGCGCTCGAAGTAGACGTTGAAGAGGTCGAAGGCGGGTGCCGGGTGGAGGGACATAGAGTGTAATCTCTCCGGGGGGAGATATGTGCTTTCCTGGATCTCTGATGACGGTGAGAAAAATGGATTCAGGGGATTATTCACACTTTTTCCATGTCGAGCTGGAACTGTGGATTACGGATGAAGAGCACCGGGGTGTTGCCGGGCTCTGTTGCATTTGCGTGTGAGTCGATGATCTGATAGATCTCGTCCATGGTCGCCCGATCCTCCGACACATTTTCGTCGAGAAATATCATGATGCAACCCAGATAATTGATACCATAGCCGAAGATCGGACCCTCAGGATAGAAGCGGTGTTGATCTTCGAGAACGGCGTCTGCGGCTTTGAGCGTGACCGGGAGGTTCTGGCCCTTCCGGATCTGTCCGTAGGCGGCATAGACCTGCATGGATAGGAGTGCGTCCAGATCCTTCTCATCGATCCCCGGGATGACCTGACGGATGGCCTCTTTTTGTTCCTCGATCTCTGCTTTTCTGTTCAGATCGATGAGAAGAACGCTGACGATGACGGCTGCAACAAGGGCCGCCGCAACCAGAACGAGGATTTTTCCCCTTCTCAGGTTTGTTTGATCCATATTTTTTCCTCCTTTCATCATGTGCGATGCATCACCGTCACAATCCAAACCCCGGAACAGAGATCCACCTTGAGAAGAGGATCAGGAGCACTGCACTGGTTGCAAGAGAGACAAATGCAGCGCGGTCTTTTGACTTTTCATGGAATTTTCGTACGCCGAAATAGGTGATCAGGGTGAAACAGAGGAGAAGCAGCAGACCTGCATAGGGGACTTTCAGAATGACCGCTGTCCACCAGAAAAGAACGGTTGGTAAAAGAGCATAGATTGCCGACTTCATGGTCCTCTCAAAACCCTGATGTTCATCGACAAAAAGCAGGAAAAAGTGCTCGACGAGACTGACGCTCAGGAGTATGACAACCCAGGTGATCAGACTCTGGAGTGGACCGAATGCGCCGAACACCATGCCCCCGATAAGGTGGAGTCCAGCGGGTTCGTGATCCGGATACAACAGGAAAGTCCCGAGTGTGGAAAGGATTGATGCCGCAAGAACGACGGTGAAAAAGAAGAGGAGATCCTCCTGAAGTGATTTTATCCGGAGTTGATCGAAAAGGCACCCGGGCCTGGTGAAGAAATTTTTTATCGGCAGATCTCCTGACATGATTCACACCTCATCTGCGGGATCAATTGATTCTCGATGGTTGGAAATATCTTCTTTCTATTATATACTGGTTCTATTCTGATCCTCTACACTTCGGGTTCTGCTCGGGGGAGCTCTGTCCCCGGTGCGAGCGGCTGCGAAGGTATGATGATCAGACGTGCCGCCCCTATCGCAAAATCTTCACCGCAATCTCGCGCCGGGGGGCAAGCGCCCCCCGGAACCCCCCACGGTGAAGATAGGGGGGGCGGCGATGGAACAGCGTCTCTACCATTTGTCCTGTTCCAGGGGGAAGGATCAAGGATCGATCCTTCCATGCTCCGGAGATCTGCGGCATGAGATTTTCATCGTGTATGCCTGAGGTATGCTATCGGCTCATGCCTGATTCAAAAGAGTCAAAAAATCAAAAAAAGAGCGGCCACATCTCCCGCAAAAAAAGGGAACCTTAGAGATTCACCGGTTCCCCCACTTCTCCAGCGCCCGCGCCAGTTCGTAGTGCTCCTTCGCGTACTCCTCCGCAGATATCCCCTGCATAAACGCATCGACCGCCTGGCGCATCGCCCTCGCCCCGGCCTCGGTGCCTTCCGGGTGGCCGTGGATCCCGCCGCCCGCCTGGAGGACGATGTTGGTGCCGAGGTTTTCGATCTCTGCCGCCACCTTGCCGGGGTGGAGGCCGCCGCTCGCCACCGGGAAGGTGGGTTCGAGCCCGAAGTACGGCTCGGTGAGGGCGAGGTTGTCGCCCTTCAACTCGGAGACGTCATGGCTCATCTTGCCCGAGACCGTGCCGGTGTGGAGTTGGTCGCCGCCGAGCATCCGCACGATCCGTGCGATCGGGCGCATCGCGATCCCGTGCTCGGGGTTGCGGGTGATCGCCCCGTGCATCGTGCGGTGGACATGGATGGGCACCTTCACCGACGGCGCCTCGGCCAGGGCCTGGAGGGCGGTGAACCCGCAGGTGATCACGTCGATCATCAGCATGTTCGCTCCCAGGTCCAGAGCATGCTCGGCCCGCGCCACGATCTCGTCTGCTCTTGCGGAGATGTTCACCGCATACAGCACCTGCCGCCCGGTCTCCTCCTTCGCCTCGTCGAGTCGCTCCATCACCGCCTGGAGACGCTCGTCGAGCGGGCAGAAGGTCTGGTCGGTCAGGGTCTCGTCGTCCTTGATCAGGTCCACCCCGCCGATCGCCGCCCGGTAAGCCACCTCGGCGGTGTCCTTCGGGTTGAGCCCGACCTTCGGCTTGATGATCGTGCCCACATGCGGCCGGTCGGTCGTCCCGATGAGTTTTCTCACTCCTTCGAGCCCGAACTTCGGGCCCTTGAACGGGACCAGCGACTCGGGGAAGTCGACGTCAAGGAGCCTCACCGCCTCCAGGCGTCCGAGACCGAAGAGGTTGCCCGCGATCACCGAGAGGTACTGCGGGACATTGCCCGCCTCGAAGATCTCGGCCGGGTACCGAACCTGCGTCACATACCCGTTGCCTGAAGGTTCGAGGGCGAGCACCTCCCCGTCGAGACGGCGGACGTACTCGGTGGTGGTCGTGATGTCGGTCCAGGTCCCGGTCGTCTCCTCCTCGACGATCGCCTGCGCCGCCTGTTCGGGCGTGGTGTCGGCCCGCGGCCGGAAATAGTAGGTTGCGGTAACGTCCTGCATCTTTCTCACTCCTGCATTCTCTCGTTAAACTCAAAATCCTTGTGGAACTCCTCGATCCCCCAGCCCAGATGATCTCTGATGATGATATAGGCCATCGTCGGCGGGATCGCCCCCATCTCGGTCACGATCTCGTCCACGTACCGTGCCGGTGTGACGTCGAAGGCCGGGTTTCTGACCCGCACATGCGGGAGCGTCGCCGCCACCGCGGGGTCCAGCACCTCGTCGGTCTGCCGCTCCTCGATCTCGATCCGCTCCCCCAGGATCGATCGTGGCGCGAACTTGTAGGTCTCCGCCGCCACCAGCATCGTCGTCCGCGCCTCATGGGCGGCCAGGGCGATCTGGGAGGTGCCGATCTTGTTCACCACCGCCCCGTTCACCGTCACCGCATCAGCCCCGGTGATGACCAGGTCGACATCGTTGATAAAGGAGCGGACCGCCGAGTCGACGATATAGTTTGTCTTCACGCCGGCATCGTTCAGGGTTCGGATCGTGAGCAGCCCCTGATTTCTCGGGCGCACCTCCGTTGCAAAGACTTCCAGATTTTTGCCCTGCCGGTGAGCGGTAAGGATGCAGGCCAGGGCCGCCTCCGAGTTGCAATGGGTGAGGACGACGTCGCCGTCCGAGATATGGCGGGCACCGATCTCGCCGATCCACTCGACCGCATGCTTCGAGGAGAGGAGGAAGGAGTCGGCCGCCTTTGTGATCGCACTCTGTGCTTCGGGAACCGTGCCTGTCCCGTCCATCGCCTTCATCACAAAGCGGACGGCATTGGGGAGGGAGACAGCCGTCGGTCTGGTGGCCAGCAGGGTGCAGGCCGCTTCGTCCATACCATGTCTGAATGATCCGAGATCAGAACCTTCAAAAGTTTCTGCATAGTCTCTCAGGGCGGCAGCCGCCGTACGGGCGATCCGTCCGGCGCCCCGGATTTTCATCGATCGGATCTGATCGGCGGTCTCGTTCAGCAACATACTTAATGGGAGTAGATGAATATCCCATCACATAAGGTTAACCTGTGAGTATCATGAGCATTGCAGTGGTATTTGACAGTGCCGGCACCCTCCTGCGGAGTTACCGGACGGCACGGGACGTCGGGACCGGGGAAGTCCTCCCCGACGTCGAGACGACCCTGCTCACCTGCCGCGATCCCGCCCGGGTGCTCATCGCGCTCAACGCCCACAGCAGGGACGTGATGGGAGCACCCGACGATCAGTTCCTCTCCGAGTATCTCTGTGAGCGGAATGTCGGTTTCGGGGTCTCCTGTCTCCGACAGGTCACGCCGCACGAAGAACTTGCATCCCTGCTGTACGGTGACCGCGAGGCCCTGGTCGGGGATCTCCAGGCCTGCATCAGGGACGTCTGGGGAATCATGAAGGAGGAGGATCTTGTAGTGATGGACTCGGGCGCCATCCTCAACCTCTCGAAGCGGGGGATCGAGTTCACGGTCACCGCCGGCGGGCGACCCTTCGAGGGGGCGAAAGAGACGATCGAGGCACTCCACGGACTGGGGGTCGCGACCTACATCGCCTCTGGTGACCGGGCCGCCAAACTCGAACGGATCGCCGATCACCTCGGCATCCCGCGTGACCAGGTCCACGGGATCGCCACACCCACGCTCAAGGCACAACTTGTCGAGGATCTCCAGGAGTGCTATGAGACAGTAGTGATGGTTGGGGACGGTATCAACGACCTGAAGGCGTTCAGGCGGGCAGACGTCAGTATTCTTTCAGAACAGCAGTCGAGAGACAAGCCAGAGCAACTGACGCGAGCGGCCGGTTATATCATCAAAAATGTCAGGGAAGTCGTTCCAATTGTGCAGGAACTCTCTGATGGTGATATTGTCTCAATATAAAGGATAATATGGTCTGACCTCAAGAGTACGTTTGAGGAATCAAAGGAGTAGAGCATGACCGCGTTGATCACAGTCGAGAACCTCTGCATGGATTTTGGAGAGAAGAGGGCGCTCAACAATATCAATTTTGAGGTTGAGGAGGGAGAGATCGTCGGGATCATCGGCCGGAGCGGATCGGGGAAGACGGTCCTCCTCCACCTCATCAGGGGCGTCGATCAACCTCCGACAGAAGGAAAGGTGATCTACCATGTCGCTGCCTGTGACGGGTGCGGATGGGTGGATGTCCCGAGCAAGGCCGGAGAGAAATGTCCGAAGTGCGGCCAGACGATGGTTCCGGTCGACGTCGACCTCTGGGATCCCGAGAACGAACCGATGAAGAGGCGGGTCATGGCGAGGACCGCGATCATGTTCCAGCGTACCTTTGCGCTGTACGGGAACGACCGGGTAATCGAGAATGTCCTCCATGCCCTTGAGGACATCAAATATCCCCCGGCGCAGGCGGTCAACCGCGCCGCCGACCTCCTCGACGAGGTCCGTCTCTCCCACCGGATGATGCACATCGCCCGTGACCTCTCCGGCGGCGAGAAGCAGCGGGTGGTGCTTGCCAGGCAACTTGCCAAGGAACCGTTTACTCTCTTTGCCGACGAACCGACCGGCACCCTGGATCCCGGCACGGCGGCTCTGGTCCACCGGATGCTCAAGGGGGCGGCGGAGAAGAACGACATGGGCATGATGGTCACCTCACACTTCTCCCAGGTCATCGAAGACGTCGCCGACCGGGCGATCATGCTCAAGGACGGTGAGATCGAGATCCTCGGTAAGCCTGAAGAGGTCATTGCTCGCTTCATGGAGGGTTACTCCGACACCGAGACGTACGAGGAAGCCGAACTCGGTGAAAACGTGCTGGTGGCGCGAGATGTCATCAAGCGTTATCTCTCAGTCGACCGGGGCATGGTCAAGGCCGTCGACGGCGTCACCTTTGAGGTGAAGGAGAAGGAGGTCTTCGGGATCATCGGGAAGAGCGGCGCCGGGAAGACCACGCTCTCCAGGATGATCTCAGGCATCATCGAACCGACCGGCGGCGAGATGAATGTGCGGATCGGCGAGGGATGGGTGGACATGACCAAACCCGGCATCGAGTTCCGCGGTCGGGCCAAGGGCTATATCGGGCTCCTCCATCAGGAGTATGATCTCTATCCCCACCGGACGGTCCTCGACAACCTCACCGACGCCATCGGGCTTGAGTTCCCCAAGGAACTTGCAGTGAGGAAGGCGGTCATCACCCTGAAGATGGCCGGGTTCCCTGAGGAGAAGAGCAGGGATATCCTGGACCGCCGGCCGAGCGAACTCTCCGAAGGTGAACGTCATCGCGTCGCCCTGGCACAGGTGCTGATCAGAGAACCGCGGATCGTCATCCTGGACGAACCGACCGGGACGATGGACGCCATCACCAAGGTCGACGTGAAGCACTCGATCATGCATGCCCGCGAGGAGATGGACGAGACCTTTATCGTGGTCTCGCATGACATGGAGTTCGTGCACGACATCTGCGACCGGATCGCCCTGATGCGGGGCGGAAAGATCATCGCCCTCGGCGAACCCGAGGAAGTGCTCGCCAGACTGACCGAGGAAGAACGCGAGATTATGGGCAAGCCCACGACATAAAGGAGGAGAAGAGCATGCAGATCCTGCTTGACGGCAGGCAGGTGGATCTCCCGGAGGGCGCGACGCTCGGCGACCTCCTCCCTGACCGGGAGCGGGAGTTCGTCGTCGCAGTGATCAGGCCGGCGACCCGTGAAGCGGCCCGGACCGAGCATATCCGCTTTATGACGACGGCCGGCGAGGTCGTGGTCGAGATCACCCCTCTTTATACTGAATATTTTGGCGACGGTGCGGCCCTGCGCGAGGCCGGACCGCGAGTCCTGCGGTGGAGCGACCGATATGCCGCCGCGTTCGGACCGTTTGTCTCCGGAGTGAAACCTGACCGCACTCCTCACCGGTACGGCCGCGGGGACGTGGTTCTCGGGTGTGCCGGATACGACCCGGTGAAGTCGCTCCTCCTCTTCTGCCGTACCGATCACCGGGCCGACTTCGGGGCCGGTGCCGACGGTGGGGTGATCGGCCATGTTGTCTCTGGTCGGGGTGTCATCGACCACTGGACCCAGGGCGACGAGATCACCGGGATCGAGCGCATCGTCTCCTGGGCCGACCGCACCACCTCTTTTGTGACCGCCGATCCGGCGACTCCCCTTGAGGAGGGTGCCGAGGTTGTCACCAGGGTCGAGATCAGTGCCGAGGGTTTTGCCGACGGACGTTCGGACACCACCACCGCCGCGAGTGTCGAACACCTCCTCCTCTCCCTTGAGGCAGGTTCGTTCTCGGTCGGGCGGGCGGCGAGCACTCATATCAGGGACGAGACGATGGTCCCGATGGATGTCCCGACAGACCTGACGAGGCCCAGACACGAGGGTGCGGTGACCGTGCGGACGGCCGGAAGTTCCCGTGGTGCGGTCTATATCTATCGCGAGGAGGTACCGAGCCATCCGGCCCACACCCTTGTCGGCCAGGTCGTCCACGGGATCGAACTGGTCAAACTCGCAGGAAAAGGACAGCGTTTTGCGATCTCGGTTGATCCGCCGCGTTTCGACCTGGTGGGTCTCTCCCTCTCCGATGCCCTGGCCATCGCGGAGAGGCGCGGGATCGAGGTCACGCTGGACGGTGAGGGCGACGACCTCGTGGTCGTGGGGCAGAACCCCGGGACCACCCTCGAGGCCCTTGCCGCCGGGGCGGTGACCCTCTCGGTCCTGCCGGTGGAGAAGGTCGTCACCATCACCCTCGACGATGAGGCCGCCCCTCTGACCTGCGACATCTTCAGGCGTGCCACCGGCCTGAAGACTCATTTTGTCGGATCGATGCCGGTCATCTTCGCCTTCGAGGACGTCGTCCTCTTCAAGCCGAAGATCAAAAAGAAGATCAACATCATCCCCGAGAACACGCCGCACGATCTCGTGCCCGCCGGTTTGCTTGCAATGACCAACGAGTCCCGCCGGGGTGTGGGGATGGTCGGGGCTCGGGCGAGCGACAACTCGGAGTTCGGGCCGACCTCAGAACCCTTTGACGGCACGAACATCATCGGGAGGGTGCTCGACATGGAGAAACTGACCGCGTTTACCGAGGGAGAGAAGGTCTATATCAGGGAGGTGCGGAAATATGGCTGAGTACATCCCGAAATATCAAGGGACGGTCACGAAGTATGTCTTCGTCGAGTCGCCGCTCCTCACCGCCAAGGATCTCGCGGTGAGGGCCTATGAGATCTCTGCAGGGGTCATGATCAAGGAGACCTGCTTTGGTCTCCAGGTGACCGGAACACCTGAGGAGGTCGAACCCCTCATCGAAGCGATCCGGGAGTTCGATCCGACGCATATATTCATCAAGGACCGGGGCTTTCCGCCAGGCGACGAGCGCCGGTGCCGGGCAAACCTGGGCGGAGCGCGGCCCGGGTATCTCGGGCACGAGTTCGAGATGCAGCGGGTCAGGTACATCTCGCACGGGCTTGAGCGCGTGGCCCGGATGGACGCCGAAGAAACAGGAAAGGCCGCTGCCAGACGGCCGGAAGAAGGGCGGGCACACCCGCTCGACCTGAAGAAACTGAAGGAATTGATCGAAGCAGAGGAGCCCTAAGAATGGTGAAGGTGTTTATCTATCCGGCGACGAGCCTCATCCTCTCCGATATGGTCGCCAGGTTCGGGCACGAGCCCCTGGGATCGGCGATCGGTATACGAGAACGGATTCAGACCCCCGGGTTTGAGAGCCCCCCGCTCCAGATCACCCCGGAAGAACCGAAGAAAGGGTTGAAATGGGCGGCGGTCGAGGTGCCGTCAGGGGTGCGGGGACGGATGGCCGTGTATGGCCCCCTCATCGAGGAGGCCGAGGCGGCGATCATCATCAAAGACCCCGACTATGCCTTCGGGTGCATGGGATGTGCCAGGACGAACGAGTTGATCCAGTTCCATCTCAGAAACAAAGGGATCCCGGTCCTCGATGTTGCATACCCGACGAGCGACGAGGAAGGCGTCGGTTTTGTCGCGGCGGTCAAAGAGTTCCTGACCGGACTGAAGATGGAGGAGTCGGCGTGACCGAGAAGGTGCGGATCGCCCAACTCTCCTGTGGCCCCGAATACTCGGGTGTCCAGAAGGAGATCTACGATGCGGCCTCGATGGTGGACGCCGAGGTATTCTTCCCCGACATCGCCCTCTCCGACGTGCAGCAGGGTTTCTCCGAGTTCGGGCTCGATGTGAGGAGTCCTGACCTCAAACTCGCGATCGCCCGGGCAAAGGCCCTGGTCGAAGGACGGATCGACGCCGACGCCGTCTTCATCGCCACCTGTTTCAGGTGTGCGGAGGCGGCGATCGTCAGGAATGAACTGCGCCGGTACATCCACGAGAACTCGGCCCTCCCGGTGGTCTCGTACTCCTTCACCGAACGGACGACCTCGGGCACTCTCCTCACCAGGATGGAGGCCCTCACCACCATCGCGAGGCGACGGGCCCTGCTTGCCCGAGAGGTGCAGGAAGGGATCACCCTCGGGATCGATTCAGGTTCTTCGACCACCAAGGCGGTGGTGATGAAGGACAACGAGATCGTCGGGACCGGGTGGCTGCCCACCACCGAGGTGCTGAAGAGTGCCGACGGGGTCGTCGACCTTGCGCTTCAGGAAGCAGGTCTCCGGCTAGACGATATCGAAGCCATCGGAACGACCGGGTATGGCCGCTATCTCATCGGGAAGAAGTTCAATGCGCAACTCATTCAGGAAGAACTGACCGTCAACTCGAAGGGTGCGGTCTATCTTGCCGACCGGCAGCACGGTCCGGCGACGGTCATCGACATCGGCGGGATGGACAACAAGGCCATCTCGGTCCAGGACGGGATCCCCGGCACCTTCACGATGGGCGGGATCTGCGCCGGGGCGTCGGGCCGGTTCCTTGAGATGACCGCAAAGCGGCTCGGGGTCGACATCACCGAACTTGGTCCCCTCGCGATGAAGGGGATGGGCAACACGGTCCCGATGAACTCGTACTGCATTGTCTTCGGGACGCAGAGTCTGGTCAACGCCCTCGCCGAGGGGAGCGCCCGCGAGGACGTCGCCGCCGCGGCCTGTCACTCGGTGGCCGAGCAGGTCTTTGAACAGCAGCTCCAGGAAGTGGATATCAAGGAGCCGGTGATCATGGTTGGGGGCACCTCGCTCATCCAGGGGTTGGTCCGTGCGATGGGTGAACTCCTCCAGACCGAGATCGTCGTACCGCCGCATTCCCAGTACATCGGGTCGGTGGGAAGTGCGCTCCTCGCCTCCGGGTATATCAGGGGAGAGTAGATGGCAATCGAGTACTTCGTGGTCGAGTCTCCCGAGGAGAGGGGAAAGCAGGCCTATGAGGAGGTCGCCAACGACGTCCTCCTTGACCTCAACCTGGTCAGGATCGTCCAGAAGATCCATATCTTCGTCGACCCCGGGGTACCGCTCTTCGTGGCGGTGGGGACCACCCACCCGATCGGGAGTCTGGTCAGGGTGCGGGACGCCGCCGATGTGAACGTGGACGAGGAGGGGCGGGCGGTCCTCTCGATCGGGAACGAGAACTATCTTGCACCGATGCTCGAAGCCCTCTGGGGACGCTACGGCAAGGAGCATGTCGATCAGCCCGACCGCTTCTCGGTGCTGGTCACGGTGCCCGCCGGCGAGAACCCGCGGGGGATCGAGGAGATCGCCATTGCCGATCCCGAGGAAGGGCTGTATAAGGATCTGGTCTACGCCCTCCAGATCATCGCCCCCGAGGGCTTCAAGGTCCGCCGGCAGTACCACCGGGCGGGGGTCTTCTACTATGTGGCGAGCGAGGACACCCTCCCCGAGGAGGTGGTCGAGACCGTCGTCGCCGACCAGTTGAAGAAGATCGGGGTGGTGCTGTGATCTTTGTTCCTATTACCTACAAGGGTGGAGTCTACCGCCACGACGAGGTCGTCGACCTCATCGAAGATCTGGGCGGATATATTGTCCAGAAACACATGATCGCCCAGGAGGTCGTCCTCCAGTGCCTGGTTCCGAGAGAGGACGTCGACTTGATCCGGGAGGTGGGCAAACCCCTCGGCGGCGAGGTGATCGTCGCCCCGCTGGTGGGCACCGAGATCGCCGTCGTCTCGCCGAGTCTTGAGATCCATCACCTTCCCCATGCCTCCTGCGATGTGGCCGAGTATCTCAGGCGGGCCGGGGCGAAGACGAATATGGTCGGCCTGGCCCGGGGCTTTGGCAAGCGGATCGCAAACCTCAATGTCGAGGAGCGGGACGTGATCAACGAGCACGACCTTGCGGTCTATGTGCTCGGTTCTTTTGAGGCCTGCATCAAGGAGAAGTTTCCCGCCCTGCGCCTGGGGATCACGGTCCCGATCGTCCTGACCGGCACTCCGGATGCTGAGCGACTGAAGGCGGTCGTCGACCCGCCGGTTGAGGGATATGTCGGGGGCCTGGGGCGGTGCATGCACCGGACCAAGAAGCCCGAAGAACTTGCGACTCTGGACACGATGGTCGACGAGGTGTCCAGGGCGCTCGACGAGCGGCGGGAGGCGATCGCCAAGGATCCGCTCTCGGTCTCGCCGGCCAGGTTGAGGGACGTGATCCTGGAGAAACTGCCTGTGGTCCATATGGTCACCCACCCGACGCCGGTCACGGTTCAGATCGCGGGGCTGCGGGTGAAACTTCCGTACGAGGAGTATGCACCGTCACTCAAGGAGATTGAGATCGAAGGGGGCGTGACCGTCGGGGATGTCGCCGAGGTGCTCCCGTCACGGATGCGCAACTACATATGGGTCAGGATTAAACCCTTTTCAGAAACCAATCTCATGGTGTGACGATGGACTACGAAGAGAAACTCGCCGCCATCCTCAAGGAGGGCACCGCGGAGACTGCAGCACGCTGGCTTTCTGAGATCGAGGGGGAGTTCGGCAGGGCACCCTTGATCCTCAAGCGGATGGGAGAGCGGCCTGAAGTCCTGATCTCCCACCTGCTGTACAAGAACTCGGTTTTTGAGACCAGTCACCTTGACCCCAAGTGCATCGAACTGATCAGCCTTGCCGTCGGCGCCGCCCTTAAGTGTCGCCACTGCGTGGAGTACCACATCCAGGCGGCCATGGCCAAGGGTGCGACTCGCGATGAGATCCTTGAGACGATCCTCATCTCCGGCCTTGCGTCCAACGCCTCGGTTCTTGCCGATGCCTATCGGGTGATGGACGAAGAGGCGCCGGCAGATGCCTGCCTCTCCTGTGATCTTCAGGCTTCAGACCTGTAGGCACAGCGCCCCGGCCGGGGTAAATCATCCGCTCTTCTTTTGGGTTCCTCCTGCTGGAATTTCATATCATCCATCACTGGAAGGCGCCGGACGCGGAAGATCAGACGTGCCGCCCCGATCGTAGAATCTTCACCGCCGTCTCGCACCGGGGGGCGTTGCCCCTCGGACCCCCCATGGATGAAGATAACCGGGGGGCAGCAATTGAACAGTATCCTTCAGGTGCCCTGTTGCGAGGAGAGGAATGAAGTATCCCTCTGCACTCAGGAGAACTGCAACGAGAGATATTCATCACGTATGCTTGAACTCGGGGGTCATGCCGAATTCAACAGAACCCAGGATAGAGAGATTGGATCGCACGGCCCCTCCAGATCAGAGAGGGCCGTTTTTCTCTTTACGCTCTTAAAAAAGTGACTCAGGCCTCTTTCGCCTGCCCCCTGAGGGCGATCCCGGCGGCGACCGAGAGGATCCCGGAGAGGATGGCGAAGATCCCAAGGTACAGGGCGACCAGGACGATCCCCCCCATCAGCGGGTAGATCAGGAAGAGCGCACCGAGGATGATGGAAAGGATCCCGGAGAGCGCGAGGAGAACCCGGTGGGACAGTTCTTCCAGCGCAAAGATGGCGATACCGAGGTCGGCGGCACCCATGATGAGGGCAAGTGCGCCTATCACGCTCACGATGATAGCTGCAACAAGGTACGGCATCGTGACCGCCACGATACCAAGGACGACGACGAGGACGCCCATGAGCATGGTGAGAGTCGTCCTCGTCTCTCCGACCGGTCGTGTTGAGCCGAAGGCGGCGAGCGTGACGCCGTAGACGATCACCAGGAGCCCGAAGAGAATCATCAGGACTTCGAGGGTGATCTCGGTCCAGAGAAGGACCACCGCCCCGAAGAGGATCGCGGCCAGTCCTCGTATGACAAAAGATCCCCATTCCTTCGGGTTTATTTCTACAATCTCCATCTCGAATTCTTCCATTATGCGTAAAAAATGAGAAGAGAGTATTTATTCGTGTCGAGGTGCCTCCGGGTCTTTTGTTGAGCGTCTGATCCGGCGTGCGGCCAGAGTCGCAAGGAAGACGGCGAGGATCCCGGTGAGGAAGATCCCGTCGAAGACGCCCGCCCCGCCGATGGAAAGGACTGCCGGGCCACCTCCGGCGATCGCCTCGATTGTTCCGGGAGTTGCCAGGTTGAGAAAGTCGGCCCCAATGAGTGTGCCCATCGTCCCCCCGATATAGGCAGCGGCACCTGCGGTCGGCCCTGCCCGCGTGAAGAGGATTCCGGCGACCGCCCCGACGAGCGGGGCGATGTAGAAGGGCATCAGGATGCCCTCGCCCGCGATAGGGAAGGAGAAATAGTATGAGACCACGGTCACCACCGCCACCGAAAGAACGGCCGGCAGGGGGCTCACCCTCCGTTTGATCAGGATCTCGGCGGAGAGTGCGACCGGGACGAGGCACCCACCGACATTCACCGCGAGGGTCACCCCGTCGATCATCCCCAGGGGGATGTCGATGAAACTCCCAATCAGGGCGCCGAAGGTCATAAAAAACGCGTGAGAGATCTTTATGCCGGTGAGCTCGAAGGCCTCCTCGCTGATCAGGATGAAGAGGTAGAGGAGGAGGATCGGGACCATGACCGCGGCGAGAAGTCTGATCTGGTCTGCCGAGAGTATCGGGATGAGGGCGACGGTTGGAACCCCGCTCAGGATCATCACCGCCTACTGCCCCTCACCTATGATAATACTCTTCCCTTTATGAGAGATCTTCAGGGCCAGTGAGAGAGGAGATCGGCCTATGGCCGCGATCCGGGTGGAGGGGCCCATTCGATCCTTCGATGATTTTGTCGCTGGATGCCGTCATCCTTGCAGGATTTTTATCAGATATTTCTCGTTGTAACGGGGTGGTTCTTCGAGCGGGGTGAGTCGGCCTGAGTCTTTATATCAGGGCGGGGAGATCGGTGCATCATGTCGCACCGGTACAGAACCGCCCCTCTGCTGCTGCTCGTGCTGGCACTCTGGGCCGGAGGATGTATGGGAGCACCTGCAGGGAACGATCTCTCGGTCGAAGAGGCCCACGCCCTCATCCGGGAGCGTGCAGGGGATCCCGGCTTCGTGGTCCTGGACGTCAGGACGCCGGAAGAGTTTGCCGCCGGTCACATCGAGGGAGCGGTCAATATCGACTGGTATGCATCGGACTTCAGGGAGAAGGTCAGGGCCCTCGATCGGGAGACAGCCTATCTGGTCTACTGCCGGACCGGCGTCAGGAGTGCGGAGGCGTCGGCGGTGATGGCCGAAGAGGGGTTTGGCGAGATTTACAATATGGAGAAGGGGATTGCCGCCTGGAAGGAGGCTGGTTATCCGGTCGTCACCTGAAGATCTTCGCCGGCGATGAAGGTGGTGGTGTCGCTGTGCACGATCCGTCTGAATTCGTCGAAGATGGTGACCCTCACGCTCACCTCGGCACCGGGCCCGGCAGGTACCGGTGGGAGTTCGATCGGGTCGGCGGCCGAGATCCCGGAGAAGATCCGTCCGGCCACGGCGTCCGCGGTCTCTCCGTTCACTTCGATCTCGAAGGTAACCGTGTACGATGCCGGTTCGGTGCTGTTGGGATAATATCTGATGATGAGTTCGTCCTCTGCACCGACATCCGCTTCAGGGGTGAAGTCAACCGGCGGGGGGAGCGAACCGTCGGGCTCTCCGATGCAGCCCGAGATCAGTGCGGCCGCAAGGACGACGGCGGCGAGGCAGGCCAGGACTCGATCCTGTCTCACGATCTCCGTCCCCCACGCTCATCTTTCCAGTAGTCTCTCTGGTCCTGCGAGAGGTCGGGGGGCACCTCCATCAGGCCTGGCGGCAGAGGAGAGAAGAAGGTCTGATCTGCAAGATAGTCGATCCCGAACCTGACGATCCATGAGCGCAGGATCGTCAGGTTCGGGCAGAGCGCCACTTCGTCCCGGCGGTACTGCTCGACGGTCTCAAGGAAGAAGGCCTTCTCTTCCGGGGAGAGACGATCTTTGAAATACCCGAGTGAATGGAAGAGGACATTGATCCGTGATGCAGCCCTGGGTGGCCGTTCCAGGGCGGCCCTGAGGAGTGCCTCGTAGGTCTCCATGACCTCTTCGACCGGGCGCTTCTCCGGGTTTGCCACCACCCTCCCGAGCGTCTGGAGTTCTTTCTGGCTGTATGCCATCAGGAGGAGTTTGTTTCTGGCGTGAAACTCTGCGAGGGCATGCATCTCCCTGCGGTCCCTCGCCGCCCTGAACCTGGCGAGGGTGAAGAGCCTGACGAGGAAGTGCTCCCTGATCCGCCGGTTCCTCAACCTCCCCTCGTCCTCAACCGGGAGGTCGGGATAGCGGGAGAGGACCGCCTGCGCGAAGAGCCCGGCCGTCGTCCCTCTGGAGGCGCCGCCTTCCATAGATCGGTATATTTTGACCCCTCTGGTCCCGCAGGAAGGCGACCTGGACTTGAGAAGAAAGCCGTCCACCTCTCCGAGTTCGTCGAGAAATGAGGCGGCGAAGGTGGTCATCATTTTGGTGACGTCGCGGTCGGTCTCGTGCTGCACGAGCCTGATCTCGTCGTTCTCTTCCACCAGTCTGACCGGCTCTCTCGGGACACCGAGGCCGATCTCCGATTCAGCGCAGACCGGTACGAACTCGACGTGTTCTTTCATCCGCTGCACCACCTCGTTCCTGATCATGTCCCCGTTCCACCGGCAGTGGTCGAACTCGATGCACCTGCTCACCACCACCCTCGGCCGCGTAAAGGTCTGCATGCTCCACACCCCGAGGGGGTGGATGGGGCCGGGGGAGATAGACGTTTCCCCTGGACCTGGCGGCCGGGCAACTCTCAGTCTTCTCCTCCAACGACTGCTGTGATCATCGGGCTGACGTCCTCGGGGAGAAGGCCCGCATCTCAGGCGGATCGACCGCCCCGACCTTGCGCCGGTGGCCCGGAGGATCGCTCCCGGTCCGGTCCCCCCCTCTCTCTTCTCCTTGCCGACTTCACGTCTGTCACTCGTCTGATCCTTCCACGCGCTCCCAGAGCCCGAAACGGTTCTGTTCGGTATCCTCGCAGACTGCCAGATACCCCATCCCCGGCACCTCGGTCTTCCCGGTGAGCACCCGGCCGCCCAGGTCGACGACCCTCCGGAGGCATGCCTCGATGGAGGGGACGTCGATATAGATCATCATCTGCTGACCGCGGAATTCCCGCCTGAAAAGATCGCCGCCGACCCCGTCGTCGGTCTCGACCATCCAGAAGTCTTCCTTGAACTCTACCGGGAACGGCCGGACATTCCAGCCGAAAAGGGATTGATAAAATTCTTTCGCCCTGCCGGTGTCGGCGGCAGGGATCTCGAACCATGTGACTGTGGGCATGGGGCTGACTCTGCCGCATTCATGATAGTCTTTGAGGTCGTGTCGTCTCGCACCACGCCGGCGATCCGATCCCTCTCCGCACGAAAAACCGCGGATGAGGGACACCCCTCCCGGTCCCGCGCCCACCCCTGTTATTCCTTCCCGGTGCAGGCGAGGGCCGAGGCAACGAGGACCAGCGTTGCGTTTCTGATTGCCGCGGCCTGGTCAGGGGCGAAGCGCGAAGAATGGAGGTACGGCCCGGGTTGTCCGCCGGTCATCGTCCCGACCCTGAAGTAGACGAGCGGCACCCCTTCTCGCCCGTAGACCGCGAAGTCCTCGCTTCCCGGGAGAGGTAGGATCTCGATGACATTCCCCTCGCCGAGGATCTCCTCCACCGTTGCGGTGCACCGGTTGGTGAGTCCGGCGTCGGTGACCAGGGGAGGGACCGACTCGTCGATGACCGTGACGACCGGCATCAGGTTCTCGGGAACGCCGGCGGTTCTGGCGATCCCCGTGGTGATCCGGCGGACGGCCTCAAGCCCCTGTTCTCTGACCGCCTCATGATGATAGCGCAGGTTCGCCTTCATCATCACCTCGTCGGGGATGGTGTTGTGTTTGCTCCCACCATGAACGGCGGCGACGGTGAGCACGAAGAACTGGTTCGGGTCGATCTCCCTGGACCTGATCGTCTGGAGGGCGAGGACGGTCTCGGCGGCGATGACGACGGTGTCCTTCGCCTGATCCGGATGGGCGGCATGTCCACCTACCCCTTTGACGGTGATGTCGATCGACTCGCCGCCTGCCGAGAGGACGCCGCTCCGTGTCCCGACCATCCCTGAAGGGATGTCCGGCCCGGCGTGGACGGCGACGGCACACATGGGCCTCGGGAACCTGGTGAAGAGACCGTCCCTGAGCATCGCCCGCGCCCCCGCGACCCTCTCCTCGGCAGGCTGACCGACGAAAAGGAGTGTCCCGGACCATGCCTTCCGCACGCCGGCAAGCACGCCCGCCGCCCCGACGAGGGCGGTCATATTGAGGTCGTGCCCGCAGGCATGCATCACGCCCGGACACCTGCTCGCGTAGGGGAGGCCGGTCTCCTCCTGGACCGGGAGGGCATCCATGTCGGCCCTGAGCATCACCACGGGTCCGGGGCCGTTCTCGAACACCCCGACGACCCCCTGCCCCCCGATTTCCCTGGTGACCGTGAGACCCGCGGCTTCGAGTTCTTCGGCGAGTTGCTCTGCAGTCCGCACCTCATCCCCCGAGAGTTCGGGCTCGGCATGGAAGTCCTGGTAGAGGGCGACGAGCGCCGGGAGCTTGCGGCTGATCAGGTCGTCGATCTCGGTTCGTACTGCTTCACGCACCTGCCATCACCACCTCCCTCTTGGCGTGGAGGTATATGAGTTATCCTCCCGAACCCGCCCGCCTGACCACCTCGGTGAGGCTGAGGGTTCTGACCACTCCGTTCTCGAAGATAGGGACTACCCCGTCCACCGTGCAGAGTGAGGCGCCGGAGGTGACCATGATCAGCAGACCGTTCTCTTCTCCTACCTGCTGGATCGAGATCTCTGCCGGGCGGGCGATCCCCTGGTGTGCCGGACGGGGGGCGGGGTTTCCTTCGGGACAGGTCGGCATCGGCACGACCTCCTTGAGGGCGTTCAGGAGGGCGGTCCGCGCCGTATCGGTATCGCCGCGGATGAAAACCCTCCCCCCGCCGCTGTTTGCGAGTGCGGCGATGGTGCGGGCGAGGTCGGGGCTGTCTGCCGGGATTGTATGATCGGGATCCATCAGCATCGGCGGGAGTGTTCCCCTCCTTCGGCCCTGGAGAGGAACGCCCTGACGATGGCAAGATACTCTCCGGTATTTTCCAGGTGATGCTCGTGCGCCGCACCCTTGAAGACGGCGATCTCGGACCCTTGCATCATGTGGTGGTAGTATGCCGTCGTCGCCGGGGTCGCCTCGTCGAACTCCCCGCAGGTGAAGAGCGTGGGCGCCGTGATCTCGTGGAGTCTGCCGGCACGCTCGAAGTTCCTGAGGCTTCCGGTGATGGTGAACTCGCTCGGACCCCACATCTGCAGGTAGATGTCGGTGTTCAGTCTTTCAAATGTCCTCATCAGGCACTCCGGCCAGGGGTCGAGGCGGCAGACATGGCGGCGATAATAGGCCGTCATCGCCTCCTGGTAGGTGGGATCATCGTAGACGCCCGCCTCTTCGGCGCGGAGGATCGCCTGCCTGTGGGGTTCGGGGAGGGCCTGAAGATATCTCCTTCCGTCTGCAGCCCAGCGTGATGCCGAGAGGCAGGGTGCGGAGAGGACAAGGCTTTCCACCCCCGCGGGGCGGTGCGTAAGCATGTATTCGACGGCGCGCATCGTCCCCCAGGACTGGCCGAGGATGTGGACGCGGTCGAGGCCGAGCACCTCCCGCACCGCCGCGAGTTCGTCCACCGCGCGTTCCAATGTCCAGAGAGAGGGATCGGCCGGACGGTCCGAGTCTCCGCAGCCGAGCTGGTCGTAGAAGATCACCGGCCTCCCCCCAAGAACGGCAAGGGGTTCGAGGTAGTCCCATGTGCAACCGGGACCACCGTGGAGCACGAGGAGCGGAGTGCCGCTCTGTTCTGCCCCGGCAACATGAAACTTTATCCTTCCGCCGGGCACCTCTGCAAAACCTTCAGCAGGGATATCCATATCCCGCCTTGAGCGGCCGCCATGATGAAGGTGATGCCGGATCAGGGAATGAAATGATCAAGATTGAACACCGGATGGATCAGAACAGGAAAAGAATCGAGTTTAATTTGAAGACGCTGAGGGGGAGATTTGAACTCCCGAGGGGCTCAACGCCCCACGGGCTTTCCAGGCCCGCGCCCTACCACTAGACTACCTCAGCACGTGCCTTAATCTATTTGTGTCAGGGTGTTTTAATGCTATCCCTTTTTCTGCTGCGGCCTGCTGGTCCAGTGAGAGGGGTAGGTGCCGGGGGGCATCATCACGGTCCTGGGTGCGACGACCAGACCGGTCTGCCCTGGTTCGTAGGCGTCGGCGTTGGTAAGCGCCTCGCCCAGGGCGATCAGTTCGCTCTTCTCGGTGAGGACCGCGACCGTCTCGCCTTTTTTGTACTTCGTCTTTGAGACTACGCCCACCCCCGCGAGGGAGGCCCCATGGCAGAGGGCGTCGACCGCGGTGTCCCGCACCACGACTCTGTGGAGGTCGCCGATCCCGGCAGAGGGAGGGAGGATCAAGGCTTCAAGTGCCGAGGAGTCCCCTTCTTCTGCGGCTTCGACAGCGTCCCTGAGGTCATGGAGGGAGTGTGCTTCCCCTTCGGTGAAGACCCCGGAACGAGTCCGACGGAGTTCCTGCATATGGGCGCCGGTCCCGAGTGCCTGGCCCAGGTGGTGGCAGAGCGACCTGATGTACGTCCCCGCGTCGCAGACCACTCTGAAGAGGACAAGCCTCCCGTCGATATCGAGGATCTCAAGATCGTAGATCTTTCTGATCCGCAGGCTCCGCTTCACCGCACTCCGTCTGGGGGGGCGCTGGTAGATCCTGCCGGTAAACTCCTTTGCGATCTCCTCGACCATCTCAGCGGGCACGTCGCCGTGGAGGCGCATGGCACAGACATACTCTTTGCGCTCTTTGAGGAGGACCGGGGCGAGTCTGACCGCCGGGCCGATCATGATCACCAGCACCCCCGAGACCATCGGGTCCAGGGTGCCGGCATGCCCGATCGAAACGCCGAGCATCTCCCCGACCCAGGCGGAGACCTGGTGGCTGGACGGCCCCTGCGGTTTGTCGACGACGACCAGTCCGGCGGTGGGCACGCCGGCGACTCTATGGCGTTCAGGCATGGTTGTTCTTCTCCTCTGCATGTTTGTTCAGCGTCGCAAGCGTCCCGGCAAGGGAACCGTCCCCGACAACGTCGGGGGGGACACCCCCTTCCTCCATCGCCGCGGCCGTCACCCGACCGATGGCGGCGACGATCTGCCCTGGACGGCGTGTCCACCCCGCCTCCCTGAACGAGGAGGCGCTGGTGAAGAGGACTGCGTCGGCCCGGCCGGTGTCGAGCGCCTCGCCTGACGGGATAAGGCGATAGGAGGGGTACTCGCATGCCTCACCCCCGGCCGACCGGATCGCGTCCAGGAGGCCGGGGTTCGGGACCGCGGCCCGCGGGATCCCGACCCGCCGCCCTGCCAGCCACTCGCCGAGGTACGGGGCGAAGTCGGCCGAGTAGAAGGAGGGAAGAGTCTCGGCCTCGATCCCGTGCCGCGCAAGGGTCCGCGCCGTCTGCGGGCCGATGGCGACACTCTTCACGCCGTCGGGGAGGGAGAGTTTCGGGGCGATGACCTCTGCCGGGAGGGCGCTGGTGAAGAAGATGCAGTCGAAGGCGCCTCGGTTCGCTTCGGCCACGAACCGGGCGATTGCATCTTCGATGAGTTCGGCCCTGAGTGGTGAGACAGTATAACACTCATGGCCGAACTCGGCGCAGAGGGCGGCGTCCCTCCCCGCCTTTTCAGGGAGCCGGGTGATCGCGATCAACATCGAGAAAGGTTCGGTGCGGCCTGGATATCACCGTTTCCCCTCCGGGCCGGGAAATATATATGGACGTGGGGTGGAGTCTCCTCTGTGGTCGCCTCCCTCCTCCTCGGTATTCTGGCGGGAGTGGCGCTGGGAACGGTCAGCGGGTTGGTGCCCGGCGTGCACGTCAACACCATGGCCGCCCTCCTTCTCTCCCTCTCTTCCGTCCTGCTCGGTACCCTGGGGGCTGAAGCCCTCGCCGCCGCGCTCGTCGCCGCCCTCGTCACCCACACCTTCCTGGATTGCGTCCCGTCCACCTTTCTCGGGGTGCCGGACGCGGACACCGCGGTGATGGTCCTACCTGCCCACGCCCTCTGCCTGGAGGGGCGGGGTGCGGAGGCGGTGCGGATCTCCGCGCTCGGGAGCGCCAGTGCCGTCGCCTGTGCCCTCCCCCTCTCGCTCCTCTTCCTCGTCATCCTTCCGCTCCTGCAGCCTGCGATCGACTGGGGGATCGGGCTCCTCCTCCTTGTCGTCGCCTGTGCTCTGGTCGTCTTCTCCGAATCCCCCGAATGGTCGGCCGCGGTCTTCCTGGTTTCAGGGTTCCTCGGGCTATTCGTCTTCAGGTATTCCTTTCTCGCCTGGCATGGGAGCACCTCGGTCCTGATGCCCCTCCTCTCCGGTCTCTTCGGGGTTGCGGTCATCCTCTTCGCGAGCGGCGGCCGGATGCCCGCTCAGGCCGGGGAAGTCTCGTACCCGGAGAGACGGGACGTGCTGCGCTGCTCTTTCACCGGCTCGGTTGCGGGGGCGGTCGTCGGCTGGCTGCCCGGCCTCTCCAATGCCACCGCCAACGCCCTCCTCGCCTCGGTCATCGACTACGGCCAGGACCGGCGGGGCTATCTTCTTGCCACCAGCGCCGCGAACACCGCCAACGCCTTCCTCGGACTTTCGGCCCTGTATGCCCTTGGCAGGACGAGGAACGGGGTGATGGTTGCTCTCGCCACCTTTGATCTCCCGCCGCTCTCTCTTCTCCTGCTCGTTGCCGCCCTTGCAGCGACGGTCGCCTATCTCCTCACGCTCTTCTGTTCCAGGGGGGCCGCACTCTTCGCGAGGGTGAGGCTCGCCCCCCTTCATATCGGGGTGGTCCTCTCGGTCACGCTCCTCTCGTTTCTCCTCTGCGGCCCCTTCGGACTCTTCATCCTTGCGGCGGCGACCCTGATCGGAACGGTCCCGGCGCTCGTCCAGGTGAGGAGAGTCTCCTGTATGGGGGCGGTGATGCTCCCGGTCATCCTCTCCTCGCTCGGGGTGGCGGTCTTCTAGAGCAGCCCGAAGATCGCGCCGATATAGAGGGCGTACGCCGCGAGCAGACCCGCCGCCCAGAGTCTGGTCATCCGGTCGCCGAGCAGGAAGAGGGGGATGACCGCCGCGGAGAAGGCGGCGGTGATGAGCACATCGGTGAGACTCCCGATCAGCACCGGGCTGATGAGGGCCCCCACGCCCATCACGAAGAGGAGGTTGAAGATGTTGCTGCCCAGGATGTTCCCGACCGAGATCCCGCCCTCGTTCTTCATGATCGCGACGATCGAGGTCGCAAGTTCGGGGAGGGAGGTGCCGATCGCTACGATCGAGAGCCCGATGATGAAGGTCGGGACGCCGAGGGCGCCGGCGATCTTCACCGCGGTGTCGACAACGAGTTGCGCACCGATGATCACGGCAAGCAGTCCCCCGAGAGTGAGGATAATGTCCCGCCTCCCATGTGACCTGACCTCACCTTCGGCTCCGGCCGCGGCCCCGCCACCCCGCCAGAGGACCGCAAGGATGGCGACGAAGGCGATGAGCATCGCGGCCCCCGCCCAGACGTCGAAGGCCCCTCGCATCGCAAGGAGGAGGAAGAGCACGGTGGCGGCGAGCATCAGCCACGTCTCTCTGAGCATCAGCCCTGCGGTCGCTCTGCTCCCGACGATCTTCGGGTTGATGATGGCACAGAGGGCGAGGACCAGGGCGATGTTGGCGATGTTGCTGCCCAGCACGTTGCCGAGTGCGATCCCCCCGTCATGGGAGATGATGGCGTTTACGCTCACCACGAATTCGGGGAGCGAGGTGCCGAAGGCGATGACCGTGAACCCGATGGTCGCCGCCGAAACTCCGAAGCGTGCCGCAAGCCCGCTCCCTCCGCCGACAAAATAGTCTGCACCCTTGACCAGGAGAATGATGCCGATGATGAAGATAATGGCCTCGATGATCATTGTCTGTCAGATTCCTATCCGTAGATCTCTTCCGCGCCTGCTATGTTAATGCTCCCTGCATGCCCACAGTGTACCCATGGAGCGCTACTGGTTCGGGGACCTCGACGGTGGCCGGTGCAGTCCGGCCGGGTCCGACCCCGAGGCCCTCGCAGGACGGATCCGGGCCCTTGGCCCCGAACTCCTCATCCCCGACTGGAGAGTGGCGGAGGAGTGCGGCGCCGTTTCCGGCCGGCAGGAATATCTCGCCTCGCTCAGGGCCGTTTGCATCGCCCTGACCAGGGCGCAGGTCGCGGAAGACCTCTCTGCAAAGGACGTCGAGCTCCTTCAGATGGTCAGGACTCTCGACGAGGTCGACCATGTCATCAACCTCCTCCTCGAGCGGGCGGTGGACTGGCAGGCCGTCATCGATCCGGGGTTCACCCGGAAATACCGCCGGGGCGGGAAGGCCCTCGGCGGCAAGATCATGCGGAGTCGTTCACCGCCGCTGCGGCAGGTGGGCCGGGAGATCGAGGCCCTCGGAGAGATGCGCAGACGTCTGGCGCGTGATGTTTCCAGGCAGGCGGACGTCGTCCTCCCGAACACCAGCGCTCTCGTCGGCGGCCTGGTCGCGGCCAGGTTGATGGCCGCTGCGGGAGGGCTTGTCCCTCTCTCCAGGATGCCGGGGGCGACGGTCCAGGTGCTCGGCGCGCGCTCGGCCCTCTTCGCCCATATCAGGGGCAGTGCCCCATCCCCGAAACACGGGGTGATCTTCCAGCACCGGCGCGTCCACAATGCCCCCAGGAACCTTCGGGGGCGGGTGGCACGGGTGCTTGCCGCCAAACTGGTCATCGCGGCGCGCATTGACTGTTATCGCGGTGAACTGGACGAGGCTTTCCTTGATAAGGCGCAGGCGCGGATCGACGCCGCGGGAGAGTTGGCATGATCTGGCTCGACGGTGTCCTCGTCTCGCCAGGCGAGGGAGGGGTATATGGGGAGCGGATGGTCGGGGAGTGCCGCGTATGGAACCCATACCGCTCGAAGTTTGCGGCGTATGCGATGCTGGGCGGCACCTTCGACCTCACCGCAGACCTGCGGGTGCTGTACCTGGGTGCGGCCAACGGCACGACGGTCTCCCATGTTGCCGACTATGTGGAGGTGGCCTATGCGGTGGAGTTCGCCCCGCGGCCGATGCAGGATCTCCTCGAAGTCTGCCGGCACAGAAAGAACATCATCCCGATCATGGCCGATGCCGGGCGGCCCGCGGCCTATCAGGGAGTCGTCGAGACAGTCGACCTCATCTACCAGGACGTAGCCCAACCCGATCAGGTGCGGATCGCTCTCGCAAACCTCCCCTTCCTCCGGCCGGGTGGGACGTTCATCCTGATGCTCAAGACCAGGAGTGTGGACATCAGGAAGAGTCCGAAGGAGGTTGCGGACGAGACGGTCAGGGCCCTGGAGGAGGGCGGGCTTGTGGTGAAAGAGGTGAAGTGGCTTGAGCCCTACCATCACGATCACGCGGCCATCGTCTGCGAAGCCCTGAAATAAGATCTTCACCTTCTTTTCTTCATGGCCCGCAGGTGTTTCTTCAATCCGTTCAGCCTGCTGATGATCGGTTTTCTCTTCCTTGTACTCCTCTTCCTGATCCCGTTCCTCTTCCTCAGCATCATCGGTTCGGCCTTTGCCAAACTCGGTTTCTCGGCGGGCACGGTGTTCCTCATCCTCATCTTCACGCTGGTCGGGAGCCTGGTGAACATCCCGCTCACCACGCTCAAGACCGGCGGACCGGTGCGGATGGAGAAGACCTACAGCCCCTTCTACGGGTGGGTCTACCGGATACCGGAGGTCGCGCCCGAGACGACGGTGGCGATCAATCTCGGCGGGGCGCTGATCCCTCTCTTCATCTCGGTCTATCTCCTGGGCCGTGCGCTGCTGATCCCGGGCGGGACCACGGTCTTTTTCCTTGCTCTGGTCGGGGTGCTGATCGTTGCCCTGATCACGCATCGGGTGGCCCGTCCGGTGCCCGGCCTCGGGATCGCCACGCCCTTCTTCGTCCCGCCACTGGCCGCCCTCATCGTCGCCCTTGTCCTCTCGCTCTTTGTGGGCGGGGGCGAGGCGGCGGTGATCGCCGCGCCGGTGATCGCCTATATCTCGGGGACGCTCGGGACGCTCATCGGTGCCGACCTCCTCAACCTCAGACGGCTTGGTGAACTGGGCGCTCCGATGGTGAGCATCGGGGGTGCGGGCACCTTCGACGGGGTCTTCCTCAGCGGGGTGCTCGCGGCCTTCCTGGCCTGATCTTTTTTTGTGCGAAAGGCTCTGAAAAAGAGAGGAGGAGTGCATGGATCAGTTTTCTGTTATCGTCGAAAAGGCCGACGGGAACTATTCGGCATATTCCCCTGACCTTCCGGGATGTGTTGTCGCGGGGGCGAGCATGGAGGAGGCGGAGGAGCGGATGCGCGGATGCGCGAGGCAATCGAGTTCCACATCGCGGGGCTCAGAGAAGACGGCCGGCTGTTCTGATCTCATCCCCTGCGTTCTCACACCCGTCGATCAATCCCCGTGATGGTCCGACGTGCGATCCCCATCGCAACACCTTCGCCGTTGTCTCGCGCCGGGGACGACAGAATGCCCCGGTTTCTGCCCGCTCCCCTGTCGGGAGGAGAGCGATCAAGATTTTATACGCAACTGATTTTTCGTTCTCAGAGATGTTCCCGGTAGAGCGCGTCGAAGGCCTTGAGCTGCGCCACGTAGACTGCCGGATCGTTCTCCTTGTACTCCAGGCTTGTCTCGATCGTCGGGTGCGCGGCGATGAAGGGGACGACCTCTGCGAAGTTGAGGCCCCCCTCCGGGTGGTCGAGGGCGAGGTGTTCGTCGGTGATCGAACCCCGCCTGCTGTTGGAGAGGTGGAAGAGGAGGAGGGGGAGGTCGGCGAAGGGGGCGAGGAGGTCGGCGTAGGGAACCCCGAGATAATTTGCCGTGCAGAAGAGGTGGGCGAAGTCGAGGCAGTAGCCGCGTATCCGCCCGCCCCCGAGGCTCTTGAGTTCGTCGGCGGTGTTGCCGAGGAGGGGGTAGTCGGCGTAGACGGAGGGGAGGTTTTCGAGGACAAACCGTGGGTCGAAGAACTCGTCGAGGAAGGTCTCGAAGGTGGCCACCGCTTCTTCTTCTCTGCCCGGCAGGTAGCGTCCGGTGTGGAGGACGATCGTCTCCGCGCCGGTGAGATCCGCGGCCTCGGCGGTCTCTGCGAGGGCGAGTTCGGTCCAGGCCCGCGCTTCGACCTCTGACCAGGTCTCGTAGGCGGTCGGTGCGCAGGGGTTGAGGCCGTGGCCGTGGTGGGGGGCGTGGACGACGACCTTCACCCCGCCTGCAGCGATCGTCTCGATGTGCCGTTTGAAGGTCTGCTGATCTTCGGGGTTTATCTGGACCTGGATGTGGTCGATCTCGCCCGTGTGGTACATCGCTGCCAGGGCCGGGAAGGTCTTCTCGTCGTCGGAGCGGATGCCGGCCCCGACCAGGTACGGCCGTTTCATGCCTGACGATAGCACCGGCTCAAGCATCAGTCTGTCGGAAAAGGAGTAGCCCGGAGCAGATTCGAACTGCTGTCGGGGGATCCAGAGTCCCCCATGATTGACCGCTACACTACCGGGCTATGGGCCTCTATAAGTTCTACGTCACAAAAGAAAAAGGTGACGGATGGGCCTGGCCCTCTCCGCCCCCCGGACATTTCGAAGACGCCGAAGATCCGGCGGGCACTCTGGTTTTTTTCTGCAGAAATGGGGCCTGTGAATTTGGGGAGTGAACCGGTGGCGGTGTGCGGAGCGCGGGCATCTTCGCCCGGTCGCTCTGATCAATCGCGGTGGCAAGTCAAGAACAAAAGGTCGCCAGGAGCATGCGATTGAACGACAGAAATTTTTGGCCGTGAAAAAATTGTCTGTACGGGTCTTTGTGCGGGGGTCTGACCCCTCTGGTTCCCCACATGAGGAGAGCGCCGGGGACAGCACCACCATCTTGATGATCTCCTCGCTGCCTTCCCGGCCCTATCGCAATCCCGGGGGTCCGGGGGAAGCGCCCCCGGTGCGAGCGTGTGGAAAGGCACGTCGATCATACGGGCCGCCTCACAGAAAACCGAAGAAATTTTTGTCACGCTCTCGCCCTGGGGGGCTGACCGCCCGGACCCCTCCATGGTGAGGATAGGGGGGTGATGTGCTCTGTTCCCGTCCCCCTCCCTGTCATGACGAGAGTTCTTGAGCATTACCTCACATTCGCCCTGCGTCACTTGATATTATAATCCTCAGGGGGGCATCCTCTCATGTGTGTGCGGTGCGGTGATCCCGGACCATTCTTTCAGCATTTCAGCAGGTTTTCAGCAGATTTTCAGCAGGTGCTGTCATGATCAAAGGGCCAGGAAAAGCGCTGAATTCCACTGTACCAGTATTGAGAGAGAGATAGATCTCTCTCTCAATACTAAAGTACAGCAAAACACCCCCCCACACGGCATCACCGGTTCCTCGCTGTCCGGAGGAGTGTGTGCGTGCGAACCCCGGGATGCTGAAATGATCCTGTGATCTCATCGTATGATGGAGAAAATAGTGATCAAACCATGCTTCGTCGCCCGTTGAATGGCAGCACATGCTGAAACCTGCTGAAGATCGCTGAAAAACAGGGGGGTCTGCTGAAAGAATGGTCCGGGGGCAGCGCATCGATGCGGATGATGAGGGAAGGCGTGAGACCACTCGAGGTGAGGGAACGGTGCGGGTGATCCGCGGGCCGCCCCCCAACGGAGGGAGGAGGGATGTTACCCTGCTCTCTCGCGCCGGCGGGTCGCCGTCTCCTGAATGGTCGCAGGGGTCATTCGCTCTCGTGGCGCTCCAGCACGCAGCGTATCTTTTCAATCTCGTATCTCAAACATTGACGACATCTCTGGAAACAGATGATGAGGTTCCCGCGCTGGCGGATCCCTCTTTCAGAACGGGGTCAACTTTGAGGCCAAGAAGGTGCTCCAGGTTGTCTCGCAGATCCACAACATCCCGCCCGATGGTAGATGCAAAATCGACCCGGGGGGCGCCCCACCAGAAGGACGAATGCTCTCTCGCGCTGGGGGGAACCTCCCATGATGAAGGTGGGCAGGGGGGCAACCAACCCCTCGAACCACCCCGCGCTTTTCAAACTCCCCTCCGGTTCTGCACCCCGCAGAAGATTCGGGACTGATCTCTCTCACAGAACTGATCGGCGTGGGCCGCGGCTCTTGTCCTGAGTTGTGACACTTCGGTATGGTTGCCGTACCTCGAAACAGATTCAGCACCACGGAGGGATGTGTCGACATGGAGGTTCGGCAAGCGTGGACTTGTTATTGGTTCGGCGAAGGTGGGTTCTCTCTGGCCCCCCTCCCCTCCCTGGTCTTAGGTCTTGTGGAGCACTGTATTCACTTCTGGTTGGTGCGCTCTCTCACCGCGGGGTGGTGGCCCTGATCACGCCCACCGTCTCCCGGGGGGCTGGGGATATGTCATCCATTCCTCCTCTTCCTCTCCCCTCCGGTCATGCCCGGCACGCCGCCGGGGGGCACGGTGTTGTCGCTCTGAAATCCTTAAATCCTCGGATAAATTCGAATTTGAGCAATCCTGCGCCGTCTGACGGCCGTCATCCTGCGGGCTCGACCACAAAGGATATATTAAGTGTTACCCTAATAATGTCGTATATTCCGGCAATCGGAGTATTGGGCATGGTGAACCAGAATTCGACACCTGTCGAAGTACGTTCATCGCGCTCACCACGTTTCACATTAAGGAGGAATTGCATGAAGAGTACGTCAAAGATGATGGTGTTCGCCGCTGTCTTCCTCGTCGCAGCTGCCCTGCTGGTCATGCCGGCAAGCGCTGAGGATAGGATGATCGACGTCGATGACACCTTCTTTGCAAATGAGAATCCAACTGACCTCAACTTCTCTAAGGTTAACGCGGCAGTTGGTGGATCTATGAACCGTCTGGTAAAGTACAACGAAGATGACAAATCAAAAGGTCAGAAAAAATCCTTTAGGGTCAGTAATGACAAAATCACTGACGAACTACAGGGTGTAGACTTCGCTGACGATATCTACGGCACATACTTCGTCCAGAACGGAACTGAAGTCACCGATACCAAAGTCTACTTCGAGAAGCCCACACTCAAGATCACTCCTGTCCTTGCTAGTGACAAGTCATCCTCGGTCGCCGGCAAGACCGTGACCAAGGACAACAAGATCTTCTTCAAGGTCGATACCGGCAAGGTCGGGTCTACATACAGCGCTGCTGCAACTCCCAATGGATACTTCAACTTCGAAATCAAGCTCATTGGAAAGGACGGCTCTGAAGTCGTCGTGATTCCCCATGACGGTTTCAACCAGGAACTCTCTGGGGTTGACGTAACGCAGCAGGTTCTCTATGTTGGCAACTCCACTGATTACAGTGGAACTGTTGAGGCTAACGGTCTCTACCTTAGCGACCTCACCTCCCAGTCCTACCAGATTGTGGCTTCCTGGACCGGTCCGGAGGGCTTTGACGACTACGCCAAGGACTCTGAGGCGGCCAGTTTCACCATCTCCACCGTCGACCTCGCTATTGAGGCCAACAAGGAGAATGTTGTCAGGAACAACGATTTCACCGTAACCATCCGTGGTGCGGCCAAGGCAAACTACTACCTGTACATCGAAAAGGTCAGTGGCCTTGAGCCTGAGCAGTACCCGACACTTAAGCCGGGTCAGATCGGTGTGACGTACTCTGACAGTGGTCTTCCGGCCTTCGACGCAGACATGAAGTTTGCCTATGAGGGCAAGGACGCGAGTGCCCTTACCACAGTGAACGGTAAGATCGACACCGGTGCCCCCAAGACCTATGCGCTTGTCAAAACCTCCTCAGGCGGTCTGAGGACTGTTGGTTTCACCACCAGCAGCGACACCAAGGACAGGTCCTTCACTTTCAAGGTCGTCGACCCTGACGATGCCACGAAGGACGACGATGTCAAGGTGAAGATCGAGGAGGGTGAAGTCACCATCACTGCCGAGGGCGCAGGCACCTACTACCTCGGTGAGGAGATCAAGCTCTCCGGTACCAACACCGACAGCGACAACGTCTACCTCTTCATGACCGGCCCGAACCTCGGGAAGGACAATGGCGTTTCGCTCGTCGACACCTCTATCGATGCATACAAAGCTGACGGGAAAGTCGAGCGCTCTGTTGAGTCCGACGACACGTGGGAATACCGCTGGGACACCTCTGCTATCAAGGGCAGCGTCCTTGAATCTGGTACCTACACCGTCTACGCTGTCAGCGCCAAAGGGGATCTTGACAATCCTGTTGACAAGAGGAACCTGAAGGACGTCAAATACCAGACCATCGGCGTCTACCTGAAGAAGCCGTTCCTGACTCTTGACGATGTTGCGTCCAGAGTCGCCAGGGGCGACGAGCTCAAGGTGACCGGTGTCGCTGAGGGTAAGCCCAGCGATGTCCATGTCTGGGTTTTCGGCAAGAACTACAGGATGATTGACGGCACCGAGAGCGTTGAGGACGACGGCACCTTCGAGTTCACCCTCGAGCGGGACCAGACCGACGAACTCACCACCGGGCAGTACTTCCTTGTCATCCAGCACCCGATGACCGACGGCGTGTTCAATGTCCGTCCGGCAACTGCGAAGGAGGTCGCTGATTCCGATCTCGATAACCCGACTGATTATGTCATTCGCGACGCCACTGGCGGCCTTATCGACCTCGGCAAGCTTCCTGCCTCCGAGGCTGCGACCGCGCTGATCGACGCCCTTAACTCACAGAACTGTGACGACACCTACGCCAAGGTCTCCTTCCAGGTCGAGGATGCACGTATCATCATCGATGCTATCGGCGACCAGGCCATCGGCACCAAGTTCACCATCACCGGCACCACTAACCTAGCTGTTGGCGACGAACTGCAGGTCGATGTCAGCGGTGCGTCCTTCGGTCCGTCCGAGAAGACCCAGGCATCTGGCTTCTCCGGCGACTCCGGTCAGGTGACCGTTGAGGCTGGCGACGACTACAACAAGTGGTCCTACGAAGTCGACGCAGCTGACTTCAAGGCCGACCAGTACTCTGTTTCTGTTGAGTCCGTGGACGCTGACGTCAGCACCAGTGCTACCTTCAACGTTCTCGAGAAGGTTCCGACGACCCCGACCACGACCACCGTGACCGAGACCGTGACCACGGTCGAGACCACGACCACTGCTGTAGAGACCACCACGCCTGCAGCGCCTGGTTTCGGTGCCCTTGTGGCCCTGATTGGCCTTGGTGCGGTTGCGTTCCTGGTCATGCGCAGGGACTAATCTTAAACTACCCCCTTTTTTTCTGCACGCTTCTCAGTACCGTTTCATACCGGGTCTCCGGGTGAACAGACTCCGATCCGGGGACACAGGGCCGATACCCTTTAGAGACCGGAGATATATTCTCTACGTATGAAACTCACGACCAGGCTGATCGATATCGGGAACCGTGGCGTCCTCCTGAACGCCGCCGACGCCCGGGAGATCAGCGTGCGGGACGGTGACCGCGTGGAGGTGAAGAGCCTGGCCACCGGCGAGACGGTCTCGGCCTTCGTCGACACCACCGCCTCGATCATCGGGCCCGGCACGATCGGGGTTTACCGCCCGACCCAGGTGCGGGTCGACGTCCTCGACGGCGCCGAGGTGGAGGTGCGGGCCGCCGACCGTCCGGCAAGCCTCGCCTACATCAAGAAGAAGATGGACGGCCAGCGGCTGAACCAGGAGGAGACCTATGCGATCATCAGGGACGTCGTCGCCGACGACCTCTCCCCCAGCGAACTCACCGCGTACATCGTCTCCACCTACACCAACCCCCTCGACATGGACGAGGTGGAATACCTCACCAGGGCGATGGTGGACACCGGCGACCAGCTCCGCTTTCCTTCGTATCCGATCGTGGACAAACACTCCATCGGCGGGGTGCCGGGCAACAAGATCTCCCTGCTGGTTGTCCCGATCGTCGCCGCCGCCGGACTGAAGATCCCCAAGACCAGTTCGCGGGCGATCACCGGCGCCGCCGGCACCGCCGACCTGATGGAGGTGCTCGCCCCGGTGGAGTTCACCGCCACCCAGGTGCAGCAGATGACCGAGAAGGTGGGTGCGGTGATCGTCTGGGGCGGGGCGACGAACATCGCCCCGGCAGACGACCGGTTCATCACCGTCGAATACCCCTTCAAGATCGACGCCAGGGGCCAGATGCTCGCCTCGGTGATGGCCAAGAAGTACGCCGTCGGGGCAAACCTGGTGGCGATCGACGTTCCGGTCGGGGCGCAGACCAAGGTGCCGACGGTGGAAGAGGGGCGCCGCCTCTCCCGCGAGTTCATCGAACTCGGCGAACGACTCGGGATGCAGGTGGAATGCGCCCTCACCTACGGCGAGTCCCTCGTCGGGCGCACCATCGGCCCGAAGATCGAGGTGCAGGAGGCTCTCTCTGTCCTGGAAGGAGCGACCGAACCGAACTCTCTCATCCAGAAGAGCCTCTCCATCGCCGGGATCATTCTTGAGATGGCGGGGAAGGCGGCGCCGGGCCAGGGCTACACCCTCGCGCAGGAGATCCTCGCCTCGGGCAAGGCCCTTGCCAAGATGAAGGAGATCATCGAGGTCCAGGGCGGAAACCCGGCGGTGACCGCAGCTGATATAGTTCCTGGCACGTACCAGTATGTGGTAAAGGCCCCCACCACTGGATACGTGATCGAACTGAACAACAAGGCGCTGATCAGCCTGGCCAGGGCTGCCGGCGCCCCCCAGGACCAGGGTGCGGGGGTCTGCATCCATGCCAAGAAGGGGACGCGCGTGCAGGCCGGCGAACCGATCATCACGGTCTATGCAGATCGAAAGTGGCGCCTCCAGAAGGCGCTCGAAGAAGGACGTCGCCTGATGCCGGTCGTCGTCGAGGGGATGCTTCTCGACCGCGTGCCGGGTCGGCACTGGACAACACGAGGTGGACAACAGTATGGACAGTAAGATGGGGTCGACATTCACCTATCTCATACTCGGGGTCGTGGCCATTGCACTGATCTGCAGTGCGGTGCAGGCTGTCGACGTCGATATCACCGTAAAGGATGCAGAAGACGGGTCATACATCAAGGGTGCGTCGGTCTATATCGACAACCATTATGAGGGCAAGACCGACTCTGACGGCGAGTTCTCATATGAGTACGACGGCAACAGTCGCTACACCCTCAAGGTGACAAAGTCTGGATACGAGGACTGGGACGACCGTATCGATGCAAAAGAGCGTACGGTCGTCGTGCGGATGGACTCGGGCACCGTGGACTTTAAGGTCTCGGTATACGACGCCGGGACTGTCCAACCGATCAGGGATGCAAGGGTGGACATCACCGGTATCTCAACCACCTTCGACGACTATGAACGGACCGACTCATCGGGGTGTGCGTCCTTTGATCTCGAAGACGGAGAAGAGTACTCGGTCGAGATCAGTGCCGACGACTATGCGGAGATCACCCGTGAGATCGAGGTGGACAGCGACACCCAGAGTGTCCAGTACTGGCTCTATCCCGAGGGCCAGTTCGCCTTCAAGGTGATGGACGCCAGGAGCAACTCCCCGATCGAGGGCGCTGCGGTGAAGGTCGACGGGAAGGGTGCGGGCACGACCGACGGCAACGGGGTGGTGACCGTGGTCCTTGACGGTGACGGTTACTATGATGTCGAGGTGGCCCACCCTTCGTACCTCACGTACACCAAGGAAGTCTACCTGGGCGAGAATGCTGTGATTGAGAATATCCTCCTCACGAAGTCCACCGCTTCACTCTTTGTCTTGGTCTTTGACACGGAGAAAAAGCCGATTTCAGGGGCGAAGGTGCTGGTCGACGGGAAGGATGCGGGCACCACCGACGCCTTCGGAAGACTTGGCCTTGATGCGGTCGTCACCGGCACCCATGCCTTCGAAGTGAGCGCTCCAGGATATGTCGGTCAGAAAGAGAACCGCAAGACTGGAGAGACAACCTCTGATCTGGTCTTCGAACTGGCTTGTGCGAAGGTTCCGGTCTCGGTGCTCGTCGAGAACCCCTCCCACGAACCGGTCGGCGAGGTAAAGATCTGCGTGAACGGTGCTGCGGCGGGCAGTACTTCCTCTGCTGGCATGGTCTCGCTGGACCTTGCGCCGGGGACGTACAATATCACCGGCACGATGGACGGTTATCATCAGGCCGTGCTGGAAACGGCGGTGAAGGCCGGTTCGTCGGGTGAGTCGGTGGTCCTGACTCTTGAGCCCCAGGGTCTGCCGATGGGAGTCATCGCTCTCCTCCTGATCGTGGTCGTGGTGGTGGTTGGCATCGCCGGAGCGGTTGCCACCGGTCGGGTCGAGATCCCGAACCGTCGCAAGCCTGGTCGCCGGGCTCCGCCGAAGCGTCGGCAGTTCTGATCATCTCCTCTTTTTTTCGATACTCTATATAATAGTGTTCTATTTTGATCTTCTGTCTTTTATTCTTGAGATCTATTCTAAAGAATAATTTTAATTTATTCTCTAAAATGTCGCTTTAAATTTGAATTTATAAAAAGAATGCCTTTATATGGCGGGGCTGAAAGTGTACGTACCTTGAGGAAGATTATGGGTCAAATACAATACTGGACATTCCTGGTGGGGCTTCTCCTCCTCTGTACGGGGGCCATGGCCGCGGAGGCTCCCCAGGTCGTCGTCGCGTCCGCCGACGAGTGGCTCGTTGCGGGCAGCGACAACGGGACCGGCGTGACCGCCACCGTGACCGATGCAGGCGGCAGTCCGCTCTCCGGGATGAGCGTCACCTTCTCCTGTGACGCCGCCATGGATGCGTTCTCGCCTGTCACAGCCACGACCGGCCCTGACGGGACAGCGACGGTCACCTTCACGCCGGGGACCGCGAGCGGCACGGTCCTGATCGCCGCGGCGGTCGAGTATGAGGGTGGTGAGGTCTCCGGCACCTGCGAGCAGCAGATCGACCATGCGGCGCCGTACCGGTTGAAGTCTCTCGACTATGAGAGCAGGGTGAGCGTCGACACCACGACCGAGATCGTCTTCTCCCTGGAAGACCGGTATGGCAACCTGGTCGACGCCCGCAGGAGTGCAGAGTCCTTCATGTTCGCCGTCGGATCGCCGGACGGGACCGCCGGGTTCTTCGATGGCAGCGAGTATCGCGACGAAGTGGTCCTGCCGGTGGGTTCTGACGGGATGGTCCGGGCAGAACTCAGGGCCGCCCGCACCGCGGGGGAGAACATCGTCTTTGTCGACCTTCCCGACCCGGTGGCAGACCTCTACCTGACGTTTTACGGGATCGGAGACGGGGCCCCCAGTTCGATCACCGCCTCGGTCAGTCCGGGTGGCAGTCCACCTTATGTCCCTGCCGATGGGGAGAGTCGGTTCACGATCACCTATACGATGAAGGACCAATACGGCAACCCGGCCGGGAGCCAGACGGTGCGGATCACCTCAAACGTGGGGACCGAGGCGAACGCCACCTCCAACTCGGCCGGCCTGGCCCAGGTCACCTTCGGACCCAGGGACGTGACCGGGCTCGTGACGATCACCGCCGTCTCGGTGGAAGACCCTGCGGTCTCCTGCACGGTGGTGGTGGAGTTTGTCCACACCGACCCGGTGGATATGCTCCTCACTGCCAACCCCCAGACGATGCCGAGTTATGACGTGAACGCCGAGAGTGTCACTGAGGTGCGGGCCAAGGTGATCGACGTGAAAGGCAACCCGGTCCCGAATGAGACGGTCACCTTCTCGCTCGGCACGGTCGAGACGGGATCGTACACAGTGACGGACGCGCCCGCTCTTCTGGAGGGTGTTGCCACAACCGATGAGAACGGGTACGCCACCGTGTCCTTCAGGCCCGGAGGCTTCACCACCGACCGGAACGACCTGAACTACTCTTCGGCCGCCACCGGGACCGGTGTGGTCTCTGCGACATGGGGCGACGTCACCAGGGAGATCACGCTCCGCTGGGTGAATTTCCCCTACCTCTCGGTCTCCGCCTGGGTGGAGCCTGAGAGCGGGCAGGTTGAGGTGAACGAGACGATCGATGTGAACCTCGCTCTTAAGGGCGACGGGTGGGCGCTCCAGCCTGAGCCGATCGATGTGGTGCTGGTCATCGATAGGTCGGGGAGCATGCGGCAAACAGACAGTTCCGGACAGGTCAGGTTGGTCAGTGCAAAATATGCCGCCTCAACCTTTATCGACTCCATGAATCCGGTCCGCGACCGGGTGGGGCTTGTCTCCTTTTCCTCATCAACGACCCTTGACAAAGGCCTGACCGATGATTTATCTGATGTTAAGAGTAGGTTGAATATCCTTAGAGCAGACGGTGCGACGCAACTGCGCCGGGGGATCTACGAGGCTGTCAGGCTTCTCCAGGAGCAGGGGCGGGACGATGCGGTCAAGGCGGTGATTGTCATGACCGACGGCGACTGGAACTATGATGGCAGTCCACTCGCTCACGGGACAGGATGGAAAGACCCGTACAATGTGGCTTATCGCTTCTCAGGCAGTGAACTGGAGTCTAACAATTACCGGTACTATGACGGTCTTGGTGGAACGCTGGAGTCTCATGAAAAACGGGTTTATTCGTACTGGGATAGACGGTGGTATACCTATCCTTACTGGACCTGTTCGGATGGCGAGGATACAAACCAGAATATGGGTCGCTTTGCTCTGGACAACGGCATAAAAGTCTACCCCATCACATTCGCCTACAGCCCGGGTCAGACAGTCACCAGCACGATGGAGGAGTTGGCCTCGTTGACCGGTGGGTTCTATGAACACGCTCCTGGTGGCGACGAACTCGCCGGGATCTACACACGTATCGCCGGAGAACTCAAGACCGAGGCGGGCGTCGACACCGCCATCGACCTCTCCTTCGAGAATGTCGAGGTGAACGGGATCTCGGTGCCTGGCGAGGACGTCTTCGAGTACATCTACGAGGACGGCATCTCGACGGTCATCGAGAGTTGGGTCGAGAACGAGTCGGGCAGGTACGTGGTGGTCCCGCGGCACACCGAGGACCAGACCGCCGACTGGCAGGACGACCAGTCCCTCCACTATGATGTCGGGACCGTCAAACTCGGCCAGACCTGGACGACGACGTACCGTCTCAAGGTGAAGACCGACGGCAACATCAATGTCTTCGGCCCTGGTTCGACCATCTCCTTCAACGGCGGTGCCGATCAACTCAACCTCCCCGATACTTTCATCTCGGTCCGTCCTGAGGGTGTTGAACCGGTCTTTGGGGATGCGTACCTTGACATTTCCCCCCCTCAACAGGTCGGCACCGGGTCGGTCACTGAGTTCCTCAAACTGAAGTGGAACCTTGAGTATAATGGGACCGGGACGGTGACCCAGACGCTCTCGTACTCGACTGACGATCGGCACACCTGGACGCCATTTAAGACGATGCCCCCGCGGTCTGCCGCCGAAGTCGGCGCGCAGACGGCCGACCTGGATGTGCGCGGCCTCCCTGCGGGTCAGTATGATATCTGGATCCGGGCAGAATCCACGGATACGCTGTTCGACGATGAATATACCTCCGAGCCGATTTCTATCAACGGCGGGGAGAGCACCAAGATCAGGCTTGAATAGGGTTCTCGTCTGATTTATTTTCCTTTTTCTTTTTTTTGTGGGTTTATGTGGTTTTTCTCGGGCTGGTGCCGGGGAGGCAGGCATTATTTTTGATATGCCCTATATCTTTTTTTTCATATGGCAATTGAGATTATTTATTATGGATCAATTATATCTTCATCGGGGCATTTATGAAGATTATTTTTTGAAAAAAGTGTCTTAAATGATCATAGGATCCGGGCAAGATATATATTAGATAAGATAATCTGATCGCTGTATGAAGGATCGATCCCGTGCCGGATGCCTGTTCGTTTTTATCGGGCTTCTTATCATTTGCATGGCCGTCACGCCCGCGCAAGGTCTGCAGATCTCGGTCAAGACCGATACTGAGTGGCTGGTCGCGGGCGACACCGGGGGGGCGGTGGTGACTGCGACGGTGAACGGCAGCGACGGTCATCCGCTGAAGGGGGTCAATGTTGCCTTCTCGTGTGACACTACTATGGGATCGCTCTCCCGGATGGTGGTCGAGACCGATAAGAACGGGTTGGCGGTGACGACGTTTTTGCCGGGGGAGAAGAGCGGCATCGCACAGATCAATGTGACGGCCAGGTACGGCGTGGACACGGGGGCCAGCACCTTTGAACAGGAGATCGATCATGCGTCACCGTACCGGCTTCATTCTTTAGAGTGTGAGAATGAGGTCACGGCCGGTTCGACGACAGGGATCGTTCTTTCAATGGAGGACGAGTATGGGAACCTGATCGATGCTCGCAATATAAATGAAGTTGAGGCGGTGGCCTTCTATGTCGGGTCTCCGGGGGATGGTGCCTATTTTGAGAATGGGAAAAAGGAGATCGTCGTCCCGGTTAGTGAAGGGGGGGAGGTTCGTGTCAGCCTTACCACCGCTACGACGGCGGGGGAGAATATTGTCTACATAGACTTTCCAGGTGCCATCGATTCACGCTATTTGACCATCACCGGGCTTGCAAACGGCGAACCATCCACCATCTACCAGATGGTTTCTCCAAAAGCGGAGAGTTTAGATGAGGACGACTATCCCGAACAACCGCTGGACAGATCGTTTTCCATCACCTACGCCCTCTATGACCAGCATGGAAATGCTGCCGGGGATCGTCAGATAAAAATAAATGTCCGTTCGGTTTCCGGTTCCCTGACGGCAGGTGAGTGGATCGTCACGACAAATAGTCAGGGAAAGGCGATGATCACGTACGGGCCTTCGGAGCGAGCCGGTGTTGTAGATATTGTCGCGACTGCTGTCGATAACAGCAGTGTTACACGCGCGCAACGCGTGGGCTTCTACAGCACCACACCGACCAATATGATCCTCACCGCCGTCCCCCAGACCATCGCAAGCAGAGATGTGAAAAAGGATCTCGTCTCTCATGTCAAGGCGAAAGTAACTGACACGAGGGGCAATCCCGTCCGAAATGAAAGTGTTTCATTCAGGCTTATCGGTGTCGACAATGGGATATATCTGGTGACTGATGATCCGGAAATCTCGAATAACACCCGCACATCCGAGATAAAAGGTGTGTCCCTTCTTGCTACTACCGATAAGGACGGATTAGCCACTATTGATTTTTACCCCGGCGCCTTCACCGTGGATCCAGAGAATTCACGGTACAGCAGCATGGCCTCGGGGAATGCAACCATTCAGGCTGTATGGGGAGATCAAAAAGAGAACATTACCATTTCTTTCAGGAACTATCCGTATCTCAGCGTCAGTACCTCTGTCGAGCCCCGGACCGTGACCGTGAACGGCACGGTGAATGTCACGGTTCAGTTGACCGGCGACGGGTGGGCCCTCCAGTCAAGGCCGATCGATGTGGTGCTCTGTACTGATCGGTCGGGGAGTATGTTGAAGAATACCACCACGATTTCTGGGTATAATCAATATGATCAAGAGTGGATTAAGCAAGAGTCGATTGATGACCGTATGGTCCATGCGATGGCCGCGGCGAAGGTCTTTGTCTCGAAGATGAAATCGGCGAAGGACAGGATCGGCTTGGTATCGTTTGGTCAGAACGGCACAACTAATCTGGATGGTTACTATTATAAGTATTGGGCGGGACGGGATTATATCTATGAAATATATTATGTTCCCGTATGGGATATTAAAAAAAATGATTGGAAATTAATCGAACTTTACAGTGAGTGGGAACCTGATGAAAGCGATGACAATGACTACATCTCTAAACACTACAATAACTCGCAAACATATAGTGGTCCCGCCACACGCGACCTCGAGTTGATATCAACGTACAGGACTGTCAACACCGAAATTGACAACTGGCTTCCTTGTGGTGGAACACCAATGCGAGAAGGCCTGTACCAATCGGTGCAGATGATCATCGACCGCCCGCGGCCCTCTGACAATCCAGTTAAAGCGATTGTTCTCCTGACTGACGGAGAGTGGAACACAGGTGGGAATCCAGAAGGAGGAGATGAAGCGAAGTCTTTGGGCGATTTGGGCAATAGAAACGTCATCCAGTACGCAAACGAAAGTGACATCAAGATCTTTACAATCGCCCTCGGCGACGAACCGAGCCATGAAGAACTCCGGCGCTACGCCGAAGACACCGGCGGTAAGTTTTACAGCGCCACCGCAGGTGACGACCTGACGCGGGTCTATGAGGACATCGCCCAGAAACTCCAGGAGGCGGCGGGTGTCAATACCACGATGGACCTGTACTTCGATAGGGTCATGATCAATACCACCCCCACCAGCGATGTCTTCGAATATCAGTACCAGGATCCGGTATCGACGCGGGAAGAAAAGTACTGGACACATAACAACTCGGTCTTCTGGGGGCCTGAGTCCTATGACCAGAGTTCCGACTGGGAAGATAATACGCTCTCCTTCAATATCGAGGACATCTACCTCAACCAGACCTGGGAGACCACGTTCTGCCTTAAGGTTCTCAAAGAGGGCAATATCGATATATTCGGCAACGAATCCAGGATCCATTTCAACGGTACGCTTGGAGAGACAGAACTGGGTCTCCCCCACACCTTTATCACTGCTGTCCAGGTGCTCAAAGAGACCAATGTCACCACGGCGGATATTCAGGTGGACTCTCTAAACACTTCGGTGGACTCCGGCATCCTTGATCTCTCCTGGCATCTTACCTATACCGGGAATGAAGATGTGATACAGGAGGTCACATACCAGATCAGCCCGGATAATGTCTGGTGGGATGGCACATGGCAAGTGGCCGATATGATCTCTCTCTCTTCAGGCGTGGAAATGAATGGCACATATTCGTCCAGCCTTGACCAGAGGGGGAAACAAGGATGGTACAAGATCCGGATTTCTGCGCTGGAAGACATTCCCGGTGGGGTATGTGACGAGGTGACCTATAACGGAATCATCCAGGTGGGGAAGGATGAACGTGCGTATATCAGACTTGAATAATAGTTGATGGATCGTATAACATCCTCTACCTCTTTTCATTATGGGACAGTTGGAGCATCCCTCATCCTTCCATAGTGGCGGATCTTCGGATCGCCCACCTCCTTCCCACTCGCGCCGGTGGCGTTGCCCCCCGCCCCCCCCGGATTGCGATAGAGACAGGAAGGCAGCGGGGAGATCATGAAGAGGATAGTGTCGACCCGGCCGCTCTCTTCACTCGGGGGACCGGATGACAATCTCCACCTTCAGGTTCTCCTCATCTGTCTTCCTGGCTCCAATCCCGGTGGGATCAGAGGTGTCACCTATGAATTGTACAAAATCACAAAAACGGACCCAGCGGGAATCGAACCCGCGTCCCTGGGTTCGAAGCCCAGGAGGATATCCTCTACCCCATGGGTCCATGACCTGCGGGTCTTGCCGCATGATCCTCTCCCCGGTCTGGAAAAGAAGCCGGTCGGAAAGAACAAATGGGCTGTGTCCTGCTATATATCATATCACAAGATATTAAGCCTTTTCCGGCACCATCAACTACTACAATGATCCTCTCATCTGCCGAGATCCAGTCGCGCCTGATGATGCCCGGGGGGGCGGGACGGCTGGTCATCACGCCCTTCAATGATGCCTCCCTCCAGCCCGCCTCCTACGACCTCCGCGCCGGTGAAGAGATCGTCCTCGCGCCCGGCACCGTCACCCTCGTCCCGAGCATGGAACACGTGGAGATCCCCGGCGACGTCGCCGCCACCCTCCGCTGCCGCTCCTCCTATGCCAGACGCGGCCTCCTCCTCGGTGGTGGCTTTGTCGACCCCGGGTTCAGGGGACAACTCACCCTCTGCCTCGTCAACATGGGGGCCGAGGAAGTCGTCCTCCCTGAAGGCGAGCGGGTCGTGCAGATGATCCTCCACGAAGTCGGCGACGGTGCCGCCTGCTACAACGGGCGCTACCAGGACAGCGAAGGAGTGGTCGAAGCCAGATGAGTCAGATCCGGACCGAGCGCAAATACATCGAGATCCTCAGGATCCTCAAAGAGCACCCCGACCCGATGGGCGCCAAGAGGCTCTCTGAACTGATGGCCGAACACGGCTTCGTCCTCTCCGACCGTGCGGTCCAGTACTACCTCCGCTCCCTCGACGAGATGGGGTTCACCAACAAGGTCGGCAACCGCGGCCGGGTTCTCACCCCGAAGGGGGTCTCTGAGATAGAGAGTGCCCTCGTCGGCGAGCGGATCGGGTTCATCATCTCCAAACTGGAACGTCTTGCGGTCAGGACCACCTTCGACCCCACCACCTGCACCGGCGACGTCGCCTACAACCTCTCGATCGTCCCCGACCCCGAAGTCGACCGGGTGAGAGAAGCATTTGACGCGGTACTTGCAACCAGGTGCGGATTTTTCAGTTCATACCGCCTCGTCGACAACGACCCTCGCGTCCCACCTGGCCACACCGGGTTCATCACCGTCTGCTCAGTCACCATGGACGGCGTCCTCCAGCGCCTCGGCGTCCCGGTGGAGATGAAATACGGCGGCAGACTCGCCGTCCGCGACGGCCGCCCCGCCCGGTTCACCGACCTCGTCTCCTACCGCGGGACAAGCATCGACCCGCTCCAGCTCTTCATCTCTGCCGGCCTCACCTCGATCCGCGAGTATGTCACCACCGGCACCGGCACCGCCCTTGCAAATGTCAGAAAAGTCCCGCTCCCTGCACAAGAATATGTCGAAGAGATCGCCGGCGCCATGCGTTCGGCCGGCTTCCTCTTCCCGGTTGGCATGGGAGAAAAAGTGTTCAACCTTTCAGAAGAACCTTATCGACTCTCCATCGTCTCATATTCCAGCATGAACCTCGTCGGCCATGCCTTCGAACTGGGATGTGCGATCAGGACCGAGATCGGCGCAGGCACCATCCCGTTCTCCCGTATCCTCTCTACGTGATCCAGTCGAGCCCGTCCGTCCGCTCCTCTCCCCCGTTCTCCTCTGTATCTTCGAAGACCGAGATCTTCCCCTTACCGGGTTTGATCTCCTTTGGAGCCTTTTTCGGAGCGATTTTCTTTCCGCGCAGGACCGCATCGACCGGCATCGTCACATCGGAGAGTTTGACCTTCTTCCCCTCCAGGATGTCATCTTTTGCCTTTTTCACGACATCTTTGAGACGGATACGCCCCCCATTGAAGACATCGTCGTTTGCCTTCTTGACCGTATCCCTGAGATGGATGCCCTTGCCGCTGAGCACATCGTCCTTTGCCATCGGGATGGTATCTACCTTGACTCCTGTGAAATCGACCTCCTTTGGTTTTTTCACAAAAGCATGACTCTCGGTCATCCCGAGGGCCGAGTCCTTCGGTGCCTGGGGAAGACCAACCGAGGTCATCCTGGTGATCTCCCGCGGCTGCTGTTTCCCGACACCCGAGACGATGACCGGCCTGTCATCATCCTCTGTTCGCTTCAGATGATCGCTTGAGAGATTGAGCCTGAGAACTCCATCATCCTCTTCGCGCTTTCTGGTCTTCTTCCCCCCATGAAGTTCGAGCATCTCATCATGCCTCTCAGGGGCGTCATACTTTCCGGGCATAGAATATTCTTCAGTCACGCGATCTCCACCTGATGACGGCACCATGAACGGGGCGAGCGGATCTTCTCTGGTCCATCCTCCTGTTCCCACTTCCACATTATCCCCGACGACCAGGAACTCCTCTTCTGTCCTGGCATGCATCGCCTCTTCCTCAAGCTCCTGCCTGTACTCCTCACGCAGGAGCTTCAACTCCTCGATCCTGGGCACATTCTGCACATCGGCGAGGACGATGATAATCCCCACGAACCTGGTGTTCTTCACCGGGTAATCTCCGGACCGCATCTCCAGGCCGGCGATGCTCCGGTCGATCCACTTCCTCACCGTCACAAAACCCTTGAGACTCAGTTCATGGCTCGGTCCCGCCACCAGGACAAGAGCCTTCTGGGCGCTGGTGAGATCGCAGGGCACTGAAATCTCCTCGTATATCGCCCTCTTTGCCAGTTTGACGATCCGCGCCGCCCTCTGGTGCGACCCCTCCATATACTGCCTGGCCGTCTTCCAGGAACCTAGGATATCCAGCGGACTGGTGTGGAGACGTTCGACCGCATACCCGACCGCGACCGTCCCCATACCGGTGAGGGTGTTGAGCACCTCGCCTGCATCGAGGACGAGTTCTCCGACATCAAGCCCCTCGTTATTGAACTCGCCGGCCCTGAGGAGAAGACCGATCCGGCGGGCGATCTGTTCGTTGAGGAGCGAGTTTACGAGGCGAGGATTCCGATCGTACGAGGCGTTGCCGAAGGGATCGGCGATCCCTCGCGCCCCCGACGTCCTGATCTTCTTGTACCATGTCTCATTGTCGAAGACGATCGTGGCGTCGGTGAGTTCCTGGATCATCTCCAGGTCGTCCGCCGCCTTTGCCGAACACTTCTTTCCCTCTGCTACGCAAGGGAGCGTGACCACCGCAAAGATCGGTTCGAGGAAGGTCTCACGCATCTGGGGCATGATGCGTGGGATCAGGTCGACCATCGTCCCGCCAAGACCCGCGAAGATCAGGATTGCGTCGATATCCACCGTATCGACCCTCTGGATCCTCGTCATCACCTCCTCGATATCGATGTTCGTCTCGACATCATAGGGATTGGCAGGATCGATCGGCGGGAAGAAGACCTGCGAATCGGAAGGAAGGGCATCGAGCTGGAGGAGCGTGTTTGTATCAAGATCGATGGCGAGAGCGCTCATACAAAAGACCTTGCTGCGTCGGTCATGGTCGTAGAGGCGGTCAACTATCCTGCTGCCCGCACCCCCCAGTCCGATTGCCAAGACTCGCATCTATACCCACTCCGCCCGGTGCGATTGCGATCGATTCGCCGCCCGAGCTGTAAACATATCTTGGGTATTTGGGCCGGTGATCATAAATACTTCTCCTTTTCTCTGTTCGCGATGCATAGGGCTTCTCTACCTCATGTCCTATGTCAAATCTCTGTGATGTCCGGGAATGGTCTGTATCCCCTTTATTCTCTGGTATTCTAGTTCGAATGACAATACTTTTATCTTTGTGCGATAACTACTCTCTCTGAGGTGAAATGCCTTGAGTTATGGAATTGAATTTGTGCCAGGCAACATCAGCGTAAAGCAGGTTGTCAATTACACCAAGCTCGCGGAATCGAAGGACATCGACTACGCGTGGATCACCAACCACTATAACAACCGCCACTGCTACCCGACCCTGGCGGCTATTGCAATGAGCACCGACACGATCAAGATGGGCCCGGGCATCATGAACACCTTCACCGACACCCCGGCGTCCATTGCGTCGTTCATGTGCACCCTGAACGAGATCTCCGACGGCCGTGCCGTTCTCGGTATCGGACCCGGCGACCTCTCGACCCTCCCGAAGATCGCGATCCAGGGCGAGAAGCCCGTCGCTCGTCTGAGAGAAGGTGTCCAGCAGATCCGTGCGCTCTGTTCAGGTGAAGAAGTCAAGAAGACCGGCGAGATGCAGTTCTTCGACTACGACGGTGCCAAGCTCACCGGCGTCCAGCTCCCCGGCAAGAAGGGTATCCCCGTGTACATCGGTGCCCAGGGCCCCAAGATGCTCGAGCTCGCCGGAACCATGGGTGAGGGTTCCCTCATCAACGCTTCCAACCCCAAGGACTTCGAGATCGCCATCCCGATCATCAAGGCAGCCCAGGAAGCCGCAGGTCGCAAGAAGCACGACGTCGGTGCCTACACCGCTATGTCCATCGACAAGAGCGAGAAGAAGGCCCGCAACGCCGCGAAGATCGTCGCTGCATTCATCGCCGCAGGCTCCCCGCCAGCACTCCTTGAGCGCCACGGCCTCGACGCCGGCAATGTTGCCGCCATCAAGGACGCCCTTGGTCGCTTCGACTTCAAGGCCGTCGGTGGCCTCGTCACCGACGCCGAGATCGACGCCTTCACCATCGCAGGCACCCCTGACATGGTTGCCCAGAAGTGCGAAGATCTCAAGGCTGCCGGTGTCACCCAGATCATCTTCGGGTCCCCACTCGGTCCCGACATGACCAACTCGATCCGTCTGCTCGGCAAGTACGTCGTCTGAACCCTGTTCCAGGGCTTCCAGATAGAACCATTTTTTGGAGGAAGTTCCCCATCCTCCTTATTTTCAAGACCTCTTTCCAGACCAATTGGATGAATTTATCTTTTCCGGCCCCCACAATTGGACTACAGGCATGTTTTCGGTTGAAGAATATGCGGCCGGCCGCGTCCAGATCCGTCGGGAACACCTGACCGGTCTCACCGCCAGGCTTTCGCCGGAACGGATCAAGCGAGATATCAGCCCGCCCTATGTGCCTCCTCTGAGAGAGGAGTGCCCGTTCTGCCCGGGCAGGGTCGAGCAAGAAACCCCTACGTTCCCTGACGGCACCAGGATCCGGTGTGGGGAGAGCGTGACCTTCCCGAATCTCTACCCCTTCGCCTCCTGGCATGTGGTGACCGTGATCACCGGGGCCCACACCGTCGATCAATTCTCCCGGCGACAACTCGAAGACGCCTTCCTGGGAATATCCCGCGCACTCTCCGGACAGGAACATTATGCCTCCATAAACTGGAACTTCCTTCCTTCCGCCGGTGCGAGCATTGCCCATCCCCATCTCCAGGGGATCGCCGACCCCGGCCCCACCGCCCTCCAGGGCAGGTACCTCGGGGAAAGCAGGCGATACTATGGAGGCCACGGCCGGTCGTACTGGACCGACCTCGTCGAACACGAACGCGCCTCCGACCGGTTTCTCTTTGAAGACGATGGGACCGTCTGGTTTGCAAGCCCGGTCCCGATCGGCGAACGTGAGGTACGGGGTGTCCTGCCTCTGACGACCCTTGAAGACCTCGGCCCCTCTGTCCCGGCCCTCGCCCGCGGCGTCCTCCGGGTGATCGAGTGTTACCGTGCCCTGGGCACGCGGGCATTCAATATGGCGATCTACTTCGGGCGTCCCGAAGACGCGGAATACTTTTCTGCCTTCTGCTCCCTCATCGCACGGGTCAATCCCAACCCCTCCTCGATGACTGACTCGGCCTTTATGGAGCGCCTCCACCTTGAGCCCGTGGTCATGACCCTGCCCGAGGGCCTGGGGCAGACCTTCAGGGAAATGGACTCTGAGGGATTGATACAAGTCTGAAAAAAAGGCTCGGGGGCTCTTTTGAATCGGGCATAAACCCCGGGATCAAGCATACGCGATTGAACATTGTTCTGAGTAGTGTTTCGAAGTTTTGAGGGATCTTTGATCCTTTTCTTAGAGGTCCTCCCAAAACTCGCCTGACCCTGAGAGGTGAGTGGAAGAATTTTCAGAAAGCACATGGTGTTGTTCAAGAGATTATTGCCGCCCCGCCCCTATCTTCGTCGTGGGGGGGTCCGTGGGGTCTCCCCCCGGCGCGAGACGGCAGGTTCAGATCGGTCAGGTGGGGCGGCCCATCTGATCGACGTGCCTTCCCCCACAGAAGAACGAGAAACTATACCTTGTTCTCTTGCACCGGGCACCCCCCCCCTTTGACCCCCGCGATTGGGCAGGGACAACTCTATCGAAAACCTTGAAGAGTGTGGTGACGCAGCGGGCGGGAACGGATCAACTCTGGAGAAATCCTCTCTCACGGTGAACCTCCGACCCACTTACCGCCTATCGCAGACCTTCAGGTCGGCACCAGTTCAGAGATCAGACAGAACAGAAAAAAAGAAAAGAAAATATTTACTCCGGCTTGGAGATGAGCGTCGTCTTGGAGACGATGACGCCATCCTTCTTGTGCGGCTTGCGGATGATACCGTCGCCGGCCTTCTCGATCTCGCGGGCCTCATCACAGAGGTACGCAGCCTGGCGCATCATCTCGTGGGCGGAAGCAACGATCGGGACGTAGTTCTCAAAGCCCTTGGTCATGAAGCAGCCCTTGACATTGACACCGGCGACCGCCTGAGCGATCTCGTAGGCGGCGCGGGCCTTTGCGTAGGCGTACGGGTTGGAGAACTCGTCTGCAACAGCCTTGTCGGAGGTCATGACGACCTTCGGGAGGACGAGGTCGGCACCCTTCTTCCCTTCCTTGACCTGGTCGATGACCTTGTCGAGCTCGAACTGGAGCTTGCGGAACGCACCCGTCAGGGCGAGGACCTTGACGAGGTTACCGTTGAAGTCTGCCATCTCGACGGGGTCGAGGAACTCGCGGCGGGCTCCGATCATGGAGTCGGCCTTCATGATGATGTAGCCGAACTGGCTCTCCTTCAGGGCGGCGAACTGCTCCTTCTTCCCGGTGACATCGTCGGTGATGACAATGCACGGGATGCCGGCCTCAGCGAGCTGCTCACGAGCGCCGGTCGGTCCGGGAAGGATGCCGTTCGGGGAGACGACAACACAGAAGTCAGGTTCCCACGCCTTCATGTTGACGACGACACGGTCGATGTCCTCGGGCTGGAGCTTGGTACCGCTCGTGGCCATGAAGGTCTGCATGTCTTCACGGTCTGCACGCTCATCGAGGAGGAGCTCTGCCATCACGCCGCTGGCAATGTTGCCCAGTTTGGCAATTCCTACTTTAACTACCATCTATACACCTCTCAAATTTGAGAACAGACTAACTATTGGCAAGTTCTCATATAAAGATTGTGAAAGCCCCGTCCTCTTCCGGTCATGACGGAGTTAAAGAACATTGTTTATGATACATGAAGTTAAATTTATACTCTAATGAAACAGGGGCTTCTCACCGACAGGCAGAAAGAAGTGCTGCGGTACCGGAAGATGGGGCTTACCCAACAGCAGGTCGCCGACATCATCCAGACCTCAAAAGCAAATGTATGCACCATCGAAAAAGCGGCCTACGAAAATATCAGCCGGGCAAAGGAAACCCTTGAATTTTTGTACACCCTTGACTCGGATCACCTCTGCACCGTCAAGGCCGGGACCGACCTTATCGAAGCGACCTCTGACATTTTCCAGGAAGCGGAAAAACACGGGACCAAGGTAAAGTACAATACCATCGAACTGATCAACCGACTTCACGACTCCAATCCCGGCAAGTTCCGGGCGCGCTATGTCCGGGAGGACGTCGAGGTCTACATCAACCAGGAAGGCGACCTCTTCTTTGGCTGAAGAGGTGTCTCGCCTTCCCTGTCCCACCAATGTGCGGAGCATCCCGGTCTCTGCACCGCGGGGGTGCAGACCGGCATCTCCTGGAAGAGTCACAAACATTTATATTCAATTTTGATGAATAATTACAGAACCGGAGACGATGGTATCCCGTGCAACCGGACACAGAATAATGGCCACATGGTGGTAGAATGGCCATTCTGTAACCGTTTGCCGGAAGTACAACAGCCCTGCACCCGCCGCGGGTCAGGCTGCAATGCCCCGGTTGCCCGCCCCGGCAGGGGCGTGACCGAGAAGGACTCATCCCAGTCCCAAGGAGCTGACAGACGCAGGATCTGATCGCTGCATATGGGCCTCCGTCAGTGCAGACGAGCCCGGTCCGGGTTTCGACCCGGCATGCACAGTATCAGGATCTCTTCGCGAGACGAGGTAATTCCGGAGCACACCGGAATGGACTCCATACACAGGAGACTACACCACGGCATACTCGCTCCCGACACCACCGCAATAGGAGATATTCCTATTGTGCGGAGAGCGCGCCCGATCGTCCGTTCCCCTTCGGGGAAATCGGAGTGGTGCGGTCCCGGTTCGCGATGTTTGTGCAATCCCGGTGGGAATCTGGCACACCTGCACCTCGAAAGAGATGCAGATTTGCGACAGAGTCGCAAGCTCGGATAGAACCAAACGTAGAGGATTGATTAGAACATGCCGAACATACACAGACCGCGCAGGGGCTCCCTTGCCTACAGTCCGCGCAAGCGGGCAAAGAGCCAGGTGCCAAAGTACCAGTCCTGGCCCAGGCACGAGGGCGAGCCCAAGCTGCAGGCGATTGCAGGGTATAAGGTAGGTATGACGCACGTCGTCGCTGTCGACGATCACAAGAGCAGCCCGAGCGAGGGACGCGAGATCATGGTGCCCGTCACCATCATCGAAGTCCCCGCCATGAAAGTCGCTGCCGTGCGCGCCTATGTGACTGACACCTATGGGAAGCACCCGCTGACCGAAGTCTGGGCTGAGGATCTTGACGCTGCCCTCGCCAGGCGGGTAACGCTGCCGAAGACGCACGACCGTGCGGCAGTTCTCAAAACCATCCAGGACGCCGTTGCGGCAGGACAGGTCACTGAGATCTTTGCCCTGATGTACACCCAACCGGCGGCACTCACCGGTGTCCCCAAGAAGGTGCCCGAACTGATGGAGACCAGGATCGACGGCGGCTCAATCGAAGACCGTCTCAACCTTGCGACCTCCATTCTTGGTGCGGAAGTCGACCCGCTCTCTCTCATCTCAGAGGGTCAGTACGTCGACGTCACCGCCGTCACCAAAGGCAAGGGCACCCAGGGCGCGGTCAAGCGCTGGGGTATCCAGGTCAGAAAGGGCAAGCACTCCCGCGGCGGCAAGAAGCGCCACATCGGCAACCTCGGTCCATGGACACCGCACCACGTCAGGTGGCAGGTTCCACAGATGGGCCAGTTGGGCTACCAGCAGAGGACCGAATTCAACAAGCGGATCCTCAAGGCAGGCACCGACGGTGCTGACGTCATGCCTGAGGGAGGGTACCTCCACTACGGTATCGTCAGGAACTCGTACATCATGATCAAAGGCTCGGTCCCCGGTCCGGTCAAGCGTCTTGTGCGCATTCGCCCGGCAATCCGTCAGGGTGAGCACGAGGTGCGGGCACCGGCAGTGAACTTTGTCAGCCTGGAGAGCAAGCAGGGGTGAATAACGGATGAAAGCAAATGTCAGATCAACCGACGGGTCAGTCGTCCGTGAGATTGAACTTCCGGCTGTCTTCGATGAACTCTACCGGCCCGACCTGATCAAGAAGGCGGTCCTGGCCATCCAGAGCATGAGGCTCCAGCCCCATGGCACCGACCCATTCGCCGGGATCAGAAGTTCAGCCGTGAGCTGGGGTTCAGGGCGCGGCGTTGCGCAACTGCCGAGGATCAAGAACGGCTCACGAGCAGCCAAGATCCCGCAGGCCAAGGGCGGCCGTGCGGCCCACCCGCCGAAGGTCGCAAAGGTGCTCAAGAGGAAGATCAATAAGCAGGAAAAGTGGCTGGCCCTGCGTTCTGCGGTTGCAGCAACCACGCTGCCGGAACTCGTCACCGCCCGCGGCCACCGCTTTGAGGGTGAAGTCCCATTCATCGTCGACGAAACCTTCGAGGCCCTCGATAAGACCTCCGACGTCATCAACGCCCTTCAGGCACTCGGCCTCTATGCCGATGTCGAACGGGCAAAGGAGAGCAAGAAAGTCCGTGCCGGCCGCGGTAAGATGCGTGGTCGCCGGTACAAGCAGCGCAAGAGCCTGCTGATTGTCACTGGTGAAGACTCACTCCGTGCAGCCCGCAACCTTGCCGGTGTCGACGCGGTCTCGGTCTACGACCTGAACACCGAGCTCCTCGCACCGGGCACCCAGGCCGGCAGGCTGACTGTCTGGTCCGAGAGCGCACTCAAACTGATGGAAGAGGTGGAGTGAATGGCGCTCAAACATCCGTACGTGACGGAAAAAGCGATGATGATGCTCGAGAACGAGAACAAACTTCAGGTTCTCGTTGAGCGGTCCGCCTCCAAGGACGGGATCAAGCGCGAGGTCGAGAAGGCCTTCGAACAGCCGGTCACGTCGGTCAGGACCATGATGACGATGAAGGGCCAGAAGAAGGCCGTCGTCAGCTTCGAAAACGACAACGCCGCCGAGGAGATCCTCAGCAGGCTTGGCGTCATGTAAGGTGGTGGAGATGGGACATAGAATTATTTCACAGAACCGTGGCCGGGGCGGCCCGACCTACCGGGCGCCATCCCACAAGTACAAGGCTGCACTCAAGCACGCCTGCCGGAACACCGAGACCGTGAAGGGCACGATCACCGATATCGAGCACGACCCTGCACGGCATGCTCCGATCGCCCTTGTCGCTCTTGAAAACGGCAAGAAGATCTACATGCTTGTCACCGAGGGCATGGGCGTCGGCGACGAAGTCGCCTGGGGACCGGAGGCCGGTGTCCAGAACGGCAACACCCTGCCGCTCCGTGACATCCCGGTCGGCGCCTACATCTGCAATATCGAGTCAAGGCCGAACGACGGCGGTAAGTTCGTTCGTTCAAGCGGTGTCCAGGCCATGGTCGTCGGCAAAACAACCGGCAAGGTCGCGGTCCAGATGCCCAGCGGCAAGCAGAAGTGGTTCCACGAACTCTGCATGGGCACGATCGGCATCGTTGCCGGTGGCGGACGTGGCGAGAAGCCATTTGTCAAGGCCGGGAACAAATATCACAAGATGAAGTCGCAGGCCCAGAAGTGGCCCAGATCATCTGGTGTGAAGATGAACGTCATCGACCACCCGTTCGGTGGCGGTGGCCACCAGCATCCGGGCAGGCCGAAGACTGTCGCCCGCGGCACCTCTCCAGGCCGCAAGGTCGGGCATATCGCAGCCCGCAGAACTGGGAAATGGAAGAAGTGAGGGGATTGAATGGCAAAGAAAACACAAAAGAGGCTTCCGAGGCGGCGTGAGGCATTTACCTACCGCGGCCTTTCCATTGAGGATCTCCAGCAGATGGGGACGAGCGAACTGATTCCCCTGATGCCGACCAGAGTGCGCCGCAAGTTTACCCGCGGCCTCTCTCGTGAGCACGAGAAGATCCTTGCCCAGGTGAGAGCCGGCGACGACCACATCCGCACCCATGTGCGCGACATGGTCATCATGCCCGAGATGATCGGCAAGACGATCGAGATCTACAACGGCAAGACATTCATCGCCGTAGAGATCCAGCCAGAGGCGGTCTTCCACTATCTGGGCGAGTTCTCTCTGACGAGAGGTAGAGTCAACCACGGTACCGCCGGTATCGGTGCGACCAGGTCTTCCAAGTACGTACCCCTGAAGTGATGGCAATGGCACGGACTGGATATTCAATGCAGGTCAAGGGAGAGAACTTCGCTCGCGCCAAGGCGAACGAACTGTCTGTCTCCCCGAAGCACTCCATCGAGATTGCCCGGTTTATCAGGGACATGAAGGCCGACGCGGCCATCGAGTACCTGGAAGCCGTGGTGGCGAAGAAGAAGGCAATCCCCTTCAAGCGCTTTAACAGAGATGTGGCGCACAAGAAGAATCTCCCAGGGTGGGACGCCGGCCGCTACCCGGTTAAGGCCTCCGGTGAGTTCATCAAACTCATCAAGCAGGCGAAGAAGAACGCGGAATACGCCGGGCTCGATCCCGAGAAGCTTGTCATCGTCCACACCTCCGCCAACCGCGGTCGTGCGATGCGTGCGATCTTCCCGCGTGCGATGGGTAGAGCAACCCCGAAGATGCGTCAGAGCGTGAACGTCGAACTGATCGTGAAGGAGGCTGAGTGAACATGGCAATAGAGCGTAAATTCGTCAGTGAAGGCGTTACCAGGGCACGCATCGAGCAGTTCCTCAACCGTGAACTCAAGCGCGCCGGCTATGGCGGGATGGACATCGTCCGCACCCCGCTCGGCACGCAGATCACGATCTTCGCCGAAAAACCCGGAATTGTCATCGGGAAAGGCGGCAAACTCGTGCGGCAGCTCACCCAGGACCTGGCCACCAACTTCAACATCGACTCCCCGCAGGTCGAAGTGCAGCAGGTTCCCAACCCCAACACCAACGCCCAGATCATGGCCGAGAGACTTGCCACCGCCCTTGAGCGCGGCTGGTACTTCAGAAAGGCCGGGTCGAGCACGCTCCGTCGTGTCATGGAGTCGGGCGCTCTCGGGTGCGAGATCGTCCTCTCCGGCAAGGTGACCGGGGCCCGGTCAAGGGTCCAGAAGTTTGTCGACGGGCACATCAAGCACGCCGGTGAACCAAGCGAGACGATCGTCGAGAAAGGCTTTGCTGTGGCCGTCAAGAAACTGGGCACCATCGGGGTCCAGGTCATGATCATCCCCGGCGACGCTCACCTTCCTGACGAGTTCGAGATCCTCGAACCAAAGCCGCTGGCTGAGGTCGTGGAACCTGAGGTCGTCGAAGACATCGGTGAAGACGTCGACGCCGAACTCGAGGAGTTCGTGGAAGAAGTTCCTGAAGCTGCAGAATTCGTTGAGGAGGAGCAGTAAATGGCTATCTTCAGGGCACACGAAGTCCGCCAGCTTTCTGACGTAGAACTGGCCGAACAACTCGAGAAACTGAAACTCGACCTGATGCAGGCTCGCGGAAAGGTCAGTGCAGGTGGTGCTCCTGAGAACCCGGGTCATATCCGGGAGGTCAGGAGGACCATCGCTCGCATCCAGACCGAGCAGAACGCACGGGAGGCCGTTAACCAGGCATGATCACCTCGCAGACCCTCCTTCGGCACGAGCTCACCGGACTTGCAGTCTCTGTGGTGAAGGCCAGGAACCCGACATATGTCGGGATGTCTGGCCGGATTGTAGATGAGACTCGCAATATGCTGGCGGTCCTCACCCCTGGGGGAGAGAAGAAGGTGGAGAAGAAAGGCACAGTCTTTCTCTTCGCCCTCCCCACCAGGGTATGCGTCGAAGTGGATGGGTCTGCCCTTGTGGCACGACCTGAAAAACGGATCAGCATGCGCAAAACCAGATAGAGGATAGAGAATGGCGAGAGATATTGGGTTAAACGTCCCGCTTCCTGAAAAGGAGTGCAGCGACGTGAACTGTCCGTTTCACGGCACCCTGCCGGTGCACGGCCAGGTGATCACCGGCAAGGTCGTGAGCGACCGCATGAACGGGACGGTGGTAGTCGGGCGAGATTACCTCCACTTTGTGCGGAAGTATAAGCGGTATGAGAAGCGGTCCTCCAAGTATCATGCCCACCTCCCGGACTGCCTCGACATTAAAGTGGGTGACACGGTCAGGATCGCCGAATGCAGGCCCCTGTCCAAGACAACCAACTTTGTTGTTGTCGAGGTGATCTGAGATGAAAGCAAAGATATCGAAGATCCCGAGGGCGATCAGCACCAGGACAAAACTTGTCTGTGCTGACAACACCGGGGCCAGGGTCGTTGAGATCATCTCAGTGGTCGGGTACCACGGTGTCCGCAGGCGTCAGCCGAAACTCGGTATCGGCGACATTGCGACGATCTCTGTTAAGAAGGGTACGCCCGATATGCGGCGTAAACTTCTCAGGGCCGTCGTCATCAGGCAGCGCAAAGAGATGCGCCGCCCGAACGGACTGCGGGTCGGCTTCGACGACAACGCTGCCGTGATCGTCGACGAACGCGGCGAACCGAAGGGAACCGAGATCAAGGGACCGGTGGCCCGTGAGGTTGCCGAGCGTTTCCCGAAGATCGGGTCCACAGCGACGATCATCGTGTGAGGTGTGGTGCATGGTAAGGATTGCAAGCAAACAGCCTAGAAAACAGCGTAAGATACGCTACAATGCATCCACGCATCAGCGGAGCCGTTTCCTCTCAGCACCCCTTTCGAAGGATCTCCGTGAGGAATACAAGAGGCGCCGCGCTCGTGTCGTCAGCGGCGACACCGTGCAGGTGCTCCGCGGCGAGCACGCCGGGACCGAAGGCGTCGTCGATAGTGTGGACACGAAGAAAGGCATGATCGAGGTGCACGGTGTCACCGTGGCCAAGACCGACGGAACCGAAGTTCCGCGCCCGGTAAACGCCTCGAATGTCATGATCACCAAACTCAAGACCGAAGACCCGCGCCGGGTGGCAAAGCTTGAGGAGAGGAAGTAAATGTCACATCTGAAGAGACTGACCGCGCCGATGGCCTGGCAGATCGCCAAGAAAGAGAACACGTTCATCACCAGGACCTGCCCTGGCCCGCACAACGCGGCTGCAATGCCGGTCGCCGTCTGGCTCAGGGACATGATGGAACTTGCCGGGAACATGAAGGAGATCAAGCGGATCCTCCACCAGCGCGATATCATCGTCAACGGCAAGCCGGTGACCGACCCCAAGATAGGGCTTGGCATCTTCGACATCATTTCCATCCCGAAGATGGACAAGCACTACCGTCTCCTGATGGACAAGCGTGGCCATCTGGTCTCGGTCGAGATCGATGCCGAGGCCGCCAGCACCAGGCTGTGCAAGATCAGGAACAAGACCATTGTCAAGGGCGGCAAGGTCCAGTTGAACCTCAACTTCGGCGCCAACCTCATTGCCGACAACACCTACAAGCCCAAGGACTCGATCGTCCTCACTCTCGGTGAGGGAGAGGACCGGTTCAAGATCGTTGACCACTTCCCCTTCGCTGTCGGGAACACGGCAATGGTCATCGGCGGGAAGCACTCAGGCAAGATCGGCACGATCACCGAGATCAGAACGGTCCCTGGCAGCATCCCGAACAGAGTCTTCCTTGAAGACGAGAACAAGGAGTCTTTCGAGACGGTCGAGGGGTATATCTTCATGATCGGTCGTGAGACGCCTGTGATCGCTGAATGGGGGATTGAGGCCTGATGACGAACCCGATGCAGGAACTTCACATCGATAAAGTCGTCGTTCACATGGGCGTCGGCGAGAGCGGTGAGAGGCTTGTCAATGGCGAGAACATCATCCGTGCGATCACCGGGGCAGAACCAGTGCGTGCCTTTGCAAAGAAGACCCAGCCGGCCTTCGGGACCAGGAAGGGCGCACCCATCGGTGCCAAGGTGACCCTGCGGGGCAAGAAAGCCGAGACATTCGTCCAGACCGCTTTCGACATCGCCGAAAGGCGGCTCTCAAGCTCAGCCTTCGATAACCAGGGCAACTTTTCCTTTGGTATCGAAGAACACACCGATTTCCCGGGTCAGTCCTACGACCCGCAGATCGGAATCTACGGGATGGACGTCAATGTCATCCTTGAGAAGAATGGTGTCAGGATCGCACGCAGGATGATCGCACGCCGAAAACTTCCGGCAAAGCAGCGCGTCACCCGTGACGAAGCGGTCTCCTTTATGACCGAGCGGTATGGCATGGAGGTGCAGTGATGGCAGACAAAGAACAGAAGAAAAATTTCGGACGCGGCGCAAATGAGTGCCGGATCTGTGGCAGGAAACAGGGCCTTGTCCGCAGGTACAACATCATGTTCTGCCGGCAGTGCTTCCGTGAGTGGGCGCCCAAGATGGGCTTTAAGAAGATGAACTGAGGTGGAGTGAAATGGCACGACTGAACACGATTGCAGATGCGATGAGCGCCATCAAGAACGCCAGTGACGGCGGGAAGTCCTCAGTTATCGTCGAGCCCGCGAGCAAACTCCTTGGCGCCATGCTCGGGATCATGCAGGAAGGCGGGTACATCGGCGAGTTCGAGTACATCGAGGACGGCCGCGGCGGCCAGTTCAAGGTCACGCTTCTTGGTCGGATCAACAAGTGCGGTGCGATTACCCCGCGCTTTGCCACGACTCTTGAAGAGATGGAATCGTGGGAAACGAGGTATCTCCCGGCAAAGGGTTTCGGGGTCCTCCTGATCTCGACTTCGAAGGGCGTCATGTCGCACGAACAGGCCCGCCGTGACGGTATCGGCGGCGAACTGTTGGGATATGTCTACTGAGGTGGAGGAGAATGACAACTGAGAAGAGAGTAGCGGTGCCTGACGGGGTCACGGTCTCGATCGAGGGTTTCACGATTTCGGTGAATGGTCCGAAGGGTGAGATCTCACGTGACATGCGTTACCCCGGGGTCTCCATTGTTCTTGAGGACAGTGAAGTCGTCGTCTCCACTGAATCGACCAGAAAGCGTATTGTCGCTATGATCGGCACCTATGCCTCACATATCCGGAATATGGTCGAGGGTGTCACCAAGGGCTTTGAGTATCAGATGAAGGTCGTCTATGCTCACTTCCCGATCCAGATTAAACTCCAGGGCGATCTCCTCTCCATCAACAACTTCCTTGGGGAGAAGCAGCCGAGGGTCGCAAAGGTCCTCCCTGGCGTTACGGTCAAGATCGGCAACGACGAATTGACCATCACTGGCATCGACAAAGAGCGTGTCGGGGCGACTGCAGCGAAGATCGAGCGGGCAACGAAGGTCCGTAAGCGCGATACGCGGGTCTTCCAGGACGGAATTTACATTGTGCAGAGGGCGTGATGGACGTGGCAGACGAGAAGATTCGGTTAATCCGTGTCCGGTCCCAGAAGACCGGATGCAAGTTCCAGCGCCAGTGTCTCCATTCAAAAAGGAAACTGAAGGACACCTGGAGGAAACCCCGCGGTCTGACCAGCAAGCAGCGGAGGCAGTACAAGGCAAAGGGCGCACACCCGCAGGCCGGGTACGGTGCCCCGGTGGCAGTGCGCGGCATGCACCCGAGTGGATACTTCGAGGTGCTGGTCAACAACCCGACCGAGCTTGAGGGACTCAACCCGGAGGAGCAGGCGGTGCGGATCGCCAGCGGCGTCGGGAAGAAGAAGCGGATTGATATCCAGCAGAAGGCCCTCGAAGCCGGGCTGAAAGTGCTGAATGCAAAAGACCTCTCGCAGGCACCGGTTGAAGAGGCTGTCGAAGAGAATGTTGAGGAGGTTGAAGCAGATGAGTAATCTTTCAACCCAGAAGCGGCTTGCAGCGGCTGTACTCAACTGTGGGGTCAACCGCGTCAGGTTCGACCCCGAGCGTATCTCTGACATTGAGGCCGCAATCTCGCGCGCCGAGATCCGTGAACTTGTTGGAGAAGGCGTGATCAAGACGGCAGTGGCGAAAGGTAACAGCCGCGGTCGTGCACGGATCCGGACTGCCAAGCGTTCTTACGGTCACAAGAAGGGATATGGCCGGAGAAAGGGTACGGCTGGAGCACGGAACCCGTCGAAGAGCCAGTGGATGCAGAGAATTCGGGGTATCAGAGGGACACTCCGCGAGATGCGGGATGAAGGTTCCATTGATCGCCACACCTACCGTCGTCTTTATCGGCGTGCGGCCGGTGGTCAGTTCAGGAGCCGGGCCCATCTGAAAACCCACATTGAGATGATTACCAAAGGGAGGGTTGAGTAAATATGGCGTCTGGAGCACGGTATTTTGTTCCATTCCGCAGGAGGAAAGAGGGTCGGACCGATTATTATGCGCGGACAAAACTCCTTCTCTCCGAAACCCCCCGGATGGTCGTTCGCAAGACCAACCGCCAGATCATCTGTCAACTGGTGGTGCCTGGTGAACAGGGAGACCAGACTCTGATCTCGACCTACTCCAAGGAACTGATCGGTCTGGGCTACGAGGGCTCGACTTCGAGCACCCCGGCAGCATACCTGACCGGGATGCTCTTTGCAAGGAAGGCTCTTGCAGCAGGCTACGATGAGGCTGTCCTTGACATCGGGCTTGCACGCGCGCAGTCTGGTGCCCGGGTCTTTGCTGCACTGAAGGGTGCAGTCAATGGAGGACTTGAGGTGCCTCACGGCGAGGAGATTCTCCCGGACGACGAGCGGACCAGCGGTTCGGTCATTGCGGCATATGCTCCTGAAAGGGCCGGTAACCTCGTTGAGAACGTTGAAGAAGTGGCAGAGGCCATCATGAAGGAGCTGGAGTGAAATGGCGTACGAACAGGAACCCTGGGTTCCGCTGACCGGAATCGGCCGTGCAGTTGCTGCAGGCGAGATCGCGAGCATCGACGAGGTGCTCGAAAGCGGGAAGCCAATTAAGGAGGCTCAGATCGTCGATGCCTTCCTCCCCGACCTGGACGATGAGGTCATCGACATCTCGATGGTCCAGCGGATGACCGACTCCGGCAGGCGTGTCAAGTTCAGGGCCGTTGTTATTGTCGGCAACCACGACGGTTACATCGGTCTGGGACAGGCCAAGGACGCGCAGGTCGGAAACGCAATCCGAAAGGCAATTGATAACGCAAAGACCAACATCATCAAGGTACGCCGTGGCTGCGGGAGCTGGGAGTGTGGGTGTGGAACCAGGCACTCCATCCCGATGCAGGTCAAGGGCAAGGCCGGCAGTGTCAAGGTTACCTTGATGCCGGCACCGCAGGGGATCGGTCTGGTCACCGGTGAAGTCGGCAGAAAGGTGCTCGACTTCGCGGGTGTCAGAGATGTCTGGGCCTCCTCAAGCGGGAACACCCGGACGACCATCAACTATGCCAAGGCGACCTTCAATGCGCTGAAGGCAACAAACATGATCCGGACTGGAGGGGCAGAGTAAAATGTTTGCAGTCGTGCAGGTACGTGGCGTCGTGAACACCCGCCGCGACATCAAGGACACGCTCAAGATGCTCCGTCTCCACCATATCAACCACTGTGTCCTGGTCCCTGACACCCCCGCGTATCTGGGGATGATCCGGAAGGTCAAGGACTATGTCGCCTATGGTGAGGTGGACGAGCGGACTATTGCGACGCTCCTCTCAACCCGCGGCCGTCTGGCCGGGAACATCAAGATCACCGACGAGTATGTCCGTGACCACTCCCAGTACGGGAACATCGAGGAGTTTGCGGCGGCGCTCTGCAAGGGCGAGGTTGCGATGCAGGATATCCCTGAATTGAAGCCGGTCCTGCGTCTCCACCCCCCGCGTAAGGGGTACCGGACGATCAAGCGCACCTTCCAGCAGGGCGGGGCGCTTGGAAACTATGGGGAGGATATCAATGACCTCCTCTACAGGATGAGGTGAATGCGATGCCCACAAACACACGCTCAAAGTACCGCGGTTCCAAGACCTGCGGTGGTGGGACTCACAAAAACCGCCGTGGTGCGGGTAACCGCGGTGGTAGAGGACGGGCCGGACACCGTGACCACCGCTGGAGTCATTTCCTCCTCGCAGGTGAGGTCCACAACGGTAAGCACGGTTTCTTCAGCATCAACAACACAAAAGTTCCGGTGCTGGATGTCGGGGATGTCGACCAGATGGTCGATTTCCTCCTCCAGATCGGGATCGCCGAGGAACAAGAGGGCGTTATCGCCCTTGATCTCACTGAGATCGGAGTCGAGAAGCTTCTCGGCGGCGGGCAGGTCACCCGTGCTTTGAAACTGACCGCAGCGGCGTTTTCAACGCAAGCTAAGGATAAGATTGAGGCGGCCGGCGGTCAGGCACTGACCGACTGAGCTCCTCATTTTTTGGTGGGAACCACATGGGGAATCTGCTGGATAGAATGGAGCCTTTGCTGGCGGCGATGCCGGCGGTAAAGTCTCCGGAGGGTCATGTCCACTTCAAAAACAAGTTGGTGTGGACCGCTGCAATCCTGTTGCTGTACTTCTTCTTGACCAATATTCCTGTCTTCGGGCTCGACCCCAGTTCCCAGGACACATTCCTGTATTTCCGTGCCCTTCTTGCGGGTGCGAGCGGGTCTATTGTGCACCTGGGTATCGGGCCGATCGTGACAGCGTCCATCGTGCTCCAGCTCCTGAAGGGTGCGGACCTGATCCAGATCGATACCTCTGAAGCGCGCGGGCAGATCATGTACATGGGGCTCCAGAAGCTCTTGATCTTCGTCATGATCGTCCTTGAGGCGGCGCCGAACCTTTTCGGTGGCTTTATGCGCCCCGATATGGAGATAGCCCAGGCACTCTTCGGAGGGAGCGCGGCTGCGGTCTCGTTCCTGATCTTCCTGCAGATCTGTCTCGGCGGAGTGCTGATCTTCCTCATGGATGAGGTGGTCACGAAGTGGGGTCTTGGCTCTGGTGTCGGGCTCTTTATCATCGCCGGAATCTCACAGAGTCTGATCAACGGCTTCTTGAACTGGGAAGCAGTGGCCGACCCCTATCCGGTGGGTTTCTTCCCCAGGATCTTTGCGATTGGCGTCTCTGGCGGGAACTACCTCCAGTACTTCGGGGCCGACCTCCTGGCATTTGTGACGACGATCGCGATCTTCCTGATCGTTGTCTATGTGGAGTCGACGAGGATCGAGATCCCGCTGGCTCACGCTCGGGTCAGGGGGGCACGGGCACGTTTCCCTGTGAAACTCATCTATGCATCTGTCCTGCCGATGATCCTGGTGAGGGTGCTTCAGGCGAATATTCAGATGTTCGGGATGTTCCTTTCCAATATCGGGATCACGGTGCTCGGCCGGTTTGAAAACCAGAGTCCGGTGGACGGATTGATGTACTTCCTGGCACCGATCAATAGCCCGCAGGACTGGATGTGGTGGGTCCACGATCTCGGGCATGCCCCGTGGGAGGTCATGCTCAGGCTCGGGATCGATGCCACGTTCATGGTTGTGGGTGGTGCGATCTTTGCGCTGTTCTGGGTGAAGACGGCCGGTCTCGACTCGAGTCATGTGGCCAGACAGATCCAGATGTCGGGGATGCAGATCCCTGGATATCGGCGGAACACCCAGGTGCTGATCAAGTACCTTGACCGTTATATCCCCAGGGTCACGGTCATTGGTGGGGTACTCATCGGTCTGTTGAGTGTCTTTGCAAACCTCTTTGGTGTGATAGGTGGAGTGACTGGTACCGGACTGTTGCTGACGGTCAGTATCACCTACCGCCTGTACGAAGAAGTGGCAAGCGAACAGATTATGGAGATGTATCCGTTCATGCGACAGTTCTTTGGGAGAGAGTGAATGACCGGAAAGAGAGTAGTGATCACCGGTGTGCCTGGTGTGGGCAAGACCACGGTGATCGAAGAGTCCATGAAACGGCTTGCAGGGGAGGGGATCCCCTACAAAGCCATCAATTTTGGCACCTGTATGTTCGAGACCGCAAAGGCGGAGGGGCATGTCGAGGACCGCGACCAGATGCGGGCCCTTGATAGAAATGTCCAGAAAGAACTCCAGCGGCTCGCCGGAAAGCGAATCGGTGAGATGGAAGGAAATATCATCGTCGATACCCATGCTTCGGTGAAGACGCCGGCCGGGTATCTGCCCGGTCTGCCTGAGTGGGTGCTCAGCGAGTTGCAGCCTGATATGGTGGTGCTGGTCGAGGCTGACGATGACCAGATCCTGATGCGCCGGATGGGCGACGAGAGTCGTCGCCGTGATCCTGAGGGCAGCAGGTCCATTGCAGAGCATCAGGGGATCAACCGTGCCTTTGCGGCGGCATATGCAATGATGACCGGGTGCACGGTTCAGATCGTCAGGAACGAGAATTACCTCCTCGATCATGCGGTCGAGGCGATGACTCAGATCCTGAGGTGAGGTATGGCAGTTAAGGATCGTAGCAGCATGATCTTGATCGTCCTCACGCTGGTGCTGATGGCCTCGTACGGCATCCCGTGGGTGAGGGAGAGCGTCGGCGGTGCAATGGATCTGATCTTCGGGCACCTCGTGGACGTTTATGGTATCCCATTCTTTGTGCTGATTATGATCCTCTCGGCGGTCACCGGTCTGTACTCCTCGCTGATCCAGAAGTATACCATCGACTATGAGAAGATGCAGCGGGTCCAGGGGAGGATGAAGGAGTTCCAGACGGAGTTCCGTGAGGCTCAACTCGGTGGCGACGAGAAAAAGCTGAAGAAACTCGAGGCGAAGAGGGACCGGATGATGCAGGAGCAGATGGAACTCTCCAAGCAGCAGTTCAAGCCGATGGCGTTTATTCTCCTCCTGACGGTGCCGATCTTCTTCTGGCTTCTCTTCCGTCTGCCGGGTGTCGAACAGACGATGACCCTCCCCTATGCGGGGACGCTGAATTTCATGGATGTGGTTCTCGGGTTCTTCCCGATCTGGATCCTGTGGTATATGATCTGTTCGATTGCGATCAGTCAGGTGATCAGGAAGTCGCTCAATATCGGGGGACTGTAGATGCGGATCACGATCAGCGGGCCGCCGGGCAGTGGTACAACGTCGCTTGCCCGGTACCTCGCTGAAAAGCACGGGCTCAGGGTGATCTCGGCCGGTGAGATGTTCCGGACGCTTGCAAAAGAGCGCGGGATGGATCTTGCCAGGTTCGGGAAACTTGCCGAGTCCGACCCTGCGGTGGACAAACTCATCGATGCACGCCAGAAAGAAACGGCCGAGGCCGAGGACAATATCGTGGCCGAGGGGAGGCTTTCGGGCTGGATGGTCTCGAATGCTGATCTGAAGATCTGGTTGTCGGCGTCGATGGAGTGCCGGACGACTAGGATATCATCGCGGGACGGCGAGGGAGAGGACGACGCGCGCAGGCATACTGAGGAACGGCAGGCCTGCGAGAGGGGGCGTTACCTCTCCTATTATGATATCGATATCGAGGATCTTTCGGCGTATGATCTGGTCCTCAGTTCCGAGCGCTGGGACGTCGAGGGGTTGGGTGCGATTGTCGATGCGGCGATTGCCTCCCTGCACGAATAATTCTTTTTTTGCTGTGTAGAATTGAGCATGGGGCGAAAACGCGCCTCAAGCATGCCGGATGAAAAGTATTTCATAGTAATTCCTCTTCAGGAGTGAACATGAGGGGCTGCTCACACCCTTGCCTCTCCGTTGATGGGTCGGCAGAGATCCGGGGGCAGAGCCCCCGGCACGAGCGTGTGGGAAGGCACGTCGATCAGAAGGACCGCCCCCATCGCAAAATCTTCGCTGCCGTCTCGCACCGCGGGGCTTTGCCCTCCAGAATCCCCTACGGACAAAGGATCGCCGAGGGGCGGCGATTGAACCGTATCCTCCCGGGTGCTCTGTTGCGGAGAGAGAGATCCATCCAAACCTCGAAATGCTACTCAGAACAATGCTTAATCGCGTATGCTTGAGCCCAAGGTTCATACCGAGTCAACAAAACTTTTTTTGTGTGAAGGTCACCAGCCTATCTGTAATGTCGGCGTGTGGGGTATAACCCGGTGCGGGGGGGCCGCACCGGAAAAAAGTCCTGAGTGGTGTCTGCCTGTCGGCGCAGATCACTTATTTCGTAGCCGGCGGCGCGATCCTGGCGGTCTGCCGGATCTGCTCCCGGAGGAGCGGGTGGATCATCGGTGCGTCAGCAAGGGCATTGAGGGCGTCATAGGCCTCTGCATTGCCTTTCTGTGCCATGATGCCAAGAAGGTCGACTGCGTCGCGCTGGATATCGTTGACCATCGGTTCAGTGTCATTTTTGGCCGATAGGTAGAGTTGGAATACCGTTTTGTCTTCAAAGTGATGCATTGCTCTCACTCATCTAAGGTAATGGATTTTCTCAAATAAATGACGTATGTTAATTTATCCTCTTTTACTCTATCCCTCTCAGAGGAACATTCTTATAGAAAAAAAGAATATTTATAAAGGCACTGCACAATGCCCTCTCTGGTGTGTGAGACCGCCGACCCAATGATCTCCACCCTCCTTTTTCCATATATATCGGGAATTAAAGGATTTTGGGCAGGCGCATTCAATAAATGTCCCATACAGAGGCTTATGTTATGGACTTTGTCACGGTCTTTGACCAGATTTTACTTCTCTTCCTCCTGGTGCTGGCTGGGTACGGGGCCCGGTGGCTTGGGGTCTTTGACGATGAGACAACCAGCGGCCTCTGTAGTCTGCTGGTGAAGGTAACCCTCCCGGCCCTGATCATCTCCTCGATGATGGTTCCGTTCAGTCCGGAGCGGTTGACGGCATGTGGCGAGATGCTTATCATCTCGGTTGTCTTCTATGCGATCTCTCTGGTCGTTGCCTGGGAACTCCCCAGGATTCTCAGGGCGCCTGAGACCGACCGCGGGGTGTACGGGTTCATCCTGATGTTCTCGAACACGGCGTTCATGGGATTCCCGGTCATTGAAGCAATCTTCGGCAAAGAGGCTCTCTTCTATACTGCAGTCTTTAACCTGCCCTTCAACCTGCTGGTCTTCTCCATCGGGATCATCATGCTCAGGTGGGGTGCTCCAGGGGAGAAGGGTCACCTTGACCCGAAAATTCTGCTCAACCCCGGGATCGTCTCGGTCATCATCGGACTGATTCTCTTCGTCACCTCAATGCGCCCGCCCCTCCCGATCACAGGGGCGCTTGAGTCTCTTGGTTCTCTGACGACTCCCCTCTCCATGATTGTCGTTGGAGCGATGCTGGCACGGATCGATCCGGCCGAGGTCTTTGCAGGGTGGCGGGTCTATGCGGTCACGGCAGCACGCCTTCTCCTGATGCCGGTCATTGTCTGGGCAGTCCTCGTACCCTTTGTTCATGATCCCTATCTGCTGGGAGTGCCGGTGATCATGGCGGCGATGCCTGCCGCTGCCTTTGCGGCTATCCTTGCAGAGGAGTGTCATGCAGATACGAGACTCGCTTCGAGAGGGGTCTTTCTCTCAACGCTTTTCTGTGTTGGGACCATCCCCTTTGTCGCTCTCCTGGTCGCCTGAAGATGTGAGGATCTCCTGGACCCTCCCCACCTTTCCGTCCCTGAGGCGGACTTTGATCCCATGAGGATGGAAGGATGAGTTGGTGAGGATGGCCGCAACGATGCCCCGGGTAAGTTTGCCGGTTTTCTGGTCTGCTTTAAGGACAATGTCCACGGTAATCCCTGGTTTGATGTCCTTGCGATGTTGTCCGTTCATGAACCATCAGGTACATTGAACAACGCTTTTAATGTTGCTTGCGGAATAGGTAATGAGAGTGAATTTACAATGGGTGCGTGTAAAGAGGCGTATTACAACACGGTAGAACGTGACCTGAAAAGGGCGTACAGAGGTGAAGACGGCTGGAAACTCGAGCGCAGTTCTGAAGTTGACGGGATCGCGCCAGACTTCCTTTTGAAGAGGGGCCGCCCCGGTTCTCTCGAACTGATCGCGGTGAACGTCAGGATTGCCGCTCTGATCGGGTCTGCTGATGTAACTCGTATGCGGACTGCGGCCGAAAGCCTTCTTTCAAAGAAGGCGCCGGTCAAGAAGATGCTCCTGGTTGTTCCGCAGGATGTTGAGATCTCTGCTGAGATGGAAGGGATCGACCTCTTCTTCCTCGAGTCCTATGCAGTAAAGAGCGGCGAGGTCATCTGGTCGCGTAGTAACCTCTGGACTGCTGACGGGACACCGGTCCTGGGCAGTTCCTGAATTCTTCTTTTTCCCCTTTTAGGATCGAAAAAAAGGGTGTTGGGTGCCAGAAACTGAGCCCGAAGTTGGTGCCCGAAAGGTGCGCTTAACAACTCCGGTTATTCATCATCTTGTCGTTAGGACTATTAAATCTGTCTATTTAACTTTGTTCTCGTGTTAAATGACTTAAATGTCATCTCCGGTCCACCAGACGTTTCGGCCGTCCCCTCACCGAGGCAAGTTCGAGCCCGCCCGGCGCGGTGAAATGGAAGAGCACTCTGCACCTGCTCTCCTCGCAGGCCTCTGCAAGTGTGGGTTTATCTTTGAAGATCGTCTCAAGAAAACGGTTTTTGATGGTGTTCCGGTCGGCCGTGGCAAGGTCTTCACACTCCATGCTGACCCGAAGCACGGTCTCGTCCTCTTCACCGTAGACGAAGGCTTCATACTCGCCTGTCAGGTATGCCATGTTCTCGGGCTGAAAGACCGCCCGCTCGATATCGACCCGGTTGATCGCACACCCGGCGACGGTGACCGTCTCGGTCTCCCGCCAGGGGGGTTCGATCTTGAGGTGCGTGCGGCCGCACGGGCAGGTGCCGCGGCTCACCACCCTGCTCCAGTCCTCGGTGTCATAGTTGAGAAGGAGGGTGCCGGCTTTCCCTCCGGGGGGGAGGAGCGTCGTGAGGACAAGGCGTCCGTCTTCTCCGTCTTTGACGAAACGCCGGAGTGCAGGATCGTACAGGTCGACGTGGACAAGGTCTTCGGGACAGTGCAGCCCGTTCTTGGCCTGGCACTCTCCGCACATCGTTCCTTCGGTGGAGCCATAGGTGTTGTAGACCTCGCAGCCCCAGACCTTCTCCAGGTGGGCGCGAGACTCCGCGGCAAACCCCTCCCCCCCGATGACAAGTCTTTGCACCCCTGAGTCCTGCGGTTCGATCCCCTCTGCCCTGAGCCGCCGGGCAAGCCTGAGGAGTTTGAAGACGCTCCCGACGATGGCGGTGGGGTGATAGTCCCTCACCACCCGGACCGGGAAGGTACATTTTCCTTCCGGGATGACGGCGACCCCCAGGTCCCGTGCGGCGAGGGTCATGGTGTTCGCCCCGATGTTCATCCCATAGGAGGTGCAGAGAACAAGACGGTCGCCCGCGCCGATTCCCTGGGCGGTGAAGGCTCGCGCATACTTCTCGGCATATCGTTCCCAGTCCTCCCAGATGAGGAAGAAGGTCTTGGGCACGCCGCTCGTCCCGCTTGTCTCGTGCACGGTGAACACCTCTTCCCATCCCACCGAGCGGAAGGCGAAGTCGGCGGCGGCCGGGGGCTGGTGCTCCCTGATCACCTGGCCTGAGATGACCGGAAGGTCGAGGAGGTCTTCGTGGCAGGTGACGGCAGCCGGGTCGATCTGCTCTTTTGCAAACCATTTTTTGTAGAAGGGGGAATGTTCGGCGGCGTACCTGACCGTGTAGCGGATGCGCTCGTCGACGAGGGCGTCGAGGTCGCCCCGTTCCATCGTCTCGATCGTCTCGTCCCAGTACCTCCGTGTCATCAACCCGTGAGGTGGCGGGGTGGTTTATAGCATTTTGGACTCTCCGCCTCTCTGTCATCGCCACGCGGAGATTCCATCAGGCAGGAGGGTGAGAGAGTACGGCATGGAGCATGGGTATGTGCGGGTGAAGATCTGCGGGGTGACAAGGCCGGAAGATGCACGGGTGGCGGAGGCGGCCGGGGCCGACGCCGTCGGGGTGGTGATGTTCTCCGACTCCCCCCGGTCGATCGGTCCTGACGAGGCGGCGGCGGTCTTCTCGGCCCTCGGGCCGTTTACGGCGCGGGTGGTGGTCACTCACACGACCTCGCCGGAGGATCTTGCGAGGGTGCTCGCCCTCCATCCGACCGCGGTCCAGATCTCGTACCCCCATGGGGTTCCCACCGGGTGCGGGACGGCGGTGATGAGGGTGGTCGGCCGGGAACGTCCGGCACCTCCCCTCCATGCGGACGCCTACATTGTGGACGAGAGCATGGGACGGGGCCACCTCTTCGACCCGGCCTCTGCGCGCTCGTTTGTGGAGGAGAGCAGGGTGCCGGTGGTGCTTGCCGGGGGACTGACTCCTGAGAATGTGCGCGCCGCCGTCAGGGCCGTCCGCCCGTATGCGGTGGATGTCTGTTCCGGTGTCGAGATCGAGCCGGGGGTGAAGGATCCGGCCCTGGTCAGGGCCTTTGTTGCCGCGGTGAAAGGCTGAACGTCCGGTCCCGCAGAACCTGCCGCACGGCATACTCTTCTTTTTTGAGGGAGGTGTCCAGGTAGACCGTCTCGTCGGGAGTGATCCTGATCACGTTGAGGTCTGCCGGGAAGGCGGCGATCTCGTCTGCGGTGAGACCGCGGAGGGCGAGCGCCTCCTCATGGCCCGGTTCGCCCGGCCTGAGCACCTCGACGCCGCCGGTGAGTTGCATGCCGCGCACGTCCTCCATAGAGGTGTGGTGGTCGTAGATGGCAACCGAGGCGCGGGGGTTCTGGACCAGGTAGGCGAACTTCGCCCCGCCCTCGCTGTAGATGTAGATCCGCCCGTCGGCGTAGAGGTAGTCGACCGGCGTGGCCCGCACCGCTCTTCCGTGGCCGGTGGCGAGCACACACTCCGAATGGGTGCGGAGGAAACGGTCGGCCCTGGCCCTCAGTTCTTTTTCAGGCATCAGGTCGATGCACTCCAGTCTCTCGCGGAGGGCCAGGGCGTACGCGGCGACCGCCTTCATATCGAGGAGGTCGCGGTCCTGCAGGATGAACCCGGTCCTTTTCGCATAAAAGGTGAGGGCATTTCTGTCGTCGCGGTCAAGGTCGGCGGTCCTGAGTCTCCCGCCGAAGGCGACGGCCGGCACTTCATCCCCGAGAAAGGTGTGCAGTTCTGTGAGGTACGTCCGTCCCTTGTGGAGTTTGATGCAGGTGCAGAAGAGGGCCACCGGTTTTTCCCGCAGCCATGAGGCGTTGGTCTCGACAAACCGCCGGATCGAGGGGGCGACCTCACCATTGTAGATGGGAGTGCCGATCACGAAGAGGTCAGAGGATTTCAGATCCTCTGAGAACATCTCGGGCCGGCACATCCTGGACGGCCCGAGGACAAGGGCGAACGCCCTGGCCACCTCGGCCGTTGTCCCGTATTTGCTCTCATAGACGACGCATGTCCTGAGCATGAGGCCCCTTCTGCCATGTGACCTCATAAATTCTCTGGCGCCCGCGGGGTGTCGGGATCGGCCTGCCCCCTGGAAAAAAGAAGATCGGCTCTGTTGAATCGGGCAGGAACCCCGGGGGCAGCGCCCCCGGCGAGAGCGTGCGGGAAGGCCCGTCGATCAGATCGGCCGCTCTCATCGCAGAATCTTCACCGCCACTGTCGCGAGGATAGGGGTTCTCTGAATAATGTCCAATCGCGTATGCTTGAGTCCAGGGTTCATATCCGCTTCTACACCACAAAAAAGGTGATAGTCCCGGTTCAGCGGCCGCCGACTCCGCCGCCGCCGAACCCGCCGCCGCCGCCAAATCCGCCGCCGCCTCCACCGAACCCACCGCCACCGCCGCCGCTGGAGGGCGCGGAGAAGTGGGCGATCGGCATGAAGGCCAGGGGCATATGGGAGTAGACCGGCATTCCCACCTCGGCATAGGAGATGTTCAGGTTCTCCATCGCCTTCTCGACCTGGTCGCCCAGGCCCAGGGCGGTGCCGTAGACCATCCACTCGCCCCACATCGAGAGATCTTCTGGGGCATACTTCTGGATCTGTGCCATGTCTGAGAGGAACCTGGAGAAACTGTCCCATTCCAGTTTCTCCTTGAAGTGGTCGTCCTTCCAGTGGCCAAAGAGGGTCGAGGGCATCATGAGGGCGATGGCCACCTCGACGAGGCCCGCGATCGAGAGGACGATCGCCGGTACCGTCGCAGCCCCGGTGGCCGGAGCGAGCACGAAGACCAGGACCGCGAGGCCGAGGAGGAACGCAGGTGGGAAGAGGAGGGGCGCGACAAACTTCCGACCGTCGACGGCATACCGGGCGGAGAGACGCGTGTCCACCGCGCTGAAGAGCGCCTGGAGGCTGCGCTGGTAGCCCTGCACCGCGGCCAGGTCGGTTCTGCCCTCCGCCGCCTGTGTCGCCATCTTCTCCAGTTTCCCGGAGTCGAAGACACCGTTGCCGGCGACGCTGGAGATGTAGTTGAGCGCCCGCTGTTCGTAGGGATCGTCGGAATGGTTGCGGTTGACTGTGACCGTGATCCCTTTTGCATCGTCCTTCTCCTTGATGGTGACCGCGCCCTGTCTATGGAGGTCGAGGAGCGTGGCGTAGAACCCGTTCTCGTCGAAGTCGTTCACGTCATCTTTGAAGAGGAGGTTCACCTGCCAGGGCTTGAGGGCGGTGTTGGGCGTGAAACTGAGGTACTCGGGGACGGTGAAGGCCTTCTCAAGGCCATACCTGCGATACAGCAGGAGGAGGCCGAAGGGGAGGAGGAGGACCAGGAGGGCGGCAAGCATCTGGAGGGTCGATGCCGCATGGTACGGGAGGTTATACCAGAAGGCACCGTCCTCGGTCTTCTGCCTCACCTCCTCGATCTGGTGCGGGAACCCGCCGGTCTGATCCAGATAGGAGAGAGGCAGGAGGAGTTCGACCGCCACCGGATCGTCTTCGGCGGCGCTTCCCGTGATCGTCACCGTCCCGTCCTGCCGTTCCACGGTGAGGCCGGGTGGATAGGCATAGACTGTCTCGATCCCCTCCCAGTCAGGGAGGGTGATGGCGAGGTGGCGGTATGGGATGTGCTGACGGACAAGTTTGAGGTTGACGTGGGCCACCTCGGCATCGTACTCCACCGGCGGGCGCATGACGAAGCGGTACTCGACGGTATACTTCCCGGCATTGAAATATCCCGGGTTGTAGAGCCCGACCTCGTTGGGAAGGGCCCTGCTCCTGATAAACTCGGTCTCGGCCTCGCTGGCCTCTGGCACAGTCCTGACTTCGCCTGAAGCGTCCTTTGCATACCCGATCACCCCTTCGGGTGCGGTCATCCCTTCGAACTTCACATGCGGACTTGAAGTGTCGACAAAGGTGAGGCGGTCGTCGAAGAAGCGGAAGAGCATCCTATAATCGCCCGAGGATCCGACATCATAGGTGTAGCGTTCGATCAGTGTCCCGTTCTCGTACAGAACCGCCTGGTAATCGTCGACAACCAGGTCGCCCTCGGTGAGGAAGGGCAGGGCGGCGCTGAGGCCGAGGGCCGCGACGCCGAGAAAAAGGGTGATGATGATGAGGGCAGCGATCTGCCGGTTTTCACTCACCACGTCCACCTCAGAACTCGATCTTCGGCGCCTGCTCGATCTTCTCCTCGAACTCGAGATAATCGAGTCTCTGGATGTGGGCCATGGAGGCGACGATGTTGGAGGGGATCGTCTCGGTCATGGTGTTGAGCTGCTGGGCGATGTTGTTGTAGGTGTAGCGCTGGCGGGCGATCTCGTCCTCGATCTGCCTGATGGATGCCATCAGTTCGGAGACCGTTGCCTGCGTCTTGAGGTCGGGATAGGCCTCTGCGACTGCGAAGAGGCGGCCGACGATCGAGCGCGACTGCCGCTCCACCTCGTTGAGGTCGCCGGGATCGGCCTTGCCGACGCCGGCCCGCATCTCGGTGACCTTGGTGAGGGTCTCCTTCTCGAAGGAGGCGTAACTCTTGACGGCCCCGAGAAGTTGCTCGATCTGGTCGAGCCGCTTCTTCATGGCAACGCGGATCTGGCCGAGGGTCGCCTCGCCAGAGTTTTTCAGGTTCATGAAACGGTTGTAGATGCTGATGATCCAGCCGACGAGGGCGAGGATGATCAGCACTACGACTGCGAGTACAATAATGGTGGCTAAGTCCATGGATTCACCGTACCTGAAAAGTAGAGGTCTGCGGATATGAAAGTATGGATGGAGTCGGGGTGTTTCTGGTGAGATTGAAGTGATCAGCCATATCCGGAAGTACCTCTATCCCTGATGGACGTGCACCTTTCTCTCAGATGTCCTGTCCCACAGTCACCCTGGCGCGGTGCCCGACCTATGACGAAGAGACCGTTCTGGAAGCGGTGAAGCAGGCCCTTGCACCCCTCGGAGGGATGGAGACCTTTGTCAAGGCCGGCATGCGCGTCCTCATCAAGCCGAATCTTCTCTCCGCCCAACCGCCCGAACGGGCGGTGACGACCCATCCCGCTCTCGCGAAGGCGGTGGTCACGCTGGTCCAGGGATGTGGGGGCACCGCCGTCATCGGGGACTCACCTGGCGGCGGTCAGACCCGGGCCTCATATCAGAGTCTTCTCAGGACGACCGGGATGGCGGGGGTCATCGAGGAGACCGGGTGTGGGTCTATCTATTTTGATGGTGAGACCGTGACGGTCATGGCCCCGGAGGCAAGAACCTTCCGCCGGTTCACCGTGGCGCGGGTCCCCTTCGATGTCGATGTCGTCATCGGTCTGCCCAAACTGAAGACCCATGCCCTCACCGGATACACCGGGGCGGTCAAACTCCTGTACGGTTTTGTGCCGGGGGTCTCCAAGGCGGCCTATCACCTCCATGCCGGCCAGGATCAGGAGACATTTGCCGACCTCCTTCTCGATCTCCATACGCTCCTTCGGCCGACGCTCTCGATCATGGATGCGGTTGTCGGGATGGAGGGCAAGGGGCCACAACATGGAGATCCCAGAGAGATCGGACTGCTCCTCGCCTCAGAGAGTTGCACGGCCCTCGACTATATCGCCGCAACAGTCGTCGGCCTCGACCCCGCCACCCTCCCGACGCTTGCGCGGGCCGCGGCGCGCGGCGAGGGGCCAGGGTGCCTGGCGGAGGTCGAGATCGTCGGCCCGCCGCTGGAGATGGTGCGGGTCAGGGACTTTGTCCCCGCGCCGACCGCTCTTCATCCTGTTCTCCCTTCGTTTGTCACACAACTGGACGGGAGACTGGTGCCGGCCCGCCCGGTCATTGACGGTGAACGGTGCAGGCGATGCGGCGTCTGTGTGGGGGGATGCCCTCCAGGCGCCATCGCCTCCGGCCCGGACGGTCTCCCGGCGATCGACATGGCCCGCTGCATCAGGTGTTTCTGCTGTCAGGAACTCTGCCCTGAGGGGGCCGTCGATGTCAGGGAGACCTATCTCAGAGAGGCCGATGATGGTGAATGAAAAAAGGATTAACGCCTTCCCCCCAGAAGGAGGGCGACGGCCGCAAGGGCGGGCAGAACAGAAAGCCCGGCCTGCTGGGTCCGGGCCGGGACAGGTTCTCCCCCGGTGGTGTCGGTCCCTGCGGTGGTCGAGGCTGCGGCCGCGGTCACCGGCATGATCTCATCGGTGCCTGTCGAGAAGAGGGCAAGGTGCTCCCCCTGTCCGGCGGCGACTCGACTCCCGTCGGCCGAGAGCGCAACCGCCTGCACGCTCCCATTCCCGATCGTGCCGAGGTCGTCGCCCTGGAGAGAGCGGAGCACGACCCCGTCGTCCCCGCCGATGGCGACGACCGATCCGTCGGCCGAGATCGAGACCGCGGGGAGACGTTCCCCGACAACCTCTTCTCTGATGAGGATCCCGTTCCTGTTCAAGAGAAGGACGACGCCGTGGTCGGCGCCGACGACGACATACGAACCGTCGCCGGTGACGGCACAGGTGAGTCTCTCGCTCCCGGTGTCGTAGCGCCACAGCAATCTCCCGTCTCCGGTATAGGAGTTGACCATCCCGTCTCTCGTGCAGGCCGCAAGATGTGACCCGTTGTCGGCGAGCGCCATACTGATGACGTCTTCCGTGGTCCCGGCCGTCCAGACCGGTTCAAACCCATCCTGTGTGTCGGCCCTGAATACGGTCAGACTCTTGTTGTCGAACCCGGCGGCGATGCAGGAACCTTCCGGGGACACGGCGGTCCCGAGGGCGAAGTATCCCGTGTCGAACCTGAAGGCCCGACCACCGTCACGGTCGTAGGTTCTGAGGTCGGCGCCGCCTGAGACAAGGAGCGAACCGTCTTCAGAGACTCCGATGGTTTCTGCATTGTTTGCCGGGACTTCCCAGCCTGGTGTCTCGTCGCTGTTGTGCCATGAAAGCGTCTGATCCGAGAGGACGGCCATCCCGGTGCCGTCGGTGTTCAGTGCAATCTCTTTTATCTCTCCGGGGACGGTCACCTCGCAGAGCGGGATCTCTCCGGGTGCAGCCGCGGCCGCAAGAGTCGGGAGTGCCGAGAGGAGGAGCAGGAAGAGGATGGACAGGGTGACTCTCATCGAGCCCTCCTGAGGAGGAGACATGCACCCAGCAGTCCGGCTATCGCCGGAAGAAGCCCGAAGCCCGGACTCTGTGCGCCGGACGGGGCCGATGTCTCCTCCTCTGTCCCGAAGAGTTCCGGATGAATGTCCGCCGCCACCGCTTCGATGGCATCCACGATCCTGGGGCCGCCGCGGTCGATGATGTCGGAGGGCACAATGGAGAGGCGGTCTTCTTTCACTGCTTGAAGTTTCTGGAACCGCGGCTCCTCGGCGAAGTACCGATAGATAAGGTCGTTCTCCGCGCCGCCCATCCCGGTGCCTGAATTGACCAGGATCACCTCCGGATCATTGGTGAGTACCTTTTCGAGGGTGATGATCTGCCATCCCTCAACATCGGGGAAGGCATTCTCTCCGCCGGCGATCTCGATCAGTTCGTCCTGAAAGGTGCCGTTGCCGCTCACCCAGATGGGGTCGTACCAGACAGCATGCATCACGGTCGGACGTTCGGTTGCGCCTGCCACCTTTGTTTCAACGGCATCGATCCGCGTCTGCATTGAGGTGACGAGCGTCTCGGCTTCTGCCTCCTTCCCGGTGGCCTTGCCGACGAGTTTGATATCCTTGAGCGTCCCCTGCACCGAGTCGGGGTTGAGGCTGACGACGGTCAGGCCGAGTTTCCTGAGGTGGTCGACCACCTCTTCGGTGTTGCCCAGGGCTGCAAAGATCAGGTCGGGCTTTGCCGCTACGACTCGCTCGATGTTCACCGTGGAGAACCCGCCGACCTTCGGCTTCTCGGTGGCCTCCTCAGGATAGTTGCAGAAGTCGGTCACCCCGACCACCCGGTCGCCCAGGTCGAGGGCAAAGAGGATCTCGGTGTTGGCCGGGGAAAGGGAGACGATCCGCAGGGGTTCCTTCGTGATGGTGACTTTTTCACCGAAGTCGTCGGTGACGGTGACCGGTTCCCAGGGGCCGCCGGTGGCCGGTGCGCTCGTGGCGGCGACGACCGGAGTCGCGGCGGCAGGAGTATTCTCCGCCTCTGCGGTCTGTCCCGAGAGTGCGGGAGCGGACTGACCGGGCAGGATGGGGTACGGCCGACCGAGGAGTGCCTGGATTGCGGCGGCCGTCATCCGGCAGGGGTTGTCGGTGACCTGGGCCGTCCACTTGAAAGAACCGTCGGATTGCTGGAGGTAGGTGAGGTATGTGACGACATTTTTATTGTCCTTCACCCAGGTCGAGGGGTTCTGACCTGCTGCGGCGATCGCCTGCACCGCCCATGCGGCCGACGCCGCGTTCGAGGAGGAAGAGCCACCATAGTTGAACCCACCGTCGTCCATCTGGGCGTTCTTCAGATACCCAAGTGCCTTCTTCACCGGTGGAGAGTCTCTCGGTTCTCCGGCGGCGATCATCGCCATAAGGGAGGCGGCGGTATCGTCGCAGTCGCTCTCGGCGCCCGGCATCCAGCCAAACCCGCCGTCTTCGTTCTGCTGTTCTTTCAGCCAGGCGAGGGGCTTTGCGGTATCCTCGCCCGCGGCGGCGAGCCCGAAGATCCCCCAGTACGAGGTGTAGACAAAGTCGCCGAACTGGCCCGTAGGTTTCATCCGCGCCTTCAGGTCGGCAAGATAATCTTCTCCACCGAAGTCGTGCGGGTCACCGCCGACGGCGGTGATGAGGGTTACCATCCGGCCGAGTTCGGCGGTCCCCTCGGTCTTGAGGTCCTCACCGGGGTGTGCCCAGTAGTCGACCGCTGAGGTGCCGTTCACGGTCCAGGTGTGGGGATCCTGACCTGCGGCGACGATCGCCATCATCGTAAACCACGAGGTGCCGGGGTTGGTCTCTCGTCCTGGTTCGGCAAAACCTCCGTCAGGCTGCTGACAGGTCTTGAGATATTCTAGACTGTGTTGTATGGTGTCGTCCTCCGCATCGAGCGGGTAGGCCGCACCGCTCATGATGCAGGCGGTGCAGATGAGGATGACGAGTGCGCAGAGTTTCTTCAGTTCTATTCCTCCTTCCTGTTCATGAGATATGCGGCGCCCCCAATAAAGAGCGCCGGAATGGTGGCCCAGGCCCAGAGGGGTGTCTGCTGCGGAGCGGTCGGTGCCGGTGTGGTGCCCGCCTCACTCCCTGTTGCGGGTGCTGTCATCACAGGCGTCGCGGCTCTCTTTCCCCCTCCGATGGCGCCGAGGACAAATGACGAGAGACCGTTCTTTGACTCCGCCTCGAAGGTGACGGAGTCTTCAGTCTCCAGAATCTTTCTGGTCTCAAGGAACTCGATCGTTCCGTCGTCGGCGATGTGAACGATCCGGATCGCGCCGGTGCCGCCGTGCTCCTTCACCCAGGCCGGGTCGACCTCCATCCTGATCACGGTGCCAAGAATGTCTTCGCCGTTCTTGAGGTTGGTTTTGTTGATCTCCATCACATAGGCGACGCCCAGGAGGGACCGGCCCTCTGTGGCGGCAAGGCCTTCGAGGGATTCTGTCATCTCTGAGGACGGTCGGTCGCTGAACCCGGTGGTGATGGATCCGTCGCCGGGTATTCCGGCAAGAGTGAGGATGATCCTTCCTCCCGCACCACTCAGGCCGCCAAGGCCTTCAGTGTTGGGCATCAGTTCGGCGGTGACGCTCCTTACCTGTCCGGTCGAGGAGTTGTCCTCCATTTTCAGATCACCGGTCAGGACGGTCAGCAGGAGGCCGGGACGCATGATGATGACTCGGTCACCCCTGACGATCACCTCCTCGTCGCCGCCGCCAGCCCCCTGGAGGACCGAGATCCGCGCTCCACCTGCACCAAAGGTCATGGTCACGCCCTCGGGGAGACCGAGATTGATCTCAGAACTATCGGCCGGTTTCAGACTCCCTCGCATCATCTTCGACTCCTCTCCATCGTCCCCGTTTGAGGTGCTGGTGCCGAAGGCGACCTTCAGATAGATCGCTTCGACCGAGTCCTCGGGCTGTGCCGACATGCTCTCGCTGTAGTAGAAGACGACCCTGTCGTCTTTCTTCACACTATAGGTATTGGCGCCGACCGACGGCGACTTTTCGTTCACCTGGTAGACCCACCCGGCCAGACCCTCACCCGCGCGGCCGTTGATGGACTTGAGGTACAGCGTGCCATACTGATCGTACCACTCGTCGTTGAGGACGTACGTGGCGTCCGAGGCGTCAAGGGCACCGAGGGCGGTGCGTCGCTTCACTTCGTACGTCTCACCGCTCTCTGCGGTCACATTGAAGGTTTCAGGGCCGAGGACAACTTTCTTCCAGAGACCTGAGTCGTCATCGTCGCTCCCCCCGTCTCCACTACTTCCCGAGGTGATCCGGACTGTTTTCTGGATGGTCTGCCCCTCTGCCATGGCGGTGACGGAGAGCGTGCCGGTGATGTGCGGGACGAACTTCACCGTCGTCCCGTGCGCGTAGTATGGGGTTCCCCCGTTCACCTGAAAGATTACGTCGGCCTCGCTGTCAAGGGCGACCGTGACGGCCGAACCGGGGGACGATCCGGCGACGTCCATGCTGAGTGCCGCCACCGGTGCTGCAAGCATGAGGAGGAGAAGGGGAAAGGCCCACGTCATGTTACCGTGCATTCGATACCCTCGCTCGTGAAGAGACAGTGCTGTGGATAGTCTTCGATGTGATAGATGCCTGCATGGAGGGTGTAGGCGCCGGTCCTGGCCTGGAGAGGTATGGTGACGATGACCGGGATCCCGGCACTCTGGCCGGCGGCGAGGTGGACGGTGCCGGCCCCTGCGAGAGTCTCACCGTTCCCGTCCGTTCCGCTCACCACGACGACATAGCCGCCTCCGTTCACGGCGGAGACCGTGACATCGGCACGGACACTCCCGCCACGACTGCCGCCGGTGAGTTTCAGTGCCGAGAGCGTGGCGTCCGTCATGCTCACCCTGCACCTGACAACAGCGTCGGCCTCCTCGATGAGCGGGGCATAGGTCGTCTGGTTGACCGGGCAGTAGAAGAACGCGAGGAGGTCACCGTCTTTGAGGGTGTTCCCGCCCAGGCCTCTGGTTGCCGATTGGTTGTTGATGAAGATGGACCAGGAGCGTGCGGCTGGTTGTGTCCAGTCCTCGTTGGCGATGCCGTTGATTGATTCGAGGCTGAAGGAACCGTATGAACCGTACCATGCATCGCTTGCGTTGAACGTGAATCCCCCGAGGTCGGCGGCGGCGTCGAGCGCGCCGAGGTCGGTGGTGCGGTTGACCTGGTAGGATCCGGTGACATTGTTCGACGGCACGAAGGTGAAGGTGGTGTCTGTGAGGCTGACGGTGCCGTCGAAGATGGTCTCCGGTCCGGGTACCCCTTCGCCGAAGGCATAGAAGTGGTTGTCCTCTGCCCCGATGTACAGGACGCCGTCGGAGATTGCAGGTGAAGAGGCATAGAACGCGGCAAAATTGCCGTCGCCTGGTGCTTCAAGGGTGTAAGACCAGACCTCAACACCACTGGTGGCGTTCACCGCATACACAGATCCTGCCTCTTCATTTGTCGCGAAATAGACGGTCTCGTCTGCTACCACCGGGGAGACCGTGATCTTCGCAGAGGGGAAGGTCCAGCGCTCCGCACCGGTGATGGTGTCCAGGCAATGGAGGCCGTCATTTGCGCCGACATAGAGACTGTCGCCGTTGAGTGCAGGGGAAGACGAGGTGCCGGCGATGGATACATTCCAGAGTTCGTCTCCGGTCTCGCGGTCGAAGGCATGGGTCTTGATGGCGGCGGCACAGAAGAGGGTGTTCTCGTTCACGGTCGGTGTCGAGAGAATGACATCCTGAAGCGTGGTGTTCCAGACCTCTTTCTGTGTTGCAGGGTCGATACAGGAGAGTGCGGTCATGTTCGAGCAGTAGATCTTGCTGCCGGCCGCTGCAGGTGAAACAAAATATGCCGCTCCGCCGCCGATCGCAAACGACCAGGTCTCGTCGCCGTCCGGGCTGAACTCATGGAGCACGCTGTCTGAGGCCGAGAGGGTGTAGACCTTGCCATTGAAGATCAGCGGAGACGAGGAAAGACCGAAGTATCCGGTCTCGTCGATCGTGTCGCTCGACCAGAGTGTGGCCCCGGTCTCTTCGTCGACACAATAGAGTTTCCCGTCAGTCCCCCCGAGATAGACATGCCCGTCCGCGACGGCCGCCCCCGAGACTGCCCCGACGGCAGCACCACCAAGTTCGTTGGTCCAGAGTTCTGCACCGGTGCCGGCGTCATAGCAGACCAGTCCCATTGGTTCGTTGTCGGTGAAGTTCATGTCAGGCCAGGTCGGGACAAAGACCTTGCCGTCATGGACCGCCGGAGAACCCTCGGCGTACTCGGCGGTCTCCGCCACCCAGAGGGTGGCATTGGTCAGGGGGCCACCGGAGGATATGGCCCCGGTCCGCGCCTCGTCCGCGCCAAACATCAGGTAGTCGGCCGTGGCAGGCGCGATAAGAAGGATCAGAAGGATGCATATCATCCCTGCACAAGAATGGTGTTTCATAGTTCTATCTCCACAGAGGTGTTCATTATGGATCGTTAATAAAATAATGTGGAGTTATGTAAATATTTTTTTCGATGCGTGCCCGAGAGTATCTCTCAATATATCTGCTATCTCTACGGTGAGTGCCATGATCTCTATGGGATATGCAAGCAGATCTCCCGAATAGGTGGAAAAAGTGAAGAATATTGAGAAGGAGATGGGAGTGACGCTCCTTGCGTACGTCAGGACGAACTATTCGATGCTGAAGGAGGCGGACCTCAAGAGGATCCGGGAACTAGAGACAGAACCGGGGTTGTCAAGTGTCGAATATGAGACCTGAGGACTTCATGCGCTCTTGGTCTTTTTTTCTCTCCGGAATCCCCACGCATTCCCGGTCGTCTATGAACCGGGCGCACCCCCCGGAGTCTGCCTGGAACCGATCATTTGGGTAACTTTATTTTCCTTAGGGTAAGATTCATTTATGTAGAATACCATGCAGAAGAAGACCTGGATCGTGCTGGTCGCCCTCTTTCTCTTCCTGGGTGCAAGCGTCATCCTCACCACCGCAATAGGGACCAGCGGTCTCTCTCTCCTCGACCTCGGCCCCGCGGGGATCATGCAGATCCTCTTTGATGTCCGTCTCCCCCGGGTGCTCGCCGCCCTCCTCGTCGGCGCGGGACTGGCGGCCGCCGGAACCGCGATGCAGGGACTTTTCAAGAACTCGATGGCAGACCCCTACATCATCGGCACGTCGTCCGGCGGCGCCCTCGGTGCGGCCCTTTCTATTGTTTTTCTTATGGGATGGGGCCTGCCGATCTTCGCCTTTATCGGCGCCACCGCCTCGACCGTCGTCGTCTACCTTATTTCCCGACGTGACGGTCGGGTGGCCGTCGAGACCCTCCTTCTCTCGGGGATCGCGGTCTCACTCTTCCTCTCCTCTCTCCTCTCCTTTGTGATGTACATCTCAGGCAAAAGCCTTCACCAGATCATGTTCTGGCTGATGGGCGGCCTCTGGAATGTCTGGTGGGACGATGTCAGGGTCGCCCTTCTCATCCTTGTCGGTTGTTTCATGCTCTTCTTCTTTGCCAGAGACCTCAACGTCATCTCCCTCGGCGAGGAGGACGCCCTGCACCTGGGGGTGGACGTCGAAAAACTCAAACTCGCTCTTCTCCTTCTCTCCTCTTTCATCACCGGGATCGCCGTCTCGGTCGCCGGGGCCATCGGGTTCATCGGGCTCATCACCCCGCATGTGATGCGTATCGTTGTCGGTCCCGACCACCGGATCCTCCTCCCCTCGGCCATGATGGCCGGGGCGGTCATCTTGATGTGGGCCGACACCCTCGCCCGCACCATGCCCAACGAAATCCCGGTCGGGATCGTCACGGCGTTCTTCGGCGCACCATTCTTCATCTACCTCTTACGGAGCAGGACACGGACATGACAGCAGAGATGATCAGGGCAGAGGATCTCGACGTCAGGTATGGCGACGTCCAGGTCCTGGACGCGGTCTCACTTGCCGTGAACGAGGGCACGTTCATCGGGATCCTGGGGCCGAACGGGTGCGGGAAGACCACCCTCATCCGCGCGGTATCGAGCGTCATCAACCCGGCGGCCGGAGCGGTCTATGTCGACGGCAGAGATGTCGGGGAATATTCTCCCCGCGAACTGGCCACCAGACTTGGCGCCGTCCCCCAGGAGACTGCAGTCTCCTTCGGGTTCACGGTCGAGGAGATCGTGCAGATGGGTCGCCACCCCTACCTCGGGCGTCTCTCCTCGATGAAAGAGGCGGATTATGCGATCTGCCGGGAGGCGATGGACCTGACCAGCACCGCCCATCTCGCCGACCGACTCATCACCGAGATCAGCGGGGGCGAACGGCAGCGGGTGCTCATCGCCCGCGCCCTCGCCCAGCAGCCGAAGGCTCTCCTCCTCGACGAACCGACCTCCCACCTGGACATCAACCACCAGATTGAGATCCTGTCGATCATCCGCAGCCTCACTCCGGGGGTGACCGTGATCGCGGTCTTCCATGATCTCAACCTCGCCGCCTACTTCTGCGACCGGCTGATCCTCATGGAGAAGGCAAAGATCGTCGCCGTCGGCACGCCGGCGGAGGTGCTCACCGATGCACACATCAGGCAGGTCTTTGACGTTCCGATGATGGTCAGGATCCACCCGCTCACCGGCAGACCGTACCTGGTCCCGCGCTATGAACCGGCCCCGGCAGTCTCCACCGGAACGCCGTTGCGCGTCCATGTCGTCTGCGGCGGCGGGACGGGGGCCGAGACGATGTACGCCCTTTCTTCACAGGGATACCAGGTCACCGCCGGCGTCCTCTCGGCCAATGATTCGGACTGCACCACTGCCGAAGGGCTCGGGATCCCGGTTGTCAGGGAGTCCCCCTTTGCCCCGGTCTCCGAGCGCTCGCTTGCAGAATATGTCGCGCTTCTTGAGAGAGCCGACGCCGTGGTCATCACCGAGATGCCGGTCGGCCCCGGCAACATCGCAAACCTCAGGGCACTGGAGCAATCTCCTGGCCTCAGAATATTTGTGCTGGCACGGGACGGCACCCCGCTTTCGAGCCGCGACTACACCGGCGGCGATGCGACCGCGCTCTTCTCGTCCCTCTGTAGGGGGGGTGCCGTCACTGTCAGGGACATTCCGTCCCTCGTCGCGCACCTCGCCGCCCTCAGGAACGGGACAGTATGATGGGGTTCCCGGGCTGCTCCACCTACTGCCTCATGGACCGCCCCCTCGACGAGGCCCTCGCGCTCCTCGCCGCCGAAACCAATCTTGTGGAGGTGCTCTCCGATTCCCTCCACACTCTTTTCGTTCATCAGGAGGTCTGCGACTCCTTCGACCTCGCTTACACCGTCCACGCCCCGACCACCGACATCAACCTCGCCGCAGCGAACGAAAGCATGCGGCACGCCTCGGTCGAGGTGATCGCCGATCTTGCCCGGATCTGTGACGAGGTCGGGGCCTGCCGTCTTGTTGTCCATCCTGGATTCTGCATGGAACCCTTCCTCTGGCAGGCCTCGGAGCAGGCCCTCTTCCGATCCCTCCACGACCTCGCCGCCCTCCAGGACGAGGTCTCGGTTGTCCTTGCGGTCGAGAACATGGGCTCATGGACCTGCTGTCACTTCAGAGACCCCGCTCTCCTCCCGGTCCTCGACGACCTGGGCCTTGGGTTTGTCCTCGATGTCGGGCACGCCGCGCTCACCGGTACCCTTGAGACCTTCCTTACTGAGGGGCGGCCGGTCCATCTTCATCTTCATGACAACGACGGGGTCAATGACCTCCATGCCGCCTGCGGCAGCGGGTCCATTGACTTTTCAGCCGTCATGGCAGCCGTCCCCTCGTCGGCGACAGCCGTCGTCGAGGTGCTGGACCCCCGTGCCGTGCGGCCGAGTCTTGATTATTTGCAGGGGAAGAAGAAGAGGGCGTGAATACGGGGCGGCAGACCCATCAGGTGTGCCATTCCGTTCCCCATTGCGGCACAGAATCGTCTCCGCCGTCTTGCGCCGGGAGGGAGAATGTCCCCTCCCTCCTTCACGCCGGAGGAGAAACCCGGACTCCCCGCATCAGGGTAGGACCGGGGACGGCAACCCTCTCTTCAGGTGCATCGATTGAGCCTTCCCGGCCCTATCTTCATTCCGGGGGTTCCGGGGGCAGCGCCCCCGGCGCGAGGGTATGGGAAGGCATGATGATCAGGCGTACCGCCCCCGATCGCACGATCATTTCCTGCCATCTCGCGAGAAGATAACTGGGGGGCGGCGAGGTGCTGCCTCGTCCGCTGTTTTGATACAGTGAGTGAACGGGGATCTCCATCGTTGCCTTTCTGTCACCACCATCCAGCGGTGCCGGGGATCAAAGATTCGCCGCGACAGAAGGGAAAGAAGTGCTCCAAAACCAGAGAAAAAAAGAGAGATTGAATTTAGACGAGAAGCGTGATCGGGTGCTTCTCGGCCTGGAGATCGCCGCCGAGTTCCTTGAGAGCCTCGGTGAGGACGATATCTGAGAAGGCGGCCGCGGTGGCGATACCCTCGCAGTTCTCGATAGGCCCGAACATGATCAGGTCGGCACCGAGGGTCATGGCCATGATGTTGCAGCCGATATCAGGTGCAGCCCATGCGGTCTGTCTGATACCATCCATCCCGCCGAAGTGGTGGTGGGACATCTGCTCAAGAAGGACGTCGTTACCCTCATACTGCTCGGCAAGAACCCTCTTTCTCCAGCGCTTCAGCCAGGTCCAGGAGACGGTCATGTTGTGGTATGCACCACCGGTCGGCAGACCGTGGATCGCCTTGCAGGCGAGGATCTCACGGAACGAACCGCCGGAACCCATACCGAGCGGGGTGGCCGCTGTGTCGAGGATCGGGCGGGTGATGCCGCATTCCTCGGCGATCCCGATCATGGACTGTGCCTGACCGGCGACACCGCCCTCTGTCAGCACCTTCTCACGCCCTACGACCGACGGGTCGCCGGGGTTGAAGGCGAGGACGATTGCGGAGTTGACATCGGACTTCTTCAGGGCCTCGATGTTCTCGGGGACGATGGAGCCGTTGATCGAGTTGTAGATCGCACGGTCTGCGATGCCGACCTCGGTGACGTACTCACATGCGTGGACAAGGGCTTCCGGTGCGGAGGAGTCCATCAGGAACGGAGTCTTGTCGTCGATGGAGCAGAACCAGTCGAAGTAACTCTCGAAGGCCTCACCGTACTCAGCGATGATCTGGATGAAGTACGGGTTGCCCGTCTGGTCGTAGAGTTCCTGACAACGGTTCCAGAGCGCCTCGGCCTTTGCCTTGTCGATCTTTCCCGTGTGGTCGTCAAGTACCGTCTCGTGTTTGTTGTAGAAGATGGACGCGCCGAGCACCCGTGGGTACTCGCCCGGCTGACCGCCGATCTTGATGCCGTTAAAGTCGAAAACGGCCTGTTCCTTCTCGAATTTGAACATTCTGATCTTGCCTCCTTTACATCAACTTGGGGAGCAGGAAAATCAGCATCATGAAGACGATCAGTCCTGCCACTAATCCGTAGAGAATGCCGATGTCCCTGCCGACCTTGCGGCCGACACGCTGGGCGACCTCGGCGTTTACGAACTCAATTTTTGTTTCGATCTCGTCGAGTCTCTGCTCGATCTCAAGGAACTGTGGGCTTGCGCCGGCGACTGCTCCGCCTTCTGCGCCGCCTTCGGCTTCCTTGACCTCGACGATTATTGGTGCCGCGCCGAACGCGCCCGGATCCTTTCCGGCGAGTTCAGAGATCTTTGCCTTGATCTCGCCGAGGTCTTCGGACTCCATGATGTCGACGATCTCGGTCTGCTCCTGGAAACGCTTGACCGCTGCGTCATCGAGGTTCTCGATGAACGGGATAGCGCCCTTGGAGCCGACGACCTTGCCGCCCTCGAGACCGCCCTCGTGGAGCGCCCTGAGGGTCTGGCCTGAGAGGTGGCCCTTGACTTCGGTACCACAGAGGAGGACAAACCTGATGTTCGGGTTTGCAATGACGTTTGCAATGACCTTCTCCAGACCGAGGTTCTCTGTCTTGCATGAACCGCAGAGTGCGGCGCCTGCATCACAGATCCCCTGCTCGTCGAGGTGAGAGCCCATGGTGACGACGGCGACACATGAATTTGCGTCGCCAGAGTGGAAGTCGCCCTTGATCAGGGGCCAGCCACTCGCCGGTGATGTCTTGTCTGCCATGTTTTATCCACCTCACATCAGCACCACTACAGGCACCACGATAAGGAGCAGCGAGATGAACAGCCCGGCTGCAAAGCCGGGGATCCCGGAGTCCATGATGCCTGAGTCGATCTTGTTTGTCCTGGCGATAATCTGCGACTTGTACTGGATGTCTGCCACGATGCTGTCGATAGCATTCATCCTGATCGCGCCACCTGTCTTCTTGTCTTCTTCCGCCATCTCAAATCACCCCAGCAGGAGAAGCCCGAGGATGGAGAACGACACAATCAGGCCGATCATCAGTCCTTCGATCTTGCCTGAGTAGACACCGGCGGCGAACCTGTCCCGGTATCCGATGTCGGTCACCATCTTCTCGATGGTCTTGAACCTGGCGTGAATAAGTGCGAGGTCCCCGTTGAGTTCTACAGCCTCTCCGGCTTCCTCTCCTGCTCCGCCTTCTTCCTCCTTAACCTCGACAACGATCGGGGCCGCGTCGAACGCGCCCGGATCCTTTCCGACGAGTTCGGAGATCTTTGCTTTGATCTCGCCGAGGTCTTCGGACTCCATGATGTCGACGACTTCGGTCTGCTCCTGGAAACGCTTGACCGCTGCGTCATCGAGGTTCTCGATGAACGGGATAGCGCCCTTGGAGCCGACGACCTTGCCACCCTCGAGACCGCCCTCGTGGAGCGCCCTGAGGGTCTGGCCTGAGAGGTGGCCCTTGACTTCGGTACCACAGAGGAGGACAAACCTGATGTTCGGGTTTGCAATGACGTTTGCAATGACCTTCTCCAGGCCGAGGTTCTCTGTCTTGCATGAACCGCAGAGTGCGGCGCCTGCATCACAGATCCCCTGCTCGTCGAGGTGAGAGCCCATGGTGACGACGGCGACACATGAATTTGCGTCGCCAGAGTGGAAGTCGCCCTTGATCAGGGGCCAGCCACTCGCCGGTGATGTCTTGTCTGCCATATTTCTTCACCTCACATCAGTGCAAGGGCGATAACCCCTGCGATGAGCAGTCCGACTGCGATACCATACCACAGGGCGGTGACACTGCCGGCGATGGCCAGTGACTTCTCCCTGCCAGGGAAAGAAGCAACGAAAGCGCCCTCTCCGGAAAGCATCCCAACGAGGTCGTCGGTGTACTTCTCAAGTAACTCGACCTTATCGATCACTGGCTGGTAGGAGACGCCTGCTGTGGTAACAACGCCGACCATCGGGTCAGCGACCAGCCCGAATTCGGGCAGTACCTGCACGTATCCCATCAGTCATCACCCTTCGGTTCAAGAATCGGCTTTGCGTCGAGCCACGCGAAGGCATCGCGCTTGGAGAGCTCGATGAAGCGGACGTAGGTGTAGTACCACCCGACGATAGCGACGATCAGCGAGAGAAGAGCCGCCGGGAAGGCGATGAACGCAAACGAGATCGCAGCGACGGCAATCATCGAGAGGAACCCGCACTCAGCAGCGAGCATCATGGTTCTGTCCTGCTGTTCGCCAGGTCCGAGGCACGCGTTGAACGGGTGCTGCAGGGCGAGGCTGCCGAGCATGAACGAGACCGCAAGCAGACAGCCGCCAAGGAGCGAGCCGACATAGGACGTCGTGGTGAGAGGTCCGAGGATTGCGATCTCCCGCGCAGCGAGGGCGTCGAAGCCGAACCCGCCTGCCATGGCGGCAGTGAAGCCCATGAGGACGATAGCGCCGATGATGGCCATCTCGGTGAGCGAGCGGACCATGACCGGGATGTTCATCCGCATGACCTCATTTGCGATCCAGCCTGCCACCGCACCGACGATTGCGCCGAATACGACGGCGGCGATCGGGGCGGAGAACGGGACTATCGTCTCGACCTTGGTTGCAAGCAGCATGGCAATGACACCGGTACCAAAGGCGATCATACCTGCCGACGGGACACCGGTACCGATACCGTAGCTGCAGAGGTTCTTGATGGTGTCAGTTCCCCAGAGAAGGGCGAACACTGCGGCGAGTCCGCCAAAGAACGCGGCATACTCGGCGTTGAGGAACTGGTTGGCATAGGTCAGGTACAGACAGACCAGAGAGCCGACCAGGCCGACTGCCATGATCGTGTTGTGCGGGATGCCGCCTTCGGATGCAGTAATTTGTACGGTCATCTTTTCACACCCCCATCACAATCAGAATTGCAAAGAGCCCGCAGACAGCCGAAGCGGTTGCACACCCGATGATGGCACGCGGGAAGCGCTTGAACTTCGGGTCGTGGGGGCCTTCGATGGTACCCGTGATGTTGTACGCGGCGAGCACGGCGTTCACCAGGAACATACCGACGGCAAAGATCCCGGCGAGCGAGACTGCGATCGGCAGCACTTCAGCGGCGTCGGCACCGAACATGCCGGGGAGAGTCGCGGTATAGACCTGGAGGAGCTCGTAGTAGATGAGCGTACCGCCGGCACCGCCGAGGAGACCACCAATGACACCTCCGACATAGGAGATGAACGGCAGACCGTGACCCTCGGTACCCTGGGACTTGTATGCCTCCTGGGTGTCGCCGGTGATCGGATCCTTTGCGACCTTACCGGACGCGGCCGGGATACCCATGCCGAAGATGTAGATGATGTTGACCATCAGACAGGTGATCGCCATCATCAGACCGCCACCGACAGCGCCGGCGGCGATGACGACCGCAAAACTAAACTCGGGGTTGGCTGCGGCCCATGCCCCACCGAAGAGGCCGGCGAGACCGGCACCGGTGGCGAGCATTGCCACACCGGTCGCAATACCTGGGGCTTGCCCCATGGCAGCCGGGGCACCGCCGACCGGCACGAAGTGAATACCAAAGCCGATGAGAAGGCCACCGACAATGACGCCGACAAGTGCCGCCAGGCCGGCTGGAACGGCAAAGTAGGTAATTGCGAGCGTGATGAGAATAAGAACAATACCAATGGCTGATGCGACGGGGTTGATCCCTTCGCCTCCGCCTGAGCCTGCTGCAATTGCGGTCACGCGGACACCTCCTCAGTTGCTTCTGCCTGGTACGGACCGTAATTCTTCCGTGCCCAGACTTCGACGTACCGGTCGATGATCGTGAAGATCAGGATGATCACGACACCGGCGATGATAGCGCCCCAGCCTGAGGCAACGTCCTCAAAGAGCACGGTTCTCCAGATTTCGAGGAACACGATCAGGCCGAAACAGATGCCTGATGCCGGACCCGCGAGCTTTGCGGTGAACCAGCCGTTGTCGAGAGAGCTGCGCTGACCTGCTTCCGCGTACCTGACGATGTTGCCGGACGCGGAGATCGGCACACCAGCGCCGAACTTCTGGGACTGGTACTGACGTTCCTTACCATAGAACGGGTTTCCGGTCGCAGAACCGGCGGCACCAAGAGCGATACCCCAGACGATGCCCAGAAGAGGCAGCGGGAACGGGTGACCGAGTGCCGCGATGAGAAGGTAACACATCACGACTGCCGGGAACACGGCGACAAAGGCGTGCGCCATCGTCACGGTGGTCACCGACTTGATGACATCGATGTATACCGGTTGTTCAAACTTCGCAAGACTGGCCGTCCTTCCGAGGTAGGCAGTCGTTGCATACACACCCTGCACGAAGATTGCGAGTGCAGAAGCGATAACAAGGGCAAGCACCGGGTTCATCCCCGTTGCCATGAATGCCCACGCTACACCTGCGCTGATGGTGACCCACAGACCATATGCGGGCGGCTCACCGGACACAGCCTTGTTGTAAATCCGGTGAATATAGCCCATCTGTGGAGCCAGTTGGACCTGAGAGTTCGGGTCACCCTGCGACCCGATGTTGGACTCAGTATCCTCAGCAGCGCCTGCAATTGTAGCAAGGGCACCTGCCAATGCTGTTACTCCAATGCCAAATAATACGCTTTCCATTCGTCTCCCTCCCAGCGCACACAGGAACGATGCACGAGAGTTTCTGTTCGCGTTACCACACAGATGGAGTACAAACTCTTTGTGGTTCATTTAACAGTCGTTTATTATTCAATTAAAGGTTTCGGAAAGCATTTGGAATACTCTCCTTAGATGCTTTAAAATACTATTTTGGGCATAATTCTGGGATTTCAACATGCCCATTTGAAGTAGATCAAAAAAAATTGTGTTTGTGGGATTTACCTGGCCGGGATGATGAGCGAGCGCTCGCCTGCAGGCTCGAACTCGCGGATCGCACCCTTTGCAAACTCGCGCCTCGGCTCGGCAAAGTCGAACTTGAGGGACGGGTCGGCGAAGGCGATCTTGATCAGCGGGTTCATGGACCACGCGTCGCCGCGGCTGTAGTGGGCGCTGCCGACGATGGCGGCGTACTCGCCCTGGTGACCGACGTTCATTGCGTAGTTCGGGTAGTTCGGGCCACGGAACTCGCCGATACAGCCTTCGTCAGGCCTGACCGAGAGCGAGTTGGCTGAACCGCACTGGTCCTGCAGGTCGTAGCCGAAGAAGCCGAGACGGCTCCAGCCTTCCTTGTGCAGGAGCATGGAGAGGTACCAGCCGTTGAGACCGGCATTCGAGTTGCCGGTTGCGATACCGGTGGAGAGACCGGACGCCGCGGCGATGACGCCGGCACGCTGGGAACCGCCGAAGTGGTCTTCCATCATGGTCGGGAACTGCTCGTACTGCTCCATCGCGTTGAGGGTGACCTCGGTGGCGATGTCGTTGACGACGTCCTGGCTGGAAGTGACCTTGTCTGCGGCGTTCGGGTGCTGCCAGTCCACCTTGTACTTGTCCTTGATATAGTCCATACCATAGTAGGTGAACTCATCGAGGATGTTGTCGGTGTACGCTGCGGTGGCGTACTGGGTAAACCCGACACCGCCTGACATGTAGGAACCAAGCCAGATCTGGTCGAAGAGCATCGTGCCGGCACCGACGACCTCGAGGGACGCCTTTGCGGGGTCGTTGGGGTACTTCCGGTCGGCCTGGATCATGTCGGAGAAATGACCGAACTTGATGCCGCCCGGCTCGTTCGGACCGCGTGCACGGCGGGCCGGGAGGATGTCGGCCATCTGGATGACGCCGGCGTGCTTTGCAGCGAAGGAAAGGTCGGCGACTGCCGCCTCACCGGCGCACATGCGGTACGCGGCGATGAAGGACATACCGATCTGCATCGCAGACCACCTGGAGGTGGTACCGCCGTCGCACGTCCTGGAGACGATGGTCGGGATGTGGATTGCCTGCCACATCGACTTGCCGACCGCGGCCTTCAGGGCCTCCGCCGACTCGCCGGGGAAGAGTTTCTCGACGTTGATGAGGAACTGGGGTTCGATGTCGTCGGCGAGTTCGTCGTCGCCGGTGAAGACCTTCACATAGCAGTCATCGACAAGGCCCGGGTGGGTCTCGACCATGTGCTCCTGAACCACGGCTGCGCCCGGCATCGCGTGGTTGAGGATGTGGAGGTATTCGTTGATCGTCTCGGGGGTGACCTCCTTGCCCAGCCTCTTCTGGAGGGTGGCGTGCGCGAGGTCCATGCCGACGATGACGGTCCTGCGGATGTCGTCCCACATCTGCTGCATCGCAGAGTTGTTGACGAAGTGCAGGTCGTCGCCCTCGACATAGACGCCGGTGCCTGAGACCTCGTAGGTCATCAGCTGGCGCTGACCCATCGGCAGTCCGCCAAGGTGGCAGCGCTCGGGGTCATACATCGCGATCCCGCGCTGCATCTCAATTGCCTGGCTCGCCTTCATGAACTCGAGTTTCCTCGGGGACTGGCGGATGCCACCGAACTTGTAGAATTCGGTCTTCTCGGACTGAACGTCCTGGTCCTGGAACTTCTCCTTGAGCGACTTCAGGAACAGTTTCTGTGCCCTCTCAATCTTTGCCATGTCAATCACTCCTCCTTCGGCATGAAGCCGTACTTGGTCCTCAGCGAGTGGATCCGCTGCACATACTCGACATACTCCTGGTCATCGCGGAACCCGGTTCCGGCGAGTGAGTGGAACATGGTGGTGTGCGCCTTGAGCCAGGCCTCGTCCATCGGCTTGCCGACCTCGACCGCACGGTCCAGGGGCTCGCCGATCTGGTTCTTGACGTACCTGACGATACCGTCATCGCCGAGTACGCAGCGCTGGAGCATGTCGAACATCATGCCGTCCTCTGCAAGACGGAGGGAGTGACCGTGCACCGTTGCACCGCGGACACCGATCCTGGCCGGGTCGAAGACCTCGGTGTTGACAAGATCCTTGGAGTAACTTTCCAGGTCACGCTCGCGGCACTCGACGATCTGACGGCCGGAGAGCGTACCGGGGTCGATGCCGCGGAAGCGGTAACACTCCATGTACGTCCGCTGGTACGGCTGCGAGGGCGCGTTGAACATCGAGTCTGCAAACTGGATGTAGCGGACGCGGTCGCCGGCCTTTGCGCCTTCGGTCGGTTCGACGATCTTTCTGATCGGGCAGTCCGGCTCCTGCTGCTCTGCCAGGGGCGGGTGGGCCGTCGGGTAGGCTGCGCCAGGGGCGCGGTGCCCGAGGATCAGGACGATGTCCTCGTCAGTTACTTCACGCAACTTCTCGAGCTGGTAGTCCGGGTTCATCTGCTTGCGCCGGTTCTCGGCGACGACAGACGTACCTGGTCCAAACTGTGGTTTATATGCCATAGACAATTCACCTTGGGTTGTGTTCTTTCATCAATCTGGTAACGGCTGTGATGACTTCAGCCATCTTCTCCCTGTTAGGGGTCTGGCCACGGGTGACGCCGGAGACGATCGCCTCGACACTTCCTCTGGTCTTGACCCTGTCCGGGGGAGGCATGACGAGGGCGGTCTTGACGCCCTCTTTTGCGAGATCCTCGTAGTCGATCGGACACTGGGAGACGACGACGGCCTTGACGTCGACATGCTCCAGGATGAACCTGACCTTCTGCACCACATGGGATCGGACATTCCCGTGGTGGAGGATCGCGACCTTATGCTCTTCTATCTGCTCGATCTCCTGGGGGGTGAGCCCGAAGTAGGCGCCAAGGACTGACCCCGCAATGCCGGGGGCATCGGGGGGAACACCGCTGCCCGCGTTCAACACGAGCGTGCTCACTGAGAACTCCACCCCTTCCCTTCTCAGGGCGGACGTGATGTCGCAGACCGGCTTTGTCACATGCCTGCGTCCTGGCGACATCCCGACGACGATTACGTCGGGGCGGCGGCATTCTGATATGGTTCCTCGCTGGGCAAGGCCTCCGCCTTTGCCCATACCCATACTCTCTCTGCAGTCCACTACCTGGGTTACCCTTCCGATCGGCATTGAAATCACTTAGTTCCCTGAATAATAAGGGGCCCGCTGCGGCTCTTCGGATCGGTCATGCCGAGGATGAGTTTGTCCGCGTCGGGTCCGTACTTTGCATAGTCTGAAACGGTCGCTTGTGTCTTTATGAACTTCCCCTCCGAGAAACCGTACGGGAATTTCACGAAGACTTCGTCGCATGCCTGCCTTATGGAGTCGATGTACGACCGATCCTCGAGTTCGAGGAGGATCGTTCCCACATGCACCTGAAGTTCCATCTCCTGGTCTCCGACCCTGATCGCCTTTCGCATGGGGTGAGGGTTTGGTGTACCCCGGGCCGGGCCATAGGGGACGGTGGGGGGGAGGCGGGGTCCGTTCAAAATCAGCCTCCTGATCCCACCGATCTCCAGGATCCTGGTGAGGAGACGTTCCACTGTCTCCGGGTTGAGGAAACGCGCAGGCACAATCCTACACTGGGGATATGTGGCTTCTGTCATCCGCTGCTACCTTTATACTTCCTTTGCGATGTTCTGGATCGGTTTTGCGAACTCCTCGATCTGGCCGTAGGTCTCGCCGTAGATCTTGGAGGTGCCCTCTGGCGCGAACATCTGGGTGCCTGCGTCGACAGAACAGGCGGCGACCACACACGGAATGGCGAAGCCTGCCGAGTGCCTGGTCACGACGTGGTTGCCGTTGAAGATACCCGGACCGCCACCACCATAGATGGAGTGGCTGAAGAAGGAGAACCCGACAGCGGTACCCATTACACGGCCGTAGTCACAGCCGGGGAGACCGGTCTCGTGCTCAAGCAGGTCGTTGAAGTACAGGAGCGTCGAGGAGACCGCCTGGGCGAACCGCCCGGCACCACAGTTGACCATGGTCCCGGCAAGGGTGCCGGCTGCCGCATAGGCGTTCCAGAGCATCGGGTCCTTGGTGTCGTAGTACTGGAAGTACCCGCCCTTCTTGCCTGGAGCGATAACCTTGTCCTCGATCGCACGCTCGACCAGGGACTGGACGACGGTGCCGACCGTGCCGCTCTGGCCGTTGGTCTTGACGAGATCGTAGACCAGGTTGTTGGCGTTGAGGCCCTGGAAGGCATAGCCGAGGAGCTGGGCGCGCTCGAAGGGTCCGATGGCGTTGCCCATCTCGAACTGACCCGCGTGCTCGAAGGTCGAGGAAAGGGCCGCACCCTGCATGGCGTTGCGACCGGTGATCATCACGACGTGGTTGGCCGGGATGTTCCTCAGGGCGAAACCGAGACCTTCGTTGTTCTGGGGGATGGACAGGATGGAAGCGACGTTTGCGCCCTTCATATCCATGGTCTGCGGGTAGGTGCCCCAGACTGCCGCCTTGACCATCGGGGCGTCGAAGGGCCCGATGTCGTACTGGTCGAGGATCGCGTAGGTGGTCGCCGCCGCAACGGCGGTGATCGCCGCGTCGTAGGTGGCGGCGGCCTCGATACGGGCCTTCGGCACCTCGACGAGGAGGAGTTTGCCTCCGAAGTCCTTGATCTGGGTGTCGTCGCCCTCTTCGACCTGGACCATCTCCTGGATCTTCGCCTTGATGGCATCGACGTCCTTGACAACGTCAAGGTCCATCGTCCGCCCGGCGATTGAGTCGGCCTTGGAACCGACCGCACCGGTCTTGATGCCTTTCTCGATCCCGGCCACGTTGACCGCGATCGTCCGCTTGGTCATGTCGATGACCTTCTTGATCGCCGGGTTGACAACCGGGCTGATCCTCTCAAGTGCGACCCCGCTCTTCAGAAGTTTTCCTTCGTCGTCGTAGAGGTCGATCGTGTCTGAGTATTTTGCCATATAATTCCTCCGGATTTGATGTATTTTCCAATACAATACAGGAACTGTGTAATGAATCACTAAAGGAATCGCTGATAATCGCTGCTGTTGCTACTGCACGTCCCTCAAGGGACAATTGCATAGTCACCATCCCGCCATATAAGCGTTGCTATCTTGGGGTGCGTCCGCCGATTTATATATGCACGGATATATCGTGGTCAAGAAAGAAGATTCAAATAGAGGAGCCTGCGGCTCGGAGTCTATTGAATTCATGTGTGAGATATTTTGCAGTGCGTGTTACTGAATGATATTATACTTCTATAAATATAACATCCGGACTCGCGCTCTCTTTCCAGAAAAAAGAAGGTTGAAATTTAGTATTTCTGGTAGATTTTACCGTAGGTGACCTGACCTTTCCGCTTGGGATGGCGTTCACCCATATCACCCTCAAAGAGGGCAAACCTGGCTGATGCACCGTCGACTTCAAGGTCAACGTCCTCCCGGTAGACATAACCGGGCATCATGACATCGATGGTGCCAAAGACGTAGATCTCGCCCTTCACCATCTGGCCACCGATCTTGGACTTGCCGTTGCCCTTCACGATGATGGTACCGCCCTCGGCGTGGGTGCCGACGTGGACGTCCACGTCACCCTCGACGATGATGGTTCCTCCGTTCATGAAGGTTCCGATGTCAGAGCCGGCATTGCCGTGGACACGAATGGTCCCGGCCTGCATGCCTCTCCAGTCACCGCGGTAGGCGGCGCCGAGATAGTTTCCGGCATTGCCGTCGACCTCGATCTCGCCGCCTTTCATGCCTGTGCCAGAGAAAGCGTCGACATTACCCTTCACATGGATACTGCCGCTTTCCATCCAGGCCCCGACGTACATGTCGGCTGAACCCTCGACGACGATCTCGCCGCCGTTCATCCTCATGCCGATGTACTTGACCTTGGTGACATCGCCCTTGATGACGATCTTTGTCTCCTCGGCCGTGGCCCCGGCCTTGCCGGCGACCTCGAAGTACTGGCCGAGAGTCTGGGTCTGGTTCCCTTCAAAGACAGACAGCCCGGCGATCTCCGCGGCGTTTTTCCCTGCGAATGCATTGGGAGTGATGTTTTCCGCGTCGATAAAGAGCTCGGGCTGCTCCTTTGGTGTCAGTGTTACCGTCTCCATCGTCATCTCCTCACTGGGTTGCGTCGACCTCGATCCTGTACGGGTTCTTCATGAAGACCTTCTCGTTCACCTCATAGTTCGCCTGGGTGACCGTGTAGTACCGCATGAACTTCTCGGCGATGTCCCGCTGGACCTGTGGGTTCTCGGCGACTTTGGCGTCGACCCATAGGGTCTTCTTGTTTCCGTTGCTGACGACCTCGCCTTCCTTGACGACGATTTCTCCGCCCTTGAAGAGGTAAGCCGCGTTGCCGAAGGCCTTCTCGATAAGTTCGGGATCCTCCGCCGTCTCGGGGTTGTAGTCGTAGACCGCAACATCGGCCTCAAGGCCGGGCTTGAGACTGCCGTACATGTGGCTGAGGCCGAGCGCCTTGGCCGTGCCCGCCCTGGTCATCGCCGCGATCTCGTACAGGGTGAGTTCGCGGTCGAGGCCGGAGAGGAGCGTGGCAGACCTGACCTTCTCTGCCCACTTGAGCGCGTCCATCTGGGCTTCACGGGCATCCTGGCTCATCAGCCACTTCATGACCCGCGGGTACCTGAAGAACGGACCGGCGTTCGGGTGGTCGGTGGTGATAAAGACCCGCATCGGGTCTTTGGCGAGCAGTCCGAGTTCAAGACCGATCGCCCACTGGATACCGCAGACCTTGATGTTCGGGGAGTAGATATACGGGACGACGCCTGCGGCGGTTTCGAGTTCCACATCGGTGTTCGCCCACTTGAGGTGGTTAAGTTCGGTGAGGTGGTGCTCGAACGGCCCGTCGGCGGTCATCGTCGTCGTCTCGTCCAGGGTCACGCAGCCGAGATCCATGGTCATGTTGTCATTGTTGTTGACATAGTTCATGATCTCGTCGGCCTTCGACTCCACATTGGCCCAGCTGTCACCGCCATAGGAGTGGAACTGGACGTGGGTGTGGTGCATGACCTGCTCGCGCCCGAAGTCGTTGTTCGGCTTCTCGCCCTGGAAGAGCTTGAAGGTGTCGAGGGTGGTCTCGTAGTTGCCCGGGTTGCCCAGGTTGTTGGTGTGGATGTGGACGGAGTGCGGGAGCCTCAGGGCCTCGTTTGCGTCCATCAGGCCCTTCATGATCTGGGCCGGGGTGATGTCGAAGTACGGGACCGGGTCATGGATCGAGTTGCAGTTCAGACCCCAGCCCCAGGCTTCGGTGCCGCCCGGGTTGACGATCTTGATCGCGTACCCCCTGGTGGTCCGCAGCAGCCACGAGATGTAGGCCGCCGTGTTCTCGACCTCGTGGTTCTTGAGGTACTCGAGGACAAACCAATTGTTTCCGAAGACCGGGTAGGCTCCCTGATCGAGGATCGGGGTGTCCCGCATCTCTTCGTGGGTGTGGCGGGCGTACAGCGGCGGCATTGCCGCTTCCATCACGGTCGTGTACCCCATCTGGGCGTACTTGTAGCCGGTCCTGAAGACTGTCGGAACTGAGAAACCGCCGGCCATCCTCTTTACGCCCTTCCCGGGCTCGTAGGTGAAGAGCTTGTCTTCTGGCCGGTAGTTCCTGCCGACGTTGACCTTTGGTCCGGCGACGTGGGCGTGAATGTCCACACCGCCTGCCATCACGGTCTTGCCGGCTGCGTCGACGACCGTCGGGTTCTTGATCTCGGTAGACTGGACGATCTTGCCGTCTTTGATGGCAATATCAACCTTGTCCCCGTTGATCCCGAGCACCGGGTCGAAGACGAAACCGTTCTTGATCAGATATTCTGCCATTTCACGCAACTCCCTTGATCTCCTTTACCCGTGCGAGCACACGTTCGAGGAACCCTTCATCGCTGAGCATGCCCTCGGGAGGCTCGACGACTTTCCTGGTCTCGATCGGGACATTGTCCATCCGGTAGGCGCAGCCGCCCTCCTCAACACCGACGAATGCGGTCGGCATGTGGAGTTTGCAGACAGCGCTGGTCGGCGTGTAGTGCGGGTCGACACAGACCGAGGGGAGCTGTGCGATCTTCTTCACCGAAGAGATCGGGAAGTGTGCACCCGGGTCAGAGCCCAGGACAAAGACCGCGTCCACCTCGCCCCTGCGAAGCAGGTCGTTCGAGGTCGAGTCGCCCGGATTGTAACGGGCAAAGCCGCGGGAAAGGTCCACACAGAACGGGAACCCGAACTGCCACCCGAGCACCTGGCCCGAGCCGGTGACGTTGTAGTGACCGCGCATCGGCATGATGGCCGCTTTGGTGTAGTCGTTGAGGTCGCGGGTGAGTGCGATGGCGATGTCGATGTTGTGGTTCTTCGAGAGCGACTGGGTGACACCCATGCCGAAGAAGATGACCACGAAACGGCCTGACTTGAGGGTCTCGGCGACGTCCTGGATCGTCTCTCTCGGGATGCCGGCGACGGTCTCAGGCAGCGGGTTGCCGCGGATGGCGACACGCAGGGCGCTGAGAAGTTCGTAGTCCCGGCCCTGCTCGATCTGCATGTGGAGATCGGCCATCTTTGCCGTGTCGGTGCTCCGCGGGTCGACAACGACCATCTTACGGGCCTTGTGACCCTTCCCGGTGAAGAACCCACGCGGGAAGATCGAGTACCTGCTCATGTGCCGCGGGTGGGCATGGGCAGGGTTGCAGCCCCAGAAGACAATCCGGTCTGCACGGTTCTTGACCTCACCAAGGGTGCAGCTCGGCACACCGACGTCCTGCACGGCGATAAGGGTGGTGCCGTGGCAGACCGTTGCGGTGTTGTCGACGACTGCACCACAGAGTTCGGCGATCTCGTGGCCCGCGGACTGCGCTTCGCAGTTGGTCGAGGACCACCCGTACATCAGGGGCTTTTTCGCGTTGCAGAGCATCTGGGCGGTGTAGTCGACGGCTTCGTCGATTGAGACTTCGTTCCAGTTGCCCTCCTCGTCCTGTTTCATCGGGACTGTCAGGCGGTCTTCTGCCTGTGAGTGGAGGAACTTCTCCGTGCCGATGACACAGGCGTTGTAGACCTCAAGGATCTCCTTGCCGTCGTCGGAGACCTTGACCTCAAGGTCGTCACAGAGTGTCCCACAGAACGGACAGACTACGTCAGTGATAATTTTCGCCATTAGATCTCACCCCTGCAGGCTTTGCGGACGAGGTCGAGCGAATCGTACACCGGCTCGTCCCCGGCGACATCGACCTTGACCGGTACGCCCTTAAAGGTCGGCATCCCGGTGGAGTAGGTGTTCGGGCTGATGACCATGTTTGCCCACGGCCCCATCGGGATAAAGGCGAGACCAGGGTGGGGACCCTGGGTGGTCTGGACTGCTTTGACGACGACGCTGCCGTATTCGCTGGTGACACGGACGTTGGTGTTTCTCCATGCGCCCAGACGCTTGAAGTCGGCATCATCCATCTCGATGATGCCGCAAGCTTTGGTATAGGCGGGCTTTTCCTTGCCCGCCTCCATGGAAACTCCTTGATGAATTGTCCGCCCGGATATGAGGTTTAATTCGATTTCTGGCACCGTAACAACCTCCAGAATTTACTGCTTCAGCTGGTTGATCGGGCTGGGTCCAAGTTCCTTGACCGTCTTGACCACGTCTTCCATGACCATCGCCCACTTCGCACCTTCTGATGCGGAGACGAAGGTCATTCTGAGGCGGTGATCGTCGATGCCGAGGTCTTTGAGGACACTCTTGAGGAGGAACATCCTCTTGGCGCACTTGAAGTTGCCTGCGATGTAGTGGCAGTCACCAAAGTGGCACCCGGAAACGAGGACACCGTCAGCCCCGTCGGCAAAGGCCTTCATGATGAAGAGCGGGTCGACACGGCCGGTGCACATCACACGGATGGCACGGATGTCAGGCGGATACTGAGTACGGGCACTGCCCGCGAGGTCGGCACCGGCGTAGGAACACCAGTTGCAGATGATTGCAATGATCTTGGGCTGCCATTCTCCTTCTGCCATTACTGTTCACCTCCAAGGAGGAATGCATCGATCTGAGCCACGATCTGCGGGGTGGTGAAGTGCTGCATATAGATCGCACCTCCCGGACAGAACCCACCGCAGGTACCGCAGCCCTTACACTTTGCCTCGGTGACGTGCATGACCTGCTTGCCGTCCTTCTCGATGAGGTCGAGAGCGGAATACGGGCACTGGCTTATGCACATACCGCAGCCAGCGCACTTCTCTTCAAGGCACTGGGCGAAGTAGGGTTCGAGCTCGACCTTACCCGTGTGGATCGGGATGGATGCTGCGGATGCCGCACCCTCGGCCTGGGCGACTGTGTCGGGGATATCTTTCGGGCCCTGACAGACACCGGCAAGGAAGACACCGGCAGTCGTGGTGCCGCACGGGTTGAGCTTCGGGTGAGCCTCAAGCATCCAGCCGTCCTGCGAACAGGAGACGCCGAACATCTTCCTGACAGGGTCGATGTTCTCGGTGGGCTGAACCGCTGCTGCAAGGACAACCATGTCGACCTCGAGATCGACCGGGCGCCCGAGGAGCGTGTCCTCAGCATAGACGTGGAGGTTCTTCGTCTTCGCGTCCTCAAGGACGTTGGCGACACGGCCGCGGATGAACTTCGCGCCCTCGTTCTGGATACGGTAGTAGAACTCCTCGTACATCTTGCCGAATGACCTGATGTCCATGTAGAAGATGTATGGCTGACAGCCCGGGATCTTTTCCATGATCTGGTGGGCGTGCTTGAGCGAGTACATGCAGCAGAACCGGCTGCAGTACGGCTTGCCGACCCCGGTGTTGTCACGGGACCCGGCACAGAGCACGAAGGCGACCTTCATCGGGGTCTCGCCGTCGGACGGACGGATCAGGTGACCGCCGGTCGGACCGGAGGCACAGATGAGGCGCTCGAACTCGAGCGAGGTGATGACGTTGTCGAACTGCTTGTAGCCCCACTCGCGCTTCTTCTCGATCTCGAACATGTCGTACCCGGTGGAGAGAATGACGGTGCCGACCTTGACGGTCTCGAAGGTGTCCGTCATCTCCAGGTCGATGGCCTTCTTCTCGCCACAGGCCTCGACACAGAGCCCGCACTTCACGCAGGCGTCGAAGTCGATGGTGTAGACCAGAGGCACGACCTGCGGGTGGAAGATGTAGATCGCCTTTCTCGGCGCCATCCCGAACTCGAAGGGGTTGGGCTTGATGACCGGACAGGCCGCCGCACAGTCGCCGCAGCCGTTGCAGCCGCCGCCGACGATGCCCTTGGCCGTGGCTTCGTCCTGGCTCATGACGCCCCGGGCCTTCTTTCTGAGGGTGATGTCGAAGTTGCCGATATATCCGTCGACTGATTCGACCTCGGTGTAGGTGTGGAGCTCGATGTTCGGGTGACGTCCTACGTCCACCATCTTCGGGGTGAGGATACACTGCGAACAGTCGAGGGTCGGGAAGGTCTTGTCGAGCTGGGACATGCGTCCGCCGACGGTCGGGTTCTTCTCGACAAGGTAGGTCTTGATCCCGGCGTTCGCCAGGTCGAGTGCGGCCTGAATACCGCCGACACCAGCGCCGACGACCATGGCTGCGTGCTCGACCGGCACGCTCTTGGGGTACAGATCTTCGAGGAGGGACGCCTTTGCAGCGGCGATCCTGATGGCATCCTTTGCCTTTGCCGTGGCGCCTTCAGGGTCATGCATGTGGACCCAGGAGTTCTGGTCACGGATGTTGGCCATCTCGAACCTGAACGGGTTGAGACCGCCCTCTTTCGTGGCCGTTCTGAAGGTCGGTTCGTGCAGACGGGGCGTACAGGCGGCGACGACGATGCCAGTCAGGTCGTGGTCCTTGATGGCGTCGATGATCTTTGCCTGGCCGGGGGTCGAGCACATATACTGGTAGTCATCGGCGACGATGACGTTCGGGAGGGTCGCGGCATAGTCCTTGACTGACTCCACGTCAATGGTGCCGGCGATGTTGGTACCGCAGTGGCACACAAACACACCAATTCTAGGTTGTTTCTTCTCTTCTGCCATTGATATTCCTCCCTTACAGAACCTTGTCCAGGAATGGCTTGCAATCTATGGCGTGGAGGTCAAGTGCAAGTTCCTGGGGACTCATTCCCTGGGCAAGGCCCAGCAGTTCATTATAGTGGAGCACCGGGATGCCCCATTCGATGCCGAACTTCTCCTTGATCTCGATCTGGCCGCGGTCGAACTGAAGCTGACAGAACGGGCAGACCTCGGTGAGGGCGTCGGCCCCTGCCTCGTTGATATTGATCAGCTTCTCGTTCGTGATGTCCAGCGAGTGGGCCAGGTCGAAGCCACGGACACCACCGCCTGCACCGCAGCACTGCATCTTGTTGCGGTACTGGACCGGCTCTGCGCCGACTGCTTCTACGAGTGCCTCGATCCACATCGGGTTCTCGGAATCGTCGAACCGGCGTTCCTTCAGTGGCTTGAGGAGGTGGCAGCCGTAGTGGACTGCGATCTTGGTGTTGTCGAGGGGTCTGACCACGGACTCGCGGATCTTCTCGACACCGCAGACCTTGGGGTCGTAGTAGAGTTCGGCGAGGTGGTAGACGTCGATGGAGCCCTTGAACTCCATGTCGATCTCGGCGAGGACTTCGTTGGCTTCGTCGCGGAGTTCGTCGTCTTCCTTGAGACGCTCGTTGACCTCGTAGATGGACTTGTAGCAACCATTGCAGATGAGGGCAATGTCGCGGTTCATCTCTTCGGCAAGACAGATGTTGCGGGCGGCCATCGCGTACCAGACGCGGAGGTCGACTGCGCCGAACGCACCCGGTGCCGGGCAGCAGCTCGCGCCCTTCAGTGGGAGAAGTTCGATGCCGACGTTCCGGCTCGTCCTGATGGCGGCTGCTTCACAGCCTGGGTAACGGTTCGGTGCGATGCACCCGAGGAAAAACGCATACTCGTGCATTTACTGCTCACCCTCTGAGAGGATTCTGTCTGCATTTTCTTTCATGTGATAGTGGTCCAGGATCTTCTGGATGCCCGGGATGAACTCGGGGTACTTGTGGGTCGTTTCAGGCTCGGCCTCAAGACCCAGTTTGACACGGGCAGCGCGGTTCACGTCGTTGTTGGGCACGCCGTGACCAGTGTTGTAGATGAGCTGGATCGTCTTGAGGAAGTTCCTGGGTACGATGTCCTCCTTGAACGCGAGGTTGCGCATTGCCATGATGACGTCGGTCGGGGCAATGTCACGCGGGCACCGGTCACTGCAACTGTAGCAGGTGGTGCAGAGCCAGAGGTCCGGGTCGGTCAGGGCCTCTCTCTCGAGCCCGAGGACTGCGCGGCGCATGAACTTCCTGATCCGGTAGCTCGACCGGGGGGCCGAGGGACAGGAACCGGTGCAGGTACCGCACTGGAAGCACATGTGTGCCGGGGTACGGCCGAGGCGCTCTACTTCCTTGATAAATTCGGGGTTGCTTTCCGTTGTAGCGTGGAAATACCTGTCCTGGAACTTCTCTTCCATTGCAGGGTCATTATATCCTTTTGCCATGTCACTACCTCACGCGTTTTCAAGAACCTTGAGCTCTACTTCGCCGGGTGCGACGCCTTCCTTGACCCTGGAGGTCCGCGGGGTGAAGAGCTTTGCCTTGATCTTGTTGAACAGGTCTGTCTCCTTGCCCTTCATGCGGACGCCGGTCCGCTTCAGGACGATGATGTCTTCACCGGGGCAGGCGTTGACACATGCGCCACAGAGGATACAGAGATCCTTGTTAACCGCGATGTTTGCTTCCTTCTCGCCCTTCATCTCGGCTGCGGGTGCAGGGGAGGGGAGATAGATCGCGTGGGCCGGGCAGATCTCGGCACAGGTCGAGCAGCCGCCAGGGCACTTCTCGGCGTGGAACTCGATCTCACCCTCGAAGATCTTCTCGACGGTGATCGCTTCGGTCGGACAGTTCTCCGCACACCAGCGGCAGGTGCAGCAGTCATCCTCGATGATGTTGACCTTGCCGGGGAGCTTCTTGGTCTCGACCTCGCGGGTGACGGTGATCGCCTCTTCGGGGCAGGCCTCGGTACAGACCTTGCAGGCGTCACAGAGTTTCTCGTCCCAGAGGACGTCGCCTTCGACCGCACCGGTCTCGGCAGAGAATTCCTTGCGCTTGACCGTAATTGCCGGGCAGAGCGAACCGCAGATGCCGCAGACCGTACACTTGTCGGTGTCGACCTCGAAGGTGGTCTTTGCGGTCAGTGCGGTCTGGCGCTCGCGCCCGCCCTCGACGCTGCCTTCATAGGCGGGGACGTCGCGGTCGATGGCGTCACGGGGACAGACGTCTTCGCAGACGGTACACCGCACACACTTCTCTTCGTCGATCTTGGCGAGCATGTCGTACTGCGGGAAGCCTTCCCGCTCTACGATGGGGAGACTCTCTTCGCCATCGATCTTGAGAGTCAGCGAGTTGAAGGGGCACATAACCACACAGACACCACAGTATGAACACTTGACCTCGTCAATGTTCACGGGGGTTGCGTAGCTGATACCCTTGTTCCTCTTGGTCGCACCGACCATGCTAACGGTAATCGCTTCTTCAGGGCATGACTCAGAGCAGATGCCACATCCCGTACACCGCTGGGTGTCGAGAATAAGGTGGTTGACCTGCTTGAGGAGCCGCTGCTCATTGATGATATTCACACCATCTCTTGTTTTCGAGAATTTCGGAAAGATCGCCATGAGTAACCCTCACTCCTTTGCTGTCATCGGGGCCGGAGACCCGGACTGCATTGATCCAACGACCAGCTGTATCACACCGTATGGGCATGCCTCGACGCATACGCCGCACCCGGCGCAGAGCTCGTGATCAACGTCAAGGACGGTTGCCTTGCCGTTCATCACCTTATAAATCTTGTCGGTGGTGACAGGATTTACAGTGTTGAGCTCCAGTGCGTCTACGGGGCACGCGACCACACAATTGTTACAACCGGTACAACGTTCCATGTTGACGTGCACTGCAAATGCCATGGTTTCACGCACCAGCTATCTCGATTGAAAATCGATTAAGAAAGAGTTGGCAAATAATATAGATAAACTTTCTGAATCATGACATCCTTAAAAAAGACCCGGAAACGTCCCCAGACAAGTCAATTATGTTGATTTTGATATCATATTAACTACGTATTGTCTCACTCTATTTTTTTCAGGATTGCTATGGAAGACTTTTCCTGCGGCATGCCTGAGGCGTTTTTCCGGCTCATGCCCAATTCTGAGAGGAGGGTATTGGGTTTCATATCTGATCTCCGAATGTCGTCGGCCCGGCCGCGGTTCTCACGGATGATTTAGAAATATTCTTCTGTTTGCCTGTTGCAACTCTGTAACGGTGTACACATATGGAATATAACGGTGTGACCATCGACGAGACATACGCTGAAGCGTTCCCCACCTGGGTGTCCAGGGTGATCATTACCGCCGTGACCGAGGAGTGGGCGTACAAGGCCGCCGTTGAAGCGACCGGGTTTGCCACCTCGGCGATCGGCTGCCCGTGCGAGGCCGGGGTTGAGGGTTTTGTCCCGGCTGAAGAGACCCCTGACGGAAGACCGGGCTATGCGATCCTCATCTGTGCCGGCAAGAAGAAGCTCAAGGCGCGGGTTCTCGAGCGTCTCTCTGAGTGTATCCTCACCGCCCCGACGACGGCGGCCTTCGACGGTCTGCCCGAGGCTGAGGAGCGTATTCCCTTGAAACTCCACTTCTTCGGTGATGGCTACGAGTACAAGAAGGAGGTCGGAGGCCGGCAGTGCTGGGCTATCCCGATCATGAACGGCGAGTACGTCGGTGAGGAGGACTTCGGGATCGTCAAGGGCGTTGCCGGCGGCAACTTCTTCATCATGGGCGAGAACCAGATGGCCGCCCTTGTGGGCGCTCAGGCTGCGGTCGATGCGATCGGTGCGGTCTGTGGTGTGATCACCTCCTTCCCCGGCGGCGTCGTTGCGTCGGGTTCGAAGGTCGGGAGCACCAAGTACAAGTTCATGTCGGCCACTACGAACGAGAAGTACTGTCCGACGCTGCGTGAGCAGGTCGAGGACTCCATGGTGCCGGAGGGCGTGAAGGCGATCTACGAGATCGTCATCGACGGTGTCGACGAGGAGTCGGTGACGGAAGCGATGGCTGTAGGTGTCAAGGCCGCGGCCATGGTGCCCGGCGTCGTCTTCATCAGCGCCGGCAACTTCGGCGGCAACCTCGGGCCCTTCAAGATCGAGTTGAAGAACCTCTTCTAATCTTTTTTTTGTTTTTGTCTTCGAGCGGTTTTTGCGTCCGTTGCGATCGTGTCGCCGGCGGGAGGGGTGTGCCGGTGTCTGTCGTCTGGAAGGCCCGACTGGTCGTGTGGGTTTTGTCGGGTTGGTCGCTCTCTGTGTATGTGATCGGGGGCCGAATGCAACGCGCAGGAGCGGTGGCTTGCAGCATTTTCTTATTTGATCTCTTCGACCGGTGTGTCGTGGGGAGCCGTGTAGTATCTATGGGTTCTTTTCTCTCTACCGGGAATGAAAATGGCTATTTTGTGATTGGGTTCTTTGTGTGGGATGCAGTGCTGAGGGGAATGATATCTGGTATCGAGAGAGACGGTTGTTCTATTTTAAAGTGGATCCATTTTTGGCTGCTCTCTATATTCGCACGTAATTACGTCAAGAATTAGATGCAATATTAATTCGGTAATTATATATTGTATTAGTTTTGTGGTATTGATCGTTGACCGGGGCTTCAAGTAAATCTTATTGGATTTACTGAGTACTGTCCGGCTTCTGTTGGCAGGATCCCGGTGCCTCTTCGGATGCCCGGATCATATGAACGAAAGAGAGGATTTCAGATGAAAAATGAAGGAAAAGCAATGGTACTGAAGGTGGCGATGGCATCGGCAGTCGTGCTGATGCTCGCCGCATGTGTCGCGCCGGCTTCTGCGGTTGATTTTGCTGATAACAACCAGACGTACATTGAGATGGCCAATGGGGCGTTCTATGATCCTCATGGCGATGACACCTACTACTTCAACTTCTCAAAGCCCGGCGGCGGCCTCAAAGCAATTCATATCACGAACAGTATCACGAACAAAAATGGAGCTGTCTACGCCAATCAAAATCTGAACGGGACATTCTACATTTCGGACACCAGTAAGGATCCGGGATGCAGTGATTCTGCCATCCTCATGTTCGGAGTCCCGGGAGCGGCCAATACCACGAATCTTGCATTGAGCATCACGGCTTCCGGATACAACTGGACTCTGACACCGACGATTATGTTCCCGCCGTCGGGCAGTCTCACGCACTATAGTAATGTCAGTATCGGCACGTTTGGTAACGGTCATTTCCTTAAGAATGGTCGTGATCTCGTTAACTGCAAGTGGCGCCCGTATTTCGATGAGGACTATCCGATGTACTACGGCCAGAACATGACGAATACGTCTGATACGTACAAGGTCATGTTCATCGACACCGGGCTTGGTACCCTGAACGCCACCGGCCTCAACCTGACAGACAATGGCATGATCAAAGTTGACTATGGCGTTACTGGTTATAACGGAAATGCCTTATTCGACATCTACACCTGGTGCAACCAGTCGAAACAAGGGAAATCCGTTTCCTGGACGAACAGAATAACAGGTACAGGAAGCAGTGGCTGGACTATTGGTTTCTAACCCCCATTTTTCTCTTTTTATAATCCCAAGTATCAGATGTTTTCCTGATCGAGCCAGATTGTTTCTCCCTCATAGGCTGATGCATCATGAGGTCATCCCAAAACCTCTCCGGCCCTACCCTCCAGAAGATGGAGGTGGATGATGGTGGAGAGATCTTCACCTCTTCGCAGTGCGAACATGTATCTATGGCCTTCCTCTATCCTCGCGCCGGGGGCGCTGCCCCCGGACCCCCGGGACGAAGATAGGGCTAGGAAGGCGGAGAGATGATTTTGAAGAGGGGGTGCCGTCTCTTGCCAATCTTCATGTGTGGGGGTTCGGGGGGGCATTCGCCCTTGCGGAAGATACGCGTTCAGGATTCCTGGAATGAAGAAGTTTGATCCAGGCGAAGATTCATGTCTCAGATACTTAAGGGGTATGCTCCATCTTAAGAAACACCGGAGTGTTTCGAGTGGTGGTAACTCCCTCTTGGGAGTGGATCGCCACGAAAACTCTTGCGAGATTTATCAAAGGACCGCCTGAGATTCAGTTTCATGAGTAATTTTTCAGGGCCGGCGATTGAGGTAATCGATTGGTCGAAGAAAAGGGATTGTTTGAAAATGTCCGATTATATCCTCGTATGGTTATTTTTTGGTGGTTGGTGCTTTTGGTCTCATTGTGGGCGATTTTAGCATGGTGGGTGTGCTCGTAGGCGCTCGGAGATGATTTTGTTTGGATGATTTTATCGTGAATTTTTCTGCTTTTTTTATTTAATATTTCTGTTTTTAGCATTGTTTTGGGTGATGCGGTGCATTTTATGTTTTGGATCATTGTTGTGGATAATTGGAGTTATCGGGATATATTTAACCAAGAGCCAAATAATAATGATTATATTTTATTGTCCTCTATCGATCACAGAGTATTGATTTGGGAAGATACTCGAACATCATTGATTAAAGGGTTGGATTATGAGTCTTCTTGATATTGTCTACTGGTCCGGCAAGAGATGCTGGAATAATGTTTACTCCTTCGTATTGCTGAGTTTTGCAATTTTTGTTATGGTCGCACTCTGTGTCGTTCCGGGGGGGGCGGAGAACATTTCCGGCGCGAATGTCTCCGGCATCAATGGCGACATGAACGGCACCGTGCTCTCTCCTTTGGATCCGGAGTCCGGAGGAGACGGGAATGCCACGACACCGACATCGATGCAGCCTGTGATCTCGTGGGTGACCGTCACGCCGGTATCCACCGAAATGACAGTGGGCGAGGTGCGGCCGTTTTCGGCGGCGGCATATGATCCTTCGGGCGCGGTCGTTCCCGATGTCATGTTCAGTTGGGAGAGTAGTGACCCGTCTGTCGGGACGGTGAACGGCACCGGTTCGTTCACGGCGCGTGCTCCGGGATCTGTAGTGATCACCGCCACGGTCGCGAACAGCACCGTGAACGGGAGTGCGGCGGCGACGGTGACGGCTCCGTTGCCCGAGGTTTCGCCGACACCGGTGGGCACCATGGAGGTGTTGTCCTCTGTTCGTGATGTTTTCGGGGGCATGATTCAGGCAGTGGACGACGTGTACCTGAAGGTTGCAAACGACGATGGGGCGAGGTTCAACGATTTCGGCAACGATACATTTCGGATCAAATGGACCGGCGGGGGTCTGAATGCGGTTCACATCTCGAATTCAAGCGGGTATATGCAATATGGACAGGTCACCAACACCCACGACCCGTCAGGAACTTTTTATGTAACAGAGACTGGAGGACGCGGTTATCATGACGAAATATTCCTCTGTGTTGCAGTTAACGGAACGATTCCCGACGATTTCAAGGTGCATATTCGGGCTGATGGATACCAGTGGGTACCGAATCCGATCCCTCATGCAGAGCCCGCCCCCGGCACAGAACATTACGAACCGGTGACACTTGATGAGTGGTTCACAAAAGACGATTTTATCTATGGTCCGCAGACGTGGCGGCCGGCGGCAGAAACTCAGTATCCAATATTTCCCGGTCAGAACCTGAGTGATACCTCAAATACCTTCAGGCTGATGTTTGTCGACCTTAATGGCGGCATTCTTCGCGCTCATCCTCTCAGGGTACAGTACGAGGTTGAAAATCTGAACACCCTCCTGGCCTTCAATGTCTATGGTTATGGCAAAAACGCCGATATCGGGGCATATAATCTCACCTCCTGGACCAATCGACTGACCGGGCCTTATCCAACAGAATTCAGTGGCTGGTACGTCTCCGGTGTTCCGCTGCCCGATGCTGCAACGCTCTCGATTTCGCCTCCTTCCGCAGAAGTGCCTGCAAACGGAAAACAGAGGTTCACGGCAAGAGCGTATGATGCAAGTGGCGATGAAATCAAAGGGGCACAGATCTCATGGTCCAGCAGCGACCTTGGTGTCGGGACTATCGATAATAAGGGAATTTTCACTTCAGTCGCCGAAGGCTCGACGATTATTACCGCTTCTACAAAAGGTGCATCCCAGACCGCGTCCGTAACAGTAACCGCTCCTGTTGTGAAGGTTCTGACATCCATTCTTTTAGAGCCGTCAGATGTCGTGATGTACGCGGATCAGATTGAGAACTGCACGTTCACTGCAACGGGGTATGATCAGTTCGGAGACGAAATCTCTCCGGTGTTGGTTACATGGTCCAGCACGGTTCCGTCCGTCGGAACCATCGATGAAAATGGTTTGTTTACCGGACGTGGAGAAGGAACCGCCATTGTCCGGGCGACCAACGGCAGCGTTTCGGGGAATGCTACGGTTGTAATCAAATCACATCCTGACTGGAATGTCAACCTGATCGGAGCGGTGAACGGAACGCTGAATCGTTCAACGATCATCGACCTCTCCAAAGGCGGACTTCTCTCATATACCGACCCCAGCGGAAAGTTGTGGGAGGGGGTCAATCTCTCTGCAGTCGTCGGGCTTGTCGACGATCAGGATCCTGCAATGTTCAATGTGTCGCTGGCGTCTCGCGACTATACTGTCACCGTCATCGGCAAAGCAGCAGGCAATGATAAGACCGTCCAGATTGCCAGTCGTGAGTTCCTCGATGGTGATAAGACCTTTATTGCCGCCTATAAAGTGGACGGGTTCGAGATCCCAGAAGAGCCGATTGATGGAAGAACATACTGGCCGCTAAAGTTGACGGGTTCGGGAATTGCGCATGTTGGTAAGAATCTCGAAGAGGTCACAGAAATTTCTCTTGAGTTCCCCCCTGATATCAGAGAGATAAACATCACGCCTGATATTGTAAGAACCTGGGAGAGTAGTGAACCTCTCCAGTTCGAGGGGAAGGCATATGATCTATCTGGAACTGAGATCCCGTTTGTTCCATTCAAGTGGACGAGCAGCAACACTTCAGTTGGCACCGTGAACCAAACCGGATACTTCACCATTATAGGTCCAGGCATAACTGAAGTTCAGGCCAGTTTTGCCGGAGTCAATGGTTCAGCAACTGTGTATGTCTATCCCGACGATCTTCCCCCGCATACATGGATCGTCGATCAGTCCGGCAACGGTGATTTCAGAACGATTACTGACGCTGTCGTCTGTGCACGGGATGGCGACACCGTCCTCGTCAGGGATGGAATCTATGATGAGTTGTTTAAGATTGAGAAAGGGATAACACTCAGATCGGAGAACGGCCCTTCAGGCACAACCATCACGAATAATAAAAGGGCCCTTATGATCGAAGTTCGGGCTGACAATGTAACGATATCGGGTTTTACTCTAAAGCAGACTGGATTTGCAACAATTGCAAGTAAAAATGCAATAAGAATCACGAAAGGCGACAATTGCACGATCTCAGGAAATATTTTTTCGGAAACGAAGTATTGTATCTACGTATATAAGCACCATGTAAGTTATCTAACGATTGCAGGGAATAGATTCAACAGTCCGACAACGTCGATATATTTGCAAACCTGTGATCATGCTGTTGTCAGAGATAATGTCATCGAAAATGTATTTGATAGTGCAATTACAGTTTGGGGAAAAGGACAATCCACCGGAAACATCGTTGAGAATAATACAATAAGCTGTTTCCCAGGTAGAAGTGTTCTGGGGATTGACTCTTTGTACTGTAACGATGTTAAAATCGTAAATAACGTGATTTATAATGGTGCAATGAGTGGATTGGGCATTCTTGGGGGACAAGACATAGTCATCAAGGATAATACCATCGGTGAATGCACGGAAATGAATCTCTATTTAGAGGGGTCTATAAAGAACCTTACGCTCACTGGCAATGAACTGAAAGGGGGTAAAATGGGTACATTCTATCTCGAGAAAGTAAAAGGTGGAGAATCCTTCAATATTTATATGAATTCCATCAGCACCCACCCTGCAAAACCCGGTGGCTTTTTTTACTGTAGAAGTTCTTCTCCCTTCACTCTAAACTCCACGAAACCGGTCAATTACGTGTACAACGATACCGCATACTCCAATTTCATCGGCAACCACTTTGCCACCTACGCCGGCAACGACACCGACGGCGACGGCCTCGGCGACACGCCGTTCACGGCCGGAGGCAAAGATCACTACCACCCCCTCATCTCCCCGATCGACGCCTATCTCATCCTCACCCCCACGACCATCACCGTCTCCCCGCCCGCCAAAACCCTCGAAGTGGCCGAGAGCGTGACCTTCACGGCGGAGGTCTTCGACCAGCGTGGTGAGAAACTTCCCGACACCGTGCTGGTGTGGTCGAGCGGCAACACGACCCTCGGTGTCGTGAACGCGACCACCGGGTGCTTTGAAGCACTTTCGCCGGGAGAGGTGACGATCACCGCCGGGTGCGGCGGCTGCACGGGTTCTGCGATCGTCACCGTGGTCCCCGCGACGAAGAAGACGGAGACGGTCTCCTTCGAGGTGCCGGACTGCACCTTCGCTGAGAACAGCAGCGGGGCGCCTTTCATATCGGTCAACGCGAGCATCGCCGGCATCAACGGCAGCCACCTTGTCCTGCAGGGCGACGGCTTCAACCTCGCCGTCAGGACCACGTCGATGGAGGAACCGGCGGGCGGGCGAATCAACGCGACCTTCGACGAACTGGTCCTCGAAACCGATCCCCTCGTCGCCGACCTCCCCCTCCCCGGCACCGTCTCGGGGAGCATCCGCGCCAACCTCACCGGCCTGCCGGCCGGGGCGGGCATCACGACCACCCTCAGCCAGAACATAACCGAGGATGTGCAGTCGGCCTTCCAGCTCGCTGCGAGTGGCGACGGCCTGGAGGTGGATGCGGTCGCCTTCACGATGAATATCAAGAAGACGAACCTGACGAACGGGAAGGAGATCACTGGCGCCTCTGTCAGGATGACCGTCAGCCCGGCATGGGTCGACGCCCACGGCGGCGTCGGTGCGATCCGGATCATCCGGTGGGCGGAAGATGACACGAAGGAGGTGCTGGACACCAGGCTGGTCGGCACCGATCCCGCCGGCAACATGATCTTCGAGGCATATTCCCCCAACGGCCTCTCGCTCTTCGGGCTGTCGGCGACATCCCGGCCGGCGTCGCAACCGTCCGGAAGCGGGTCATCCTCTTCGGGCGGCGGCCTCTCTGATGTGGCTTCATTTGCGGGATCGGTCCCTGCAGGGGAGAAGAGGTCGTTCTCGGTGGACCGCACCGCAATCGACCGGGTCACGGTGAAGGCCTGGGACGCCATCTCCAACCTCCTGGTCACCGTGGAGAAGGCGTCCCTCCCGACGAGCATCGAGATGCCCGGCTCGACGGTCTATGAGATCGAGAAGATGACGCTGTATCGCGCCGACCCCTCCGCGGTTGCGGGTCTCGTCATCGAGTTCTCGGTGCCGAAGACCTGGCTGGATGCACACGGGCTTTCAGGCAGTCAGATCACGCTCCTGCAGTACGCCGACGAGGGATGGAAGAGCCTTCCCACGACGCTCCTGAAGGAGGACGAGGAGAGAGTCTATTACTCGGCCGAAGCCGACGGGTTCTCGTACTTCGCGATCGTCGCGGGGAAGATCGTCGCCGCAGAGGCGGCCGTGCCACTAGAAGAGACGACGGCCCCGGCAACTGAGGTGGTGCAGACCGCCGAAACATCCGCGCCCCCGGCAGGCACCACCGTCCCGAAACAGTCCCCGGTGATGGAAGGGCTTGCGATCCTCGCCCTCGGCGCGGCGGTCATGATGAGAAGAAGATAATTCTTTTTTTGCTCTGTAGGGTCGGGCATGAACCGGGAGCACGCCTCAAGCATACGCGATGAAAATTGTTCAGAATGGATCTCCGGGGTGTGAATCTCGCCCCTCGCCGCCCCTGCCTATCCTCGTCCTGGGAGGCTCCGGGGGGCAAGGCCCTCCGGCGCGAGATGGCGGTGAAAATTCTGCGATTGGGTGGCGGGATGTCTGATTCATCACGTCATCCCAGACCTCCGTGCGGGGGGCGTTGCCCCCGGACCGCCGCGATGAGGATGGGGACAGGAAGGCAGAGGACGAATCGTTCAGAAACAGAGCCCTTTTTGTTAAGCGGGCCGGAATCCCGACCTCTCACCCACGATTCTGCCTCCCTCGGGCCTTCGCCTGCCCGAAAAATCGCGGCGATTTCCATGCGTCTACGACGGCCAGATGTCGCCTTTCCTGGAGGAGATATGCCCTGATATCTCTCACAATCATGCGGGGGCTTTATGGGGCCGACAGAGTTCATGATATTGCTGGCGTTTCGTGAACGGGGCCTTCTCTGCCAGGATCCTGAAATCTCTTCAATATGAGCCCGGATCAGATCCCCTCCTCCCGGATCGGAGGGCGATATGGGCGTGTTTCTCTCTGAGTGAGGTCAGCATATGGGGGGCTGCTCCTCTCGCTCACCTGCGATCCCTTTATCTTAGATGATACCGAATATTTCGTCAACGAAATTTTCGGTGTATACTATGATCGTGCTGACCCCCGACGAAGTGAGAGAGCGCTTTGGGCCGCTCTTTGCAGAGAAATTTATCGTGATGGTGGATGAGGAGAAAGGCCTGGCCGAGATCCTGGAGACCTGCCGGCACCGCGGCACCATCGAGTGGGACGTGATGAATCGACGGCGTGCCGGCGGGGCGCTGACCGCCGCCGACGTCCAGGGTTCGTCGATGACCATGGCCGCTCGCCTTGGTGCGTACGAACCTCACTTCGGGGCGGCAGGTCAGGAGATCGGGGGCCAGGCCCTTGCCGGCGTCGAGGTGGAGGGCGACGAGGTCGTGACCACCTGGGCCGGGATCGCCGGTGCCGGTGTCGGCGTTGCCGCATGTCTCCCGCAGGCACCCGGGGTGATCAGGGCCGAGTACCCGGGTGAGGACGATCTCCACATCGGGGGTGCGCGTATCTGCCGGGTGCGGATCGTCTCCCCGAAGTATGAGAAGGTGACCATCGGGATCGACGACACCGATACCAAAGAGGATGGGGCAACCTGGGTGCTGGCTCTCAAGTGTGCCGAGGCGTGCAAGGTCGAAGGAGCGGAGTACCTTAATATGAGATTGGTTCAACTCAACCCGAAGGCCCCGCAGAAGACGACCAACTGTGTCGGCTCGGTGCTGAACTTTGCGGTCAGGCCGGGGTCGGTCGACGACCTCCTCGGTTTTGTGAAGGACTACATCGAGGAGCACGCGGTCTCGGGGGACACCGGGATCGCCTACTACCGCGGGATCGGCCTGCCCGAGACCGAGTACACCAGGAAGATCAAGACCGAACTGCTCACCCAGGACGAGGTGGAGGCCGAGGCGGCGAGGCTCGGGATCACCTTCATCGACTCCGCGGCGAGCAAGGGCCGGATAGGTGCTCTGGGCGCTGTGCTCTGGGGCAACCGCGGCGTGGAGGCGGCTGGTCTCTATGGCGAACGACCTGAAGGGAGCATCTGAGGAACTTCAAGATCCATACGTGATCTCGTACCCCGGGATCGTCGCCGTCGCCGATGCCGGCGGCGACCGGGCCGAGATCGTTGAGTTCTACGAATGTACCGGCGGTGCGCAGTGGGTCCGTCGCCACTATGCGCAGAGCCCGCTCGTCGAGTCGGCGCGGATTGTCGGGCCGACGACGCGCTACCTCCTGCGGACCGGGTCGGTCGACCTGGGGCTCGAAGGCTCGAAGTTCCCTGCCGGCATTGCCGGAGCGTCGGTCGAGGGCGACGAGGTCTCGGTCACCTATCTCGGGATGGGCGGGGGGGGCGTCGGTGCCTCGGCCTGCCGGGCGCGGGGTCGGGGCGTGATCAGGGCCGAGTGTGACGAGTCGGGTGGCGGGAAACTGGCCGGCTCGACGGTCTGGCTCCCCCGCCGCGAACGGGTGGTGATCGGGGTGGACGACACCGATACTCCCGAGGCGGGGGCGACCTGGACCCTGGTCCACAACATCGCCCGGCAGATCGCGGACGAGGCCTCGGTCTACCTCTCGCACACCATCGTGCAACTCTTCCCGGTGCCGGAACGGACGAAGAACTGCGTGGCCTGTGCGGTGGAGTTCGCCTCCACCGATCCCGACGCTCTCATCGAGCGGTTCGCGGTATTACTCAGACGCTACACCCTCTCCGACCAGACCGGGATGGCGGCCTTTGTGGGGTTCGATCCCTCGTCCCTCCGGGAGTATGGCGAGGCGGTGAAGCGGGGCAAGGTCTCGCGTGCCGACCTTGAGGCCGTGCTCCCGCAGGTCAGGGTCGTGATGGACGGGAACGGGCTCATCGGAGCAGTCGGTGCGATCCCCTTCTACACCGACTTCGAGGAGGCGCTTGCCCTATGGACTGGCTCCGACTGAAGGCCGAACTCCTGGCCAGGGGTCGGGTGAAGGTGGTCGGGGTGCCGGCGAAGCAGTATGTCTCATCCTCGACGGCCGGGCCCGGTGCCGGGGGTACGGGTTCTCTTTTTTTCTCGGTCGACGGCCGACGGGTCAGGCTCTCGGTCGATCCCGAAGCCGACCTGACGCTCATCCACGAGGGGATGGGGAAGGCGACCATCCCCTTCGGGGGAGAACTGGTGCGGGGTGTGCTCGAACCCGCTCCTCTCCACTGTCCCCGCCAGGCCTACATCACCCTCTCCGAGCGGTGCATCTTCTCGTGCAAATACTGCGCCGTGCCGCTCAACCAGGGCCGCATAAAGATGCTCGACGAGGTGATCGAGATGGTGCGCTCGGTCCTCGGAGAGATCGACGCCATCTCGATCACCAGCGGCGTGGCTGGGAGCGTGGCGGAGGAAGAGCGGCGGACGATCGGGATCGTTCGGCTCCTCGTGCCGTTCGGCCTTCCGATCGGAGTCTCCATCTACCCGACGCCGCAGACCCCGAGGCTGCTGCGGGAGGCGGGCGTCGCTGAGGTGAAGTTCAACCTCGAAGCGGCGACGCCCGGACTCTTCGCCGAGATGTGTCCGGGACAGGATTGGAACCTCCTCTGGGAGGTGCTCGAAGAGTCGGTCGGGCTCTTCGGGAAGAACCATGTCCAGAGCAATGTCATCGTCGGGCTTGGCGAGAGCGATGAAGAAATGGAAGCCGTGATCCGTCGGCTCTGTTCCATCGGGGTGATCCCGGTGCTCAGGCCGCTCTCGCCCGGCGCCGGGCTCGCTCACTTTGCCCGACCGTCGGCCGAACGGTTGCTCCGTCTCCATGCGGTGCTGAAAAAGGCGCTGGACGAGGCCGGGCTCGACCCTGCGGCGGCACGGACGATGTGTGCGGCCTGCACCGGGTGCGACCTGATCCCGGGGAGGGACTGAGATGCGAGGGACCGAGACTCTGGCGACCGCTCTGCGGGCGGCGGCCGACCGGATCTACGGCGTGCCGGGCTATCCGGTGACCGACCTCGCCGCCGCGGCCGGGGCCGAGGTCTGCACCAACGAGAAGGTGGCCCTGGAGTACGCCCTCGGCGACTCGCTTGTCGGTCGACGGGCGGCGGTCGTCGTGAAGAACGTGGGGATGAATCTGCTTGCCGACCCGATGGTCCAGGCAACGGCCCAGGGGCTCGGTGCCGGTGTCGTGGTCATCGCCGGCGACGACCCCCTGGCACGAGCATCGCAGGCGGCCGAAGACTCCCGTGCCTATGGCCCGGTGGCGATGGTTCCGGTGGTGGAGCCCGAGGGGGGGTTCGCCCTTGCGGCTGCGGTCGAAGAGGCGTTCTCTCTCTCCGAAGCGCTCTCAAGAGTTGCGGTTCTCAGAGTCGTCCCCGACGTGCTCGATGCGGAGGCGGCGGGGACGCCTCTCCCCAGGACGCCGGGCTCAGGCGCACTCGCCGATCCGGACCTCACCAACCTGGGACGATGGCAACATGCCCTCCAGGTCATGGCCACCGTCTCGTCGGAACGTCCGGCCCCGGCGGGTGTCAGGATTACCTGCCCGGCGGTGACCGCACCCGAAGGCCCGCCCGAACGGTTCTCCGACCGCGGGTATTACCGGACCCTCTGTCAGAACTGCCCCTTCCGCCCGCTCTTTGCCCTGCTCGTGGAACGGGGGATGCGGACGGCGGTCGATGCCGGGTGTTCGCTCCTCGCCGTCAACCCGCCGTACCGCATCGGAACCGCCAGTTACGGCCTCGGTGCGGCGGTGGGAGTGGGAGCGCGGAGTACCGGGGTGGCCCTCATCGGAGACTATGCGCTCCTCCACTCCGGGCTCAACGCCCTCGTCGATGTCTACGAAAAGGAGCTCCCGCTCCTCTGTATTGTGCTGGAGAACAGGCGTATGGGTATGGTCGGCGGCCAGGAGACGCCCGGTGTCGGGCGGTATCTCGGATGGGCCGACCCCGCGTACTGCCGGGCCGACGACCTGCCCGGACTGCGGCGGTTGATTGTCCCGCCGGATCGTCCGCAGACGGTGATCGTCAGCGGCGAATGCCCTGCTGGTGAATGTCATGAAAAAGTTGCATATTGAGATCTGTGACGTAACATTGCGTGACGGCGAACAGACGCCGGGCGTCACGTTTACCCGCGAGGAGAAGATGGAGATCGCGTCCCTCCTCGACGCGACCGGGGTCGAGGTGATCGAGGCAGGGTTCCCTGCGGTCTCTGCAAAGGAACAGGAGGCCGTGCAGGCGGTCTGCCGGATGGGCCTCGACGCCCGGATCTGTGCGCTTTCCCGTGCGAGAAAGGGGGACGTCGACGCCGCCCTGGACTGCGGCGTCGATATGATCGGGCTCTTTGCCGCCACCTCGGACCTCCATATCAGGACCAAATATAAGAAGAGCCGGGAAGAGGTGATGGCCGAGACCTGTGCGATGATCGAGTACGCCCACGACCACGGGGTGCAGGTGCGGTTCGGGGCCGAAGATGCCTCGCGGACTGCACTCCCCGCCCTCATCAGTGCGTACCGGCAGGCAACAGAGGCCGGGGCCGACCTCGCCACCTTCGCCGACACCGTCGGGTGCATGACCCCGATGGAGACCTTTGATCGGATGCAGGCGATCCGCAGCGAGGTCGACCTCCCGCTCTGCATCCACTGCCATGACGACCTCGGGTGCGCCACGGCAAACACCCTTGTCGCCGCGGAGGCCGGGGCCTTCCAGCTCCATACGACGGTCAACGGCCTGGGCGAACGGGCCGGGAACACTCCGCTTGAAGAGGTGCTCGTCGTCCTTGCGACGAAGGTCGGGATCGACCGGTACGACCTCTCTCAGATCGGCGGCCTCTCCGACCTGGTCGCCCGGACGTCGGGGGTGGAGGTGGCCAGGAACAAGGCGGTGGTCGGTGCCAACGCCTTTGCCCACGAGAGCGGGATCCACATCGCCGCCCTTCTCGAAGACCCTTCGACCTACGAGTATGTCTCCCCTGACCTGGTGGGCCGGGAGCGGACCTTTGTGCTCGGCAAGCATACGGGACGGCACGCGGTCGAGCATGTGGCGGCGTCCCTCGGGTATCATCTGGACGACGAGGGGGTGCGCTGGGTATTGCATGAAGTGAAACGGCGCAGCGAGGCGAAGTGTCATGTGACTCCCGAGGTGCTCAAGGAGATCCTCTGCACCGCGGTGAGGGGGAGGGAGGTGTTGCACGGATGAGCACCCTCTCAGAACAGATCCTCGGCGCACCGGCCGGTGAGTATCTCGACCGGCGGGTGGACCGGGCCTTTGCCCATGACGGCACCGGTGTCCTGGCCCTTGAGGCCTGGCGTGCGATCGGCAACGGGGTCTTCACCGATCCCGACCGCCGACATCTCATCTTCGATCACATCGCCCCGGCCAACACCTCGCTGACCGCCGACCTCCAGCACGAGTTGCGGGCCTTTGCAAAGAAGCAGAAGATACATTTCTCCGACGTCGGCGGCGGGGTCTGCCACCAGGTGATGGCCGAGGGGTGCGCCCTGCCCGGCGAGGTGGTCGTCGGTGCCGACTCGCACACCTGCACCCTCGGGGCCCTCGGCGCCTTTGCGACCGGGGTGGGTGCGACCGATCTCGCGGGGGTCTGGGCGACCGGTGAGTCCTGGTTCCGGGTGCCTGAGACGATCGGGATCTTCCTGGAAGGACACTTCACCGGGGCGGTCGAGGCGAAGGATCTCGCCCTCGCCTATGTGGCCGCCCTCGGGATGGACGGGGGGACGTACCGCGCCCTCGAGTTCGTGGGCGAGGGGGCCGCAGGTCTCTCGATGGCCGACCGTCTCACCCTCTCGAACATGGCGGTGGAGACCGGGGCGAAGGCCGGGCTCTTCTATGCGGACAAGACGACCCAGAAATATTTTGCCGGGTTCGGGCACGAGGTCGGGGTCCAACACCGGGAGGTCGACGGCTACCCCGACGAGGTGACGATCGATCTTGGAAATCTCGAACCCCTCCTCGCTCTCCCGCCGCGGGTGGACACCGTCTGCCCGGTCGCGGAGAAGGAGGGGATGGCGGTCGACCAGGTCTTCCTGGGCACCTGCACCTGCGGGCGATACGAGGATCTGGAGCGCTTTGCTGCGATCGTGAAGGGAAAAAAGGTGAAGGTGAGGACGGTCGTCGTCCCGGCGTCGAGGGCCGTGCTCCTCCGTGCAGTCGAGACCGGCGTCCTCACCACCCTCGTCGAGGCCGGGTGCGCCGTCGGGACGCCCGGATGCGGTCCGTGCCTGGGTGCGCATATGGGCGTCATCGGGGAGGGCGAGGTCTGCCTCTCGACGGCGAACCGGAACTTCAGGAACCGGATGGGCGTCGGCGGCGAGATCTATCTTGCCTCCCCCTCGACCGCGGCGGCGACTGCGCTTGCCGGCGAGATCGCCTCCCCGGAGGGATGCCTGTGAGGGGGGAGGGACGTGCGGTCTGTCTGGGCCGCGACATCGACACCGACCTGATCATCGCCGGGCGGTACCTGCGGACGAAAGACCGTTCGGTCTGGGCCGGTCATGCCTTCGAGGACCTCGACCCCGCCCTTGCCGGACGGCTCAGGGGTGCGGTGATCGTCGCGGGCCCGAATTTCGGGTGCGGGTCGTCCAGGGAACAGGCACCGGTCGCCCTGAAAGAGGCGGGAGTCGTGGCGGTCGCCGCCCCGACCTTTGCCAGAATATTCTTCAGGAACGCGGTCAATATTGGTCTTCCAGTGCTTGAGTGCGAGGTCCCATGCCAGGAGGGCGAGACAGTGCGCTTCGATCTCGAAGAGGGGTGGGTCGAGGCCGCCGGTGTCCGCCGGCCTCTCCGACCGCTTTCCCCGCGGATGCGGGAGATCCTCCGGGCCGGGGGCCTCGTCCCCTATCTCAGCGGAGGACATGAATGATATTTCCTGAAGAGTGCAAATATGTGGGACTCGCCACCACGAAACCCCTGGGCGAGAAGGTTTACTTCCTCTCCCGCTGGCTGATCAGGGAGACGGACGAGGGACCGGAGGTGCTCGCGGTCAGTCTCGCCGATGGAGACGAATTGATGCGCGAAGTGAAGGCCGGTTGGGTGCTCGCCACCCCCGAAGAGACGGCGGTCTGGCCCGAACCGGTGAATATCAATGACCGTTCCCGTCTGCTCCGTCTTGCTAGCGAGAGCGGGAAGCGGTGCACGATCTTCACAAGTCCGGACGAGTCGCGGACCTTTGTCTTCGACCCGGAACCCGGGAGTTTTCTCACTGTCCATGTCTATGACATCGTCCCGCCGCGGGCCCACCTGGCTGCGGTGCTGGAGGAACTTGAGGCCACCGGGCTCTTTGGCGATCTCAATGTCACCTTCGAGTATCATATCAGAGATATCCGCGACCTGGAGGCCGAGGTCTATCCCTGCCGGGCGGGGGGATTCGACCGGACGCTGGACGCCGACCGTCTGGAAGGGAACGAGCGGGTGGCCGGGTGCCTCACGGCCAGGCAGTTCTGCGCCGAGAACTATGGCGATGGGATCGAGATCGCGGAGATCTGTCCGCTCACCCAGGTGGCCGAGGAGCCGTTTATCGCCAGGTGTTGTCGGGGCGAGCGCGAGGGCGTCGGCGTCTGGAACGAGAAGTACGGTGGCGTGGTCCACTGGGGTGCGTCGCCGCATACCATCGATCTGGTCCTGAGAAGGATGCTGGAGGAGTGGAGAGAGGATGAAGGTCGCGGTCGTTCCGGGTGACGGGATCGGGGAGGAAGTCGTCCCGGTGGCCGAGGCGGCGCTCAGGCGTCTCCACCCGGAGTGGGACTACTTCCCGGTCGAGGTGGGGTACGGGCGGTGGAAGCGGTGCGGTGCGGCCATCGGTGCCGAAGAACTCCGGGCCCTCCGCGACGCCGACGCCGTGCTCTTCGGGGCGGTGACCACCCCGCCCGACCCGGACTACCGGAGCGTCATCGTCATGCTCCGCAAGGAACTCGGGCTCTATGCCAATATCCGTCCGGTCCGCGGACCCGGCGCGGACCTCACCATCGTGCGCGAGAACACCGAGGGCCTGTACTCGGGGATCGAGTGGGATCTTCCAGGTTCGGCCTGCACCCTCCGGGTGGTCACCGAGGTCGGAAGCAGGCGGATCGCACGTTTCGCCGCGGCGCTTGCGAAAGGTCGTCGGCTCACCATCGGGACGAAGGCCAACGTGCTCAAGTCCGACGCTCTCTTCCGCCGGTGCGCCGTCGAGGAGGCGGAGGCGGCCGGGGTTGAGTGGGAGGAGAAGTACATCGACGCCCTCTGCCTGGACGTGCTGATGCACCCCGACCGGTATGCGGTCGTGGTGACCACCAACATCTTCGGCGACATCCTCTCCGACGCCGCCGCCTCCCTGGTCGGTGGCCTCGGGCTCCTGCCGTCGGCAAATATCGGGGACGACCACGCCCTCTTCGAACCGGTCCATGGTTCGGCGCCTGACATCGCCGGCCAGGGCATCGCCAACCCCGTGGCGGCGCTCAGGAGTGCGGCGATGCTTCTCGATCATGCCGGCGACCGCGAAGGAGCGGCAGCGGTCGAGGCGGCGGTGGAGAGCACGCTCGGTGCCGGGGTGAAGACGTCCGACCTGGGCGGGTCGGCGACGACGGTCGAGTTCGGCGAGGCGGTGCTGGGGCGTCTGGGGTGAAGAGGATATTCGAGGGAAAGAAGCCCTTTTGAATTGCTTTATACTTTTTTTTGGCTTTTTAGAATTCAACATGAGGCGAGATCATGCCTCAAGCATAGGGGATGAAAATTTCATATCGGAGTTGGATCGATTCCTGACCCTCATCCTTGCGTTCGAGAAGGGAGTAGAAGTCGAGCATCATGCCGCCCCTCGGCTATCTTCGTCGTGGGGGTCCGGGGGGTGCAACCCTCCGGCGCGAGATGACGGTGAAGATCCTGCACGAGGGGCGGCACATCCGATCATCACGCCTTCCCAAACATCGGTGCCGGGGGCTCTGCCCCCGGACCCCCGGGATGAAGATAGGGCCGGGAAGGCACCATCAATGACTATGAGGGGGACATTGCCGCCCCCCGGCGAAGAAAACTATCCGGAGGATTTTTACAGAGCCTAGATCTTAAAAAGAAGTCTTTTTTCATGCACAATATTTTTTGGGGGTCTTCAATGTCTATATTTCAAGAATTCCAAATCAAAATGATTATCCCTCCAGATGTCGCACGATTCTGTGTCATTTTAGATAACGAGGCCTTTTAAAATGGATATGAAAATAACTCCGTTGTTTCTGCTATTTGTTTCTGTCATTGCGGTTGTTTTAACGGGAGGATGTACCGATTCATCTCTCAGCGAAGGTGATACGCACCTGCACATACTCGATGTTGGTGCTGAAGATCAGAGCATGTCTTCCATTGACACGTACATGACCGTCAAGAACACCGGATCTACCACGGCGCATAACATTGTCGTTGCTGTGATTACTCTGCCTGAATCTGATGTCTCTTCTGCGCTGGAGAGTACTGAGATTTTAAAGATTACGGCGCTGAATGACTCTCAGAATGAGGATTTAATGCTGGACCGGGATTTTGTCGATGCGTTAGGGCCTGGAGAAACCATTAAGATCCATCTTTCTGTGAATCCCGATGATCTCTCTGATGGGTGGGACGTTTTGAGGGTTGCTTTTGCGGATAACGCCGAAGTCGTGTACTCCGAACCAGAGCCATCTTCGTCTCTAGGAGTTCAACCGGGTAATACGCCGTATACAACGACACCCCCCGTTCCTTCCGCACCTTTGTCGGAACCTGCGTACGCGATAGGGGATGTGATCTCTTATGAGCAGGATTCAGACGTTGCAGAGGTAATTCTGGATTATGACGCTCAAAATGATGCGTATAAAACAGATGTGATCTTCAAATGGGACGAATATGATACCGGTGAATATGGGTGGTATCCGTACAGTGCTCCAGCGGGTACGTGGGGGTATCGCTTAGAAAGCAACGATTCGAGTTGGACTGATCGTACGTGTATAGAAAAATCCTGTCCCTATGTTCTCGGACATGCCGATTCTATCGCTCTCAGAGAGGACTATGATTGACACCATACTATTTCTGAAAATAGATCGAAAATGTCCGTTGATACACTCTCCCCTCCTTTTTCGTGCGCACGCTATGCCTGCTTTCTTTTGACTCTGTCCTGGAGTTGCTATGAGATGGTCGCAACCGGCGGAGATGGATACTGTCAAAGAGTGTTTTCGAATTCTGGCCCTGTAGAAACCATCCTCTTTTCATCCCTTCAACCCCCCTATGACCGAATCCATCGCCTTCTCACTCACTCGCGCCGGGGGTTCTGCACCCGAACCCCCGGGATGAAGTGAAGATAGGGCCGGGAAGGCGCCATTGATGCACCTGAAGAGGGGGTTGTCGTCCTCGCTCCTATCCTGATGCGGGGGGTCCGGGGGACAACGCCCCCCGGTGCGAGACGGTGGTGAAGATTCTGTGGTCGGGGCGGCACGTCGATCAGAAGATCTTTTGAACAATGTTCATTGCGTATGCCTGAGGCATGCTCTCGGCTCATGCCCGATTCAACAGAGCCAGAATTTAGTCTCTGCATGGAGGTACATCGACCCGCGGGTTCGCCTTTGAAAGAGGTTTAGAGGGAAATTGCTTTCAATATACGCGTTAACAGGCCGTATCAACGATTGTCCCTTCGACTGGAAAGTGTTCCCCGGAACTCCGCCGAGATCTCGATGCCGCGTGCGGGGGTGTCCTCCTCCCGTGCAACAGACCCGAAGACTCTGATGTGTGCCACGCCGTAGCATCGCCTGATTGTGCGGAGGTTCTGCCTGATCTGTGTGAGGGGTTTCATCGCTTCTCTCTGGTGGTACATCCTCTCATTTTCGTGTGCGGATGGTTTCTGCCGTCGTCCACGGGAATCCCTGGCGGTCTGGAATATCGCAGATCTTTTTTTAGGAATCAGGGATTGGGACCGGGCGATCAATACCTTAAAGCACCCCGGCGGCACAGGAGGACATACCACAGAGACATGACCTCCATGAAAAACCGCGCCGAAGTCCTTGATATCCTCCGGTCCCTGAAAGACGAACTCAGAGAGCGGTACCATGTCGAGCGCATCGCCCTCTTCGGATCATATGCCCGTGAGGAACAGCGAGAGGGCAGCGACATCGATGTCCTCGTCGCGTTCGACGCCGGTGCCGACCTCTTTGATTTTGTCGGCCTGTCGCAATACCTCGAAGAAAAACTTGGCCGTAGCGTCGATGTCGTACCGGAAACGGCACTCCGCCCGGAGATCCGCAACCAGGTGACGCGGGATCTCCTCTTTGCATGAGAGCCCCTATTCTCTATCTCTCGGATGTCGCCGCTGCCCTGGAGAAGATCGAGGAGTTCACCGCGGGCATGACCTACGACGAGTTTCTCCATGACGATAAGACCCAGAGCGCCGTCATCAGGAAGTTCGAGGTCATCGGGGAGGCGGCAAAAAAGATCCCTCCGTCTATCAGGGAGAGGTACCCTGCCGTTCCATGGAGGGAAATGGCCGGAATGCGGGACAGACTGATCCATACCTATTTTGGCGTCGACACGTTGCTTGTCTGGAGGACGGTCGTCAACCGCGTGCCTGAACTCCGGCGGGAGATCTGCCGGATCGTTGAGGAGGAAGGCGGAGGATAACCTTAGGGCGATGTGTAAGAGTCATCGTCTCTGTCGGGCCGCGGGACAGCAGGTTCGTCGTGCGGGTGATGAAATGGCTACACCGGAGATCTCGACGAAGCGATGGATCGGGTGAGAACACACCTATCGCCACCTCGGCTATCTTCCCCCTCCCGGATCGTCACCCTCATCTCCTCCCCTCCCCCACGCTTCTCCCATGCTACGCGTCGGGTGTCATGTCTCGATCGCCGGATCTCTGGCGGCGGCGGTGGGCCGCGCCGGGGAACGGGGATGCACGACCTTTCAGATATTCTCGCGGAACCCTAGGGGCTGGCGGTTCAAGCCGCTGACCGACGGCGACATCTCCGCCTTCATTGGGGCCCTTGACGCCTCCGGGATCGGGCCGGTCGTCGACCACATGCCCTACCTCCCGAACCTTGCCTCACCGAAGGAAGAAGTCTATGCAAAGTCGGTGACGACCCTCGCCGCGGAACTCGGGCGGTGCGAGTCCCTGGAGATCCCGTACCTCGTGATGCACCTGGGCAGCCATCTCGGGACCGGGATCGAGGGTGGGAGACGGAGACTGATCGCAGGAGTCTTGCAGGCCTTTGAAGAGGCGGAGGGCAAGACCCTCCTCCTCCTGGAGAACACGGCCGGAACGAAGAACAGCCTCGGCGGAACCTTCGAGGAGATCAGAGCGATCCTGGATGCCCTGCCTGAGGAGCGGACCGCGGTCTGCTTCGACACCTGCCACGCCTTTGCCGCCGGGTACGACCTGCGCACCGCCGACGCTGTCGGCGAGAGCCTCGACGCCTTCGACGACGTCATCGGACTCGACCGCCTGCGGGTCGTCCACTGCAATGACTCGAAGGGCCCCCTCGGTTCCCACCTCGACCGCCACGAGCACATCGGTCTGGGTGCGATCGGCGAGGAAGGTTTTAGCGCCTTCTTCTCGGTCGCGGCAATCAGGCGCCTCCCCCTCATCTGCGAGACCCCGGTGGACGAGCGACGGGACGACGCCGGGAATATCAGGGTGGTGCGGGAACTCGCCGGGGAATGAGTCCGGCAGACCGGGCTCATTAGAATTGGGCATGAACCCCGGGCTCAAGCGTACGCCATGAAGATTGCTGAGTAGCGTTTCAAGGTGTGGGTGGATCCCTCTCAATCGCGACAGGTGGATCACTCCATCGCCGCCCCTCGGTTATCTTCTGGCCGTGGGGGGTCCGGGGGGCAACGCCCCCCGGCGCGAGACGGCGGGGGAGATTCGACGATGAGGGCGGCACATCAGATCATCATGCCTTCCTCCATCTTCACGCCGGGAGATCTCGCCTCAAGTATGCGTGGGGCGTGCTCCCTGGCCCCCCAATTCTACACACCCGGAACCGGAGTCACCTCTATACCCGATGCCCACAGATTTAGACGGCACGGGAATTCTATGGATACACAGAGATTTCACCCCTATCTGGTCCTCATCGCCCTCGTGGCCGGGGCGGTCGCCCTGGTCTTCGGGCTCTCCGGCAACCCGCAGGGCGACCTTGGACTTTTCTTTTCCACCGGTGCCGAAGCGGCCCCGATCTTTTTGATCGCCACCCTGGCATTCCTCGCCCTCGACCGCCCTCGCCTGCGGCCGGTCGTCTCTCTCCTGACGGCACTCTTCGTCCTGGGACTTGCGCTCGTCGGCTGGTTCTTCTCCATCGCTCCCTGGTATGACATCATGGACGCCGGGGAGATGCCGGTAGAGGCCGCGGTGGCCCTCCTGGCAGGTTTTATCCTCTCTATCGGGGCGGCCTCCCTCTGTCTGCTCCTCTATTCGGTGCGGGTGAGGCGTTTCCTCGCGAGGTGGATCCCGATCGATCCCGAGAACTTTGTCCACACCACGGCCTTTGTCGTCGTTGCGGCCATCGCCCTCCTGCCCCTCGTCCCCCTCCTGGTCCTCGGGCACCCGCCGCTCGTCGATCTCATCGGCGATCCCTCCATGGACTTCGGCGCACTCACCCCCACGGAAGCGGCGAAGACCGACCTCTACGGGCTGGTCTGGACCCTCGCCGGTGCGTTCCTCGCGGTGGGGCTCTTTGTGAAACGCTCCTTCCCTGAAGTCCTCGACCGTCTCGGCCTGGTCAGGCCGACTATCCGTTCCTTCTCCTTCGCCGTCGCGGTGGGACTCGGTCTGGTCCTGGTCTTCGGTGTGGTGGACCATGTCATCGTCGCCGTCTGGGAATACTTCGGGTGGTACGTCACCGACGAGGCCTACACCGAGGCGCTCTTCAGTTCATATCTCACCCCGGTTGCGGCGGTCGTGGCGGCGATCGTCGCCGGCGTCGGGGAAGAGGTGGCGGTCCGCGGCGTACTCCAACCGCGCTTCGGGATCCTCCTCTCCTGTCTGGTCTTTGCCGCCCTCCATGCCTACCAGTACGCCTGGGACGGCCTCGTCTCCGTCTTCCTGGCCGGCCTGGTCTTTGCCGTTCTGCGGGCCAGGACGTCCACGACAGTCAGCGCCGTCACCCATGCCACCTATGACCTGGTCCTCTTCTCCATGATGATAGCGGGGATCAGCTGGATCTGATCCCGCGTCGTCATATTTCCAGGAGGGAATTCGGAATAATATCCGAATCAGAGAGGCGAGTAGAGGGAAACGATTGTGTGAAATATAGTATATTATCATTTTCAACCGTTTGTGATTTTTTAAGTCTATTTTTTGCCTTTTTGCTCGGTATTTGGTCTCTCTAAGGCAATATGGGGATATTCCATCGGAATATAACTCGAGCGGAATTCCACAACGAATATATGCCCGTCACCTTATTCAATTATATCAAAACCAAAGGGTTCAATGCCGTCATATGTGGCATTGAAGGTTTATGGTTGGTTTGATGATTAAATCGTCTCAGAATTCACCCTCTCCATCTCTCCAATGAGCCTCTCGATTATGCCTGATCCTTCAGGCACCCTGCAGGAGGTTGAAGTCATGAAGAAAAAGAATTATGATGGTTTTGTGCTCGTGCTCGCATGTGCACTGATTTTTGCGACGCTGTGCAGCTGTGCCGTCCCCGCGGCGGCGAAAGAAATCGTCCCGGACGGGAACTATCCGATCTGGATCAACGAGTCCGGGGACTACAACCTGAAAGGGAACATTCTTACCGGCGATGTCACTTCCGGTGAATGGGCGGTCATCATCAACGCCCCGGATGTCGTACTCGATGGCGGTGAATACATCATCGACGGCAGAGGACCGGAGGGTTCCGGGATAGAAAACGGGATCTGGGTCCAGGGAAGATCTGATGCCCATCTAAACAATGTCACCCTCAGGAACGTTACGATCTCGGGCTTCTATCGCAACATCATGTATACCTATGCCGATGGCGGGGCGATCGAAGACTGCCGGGTTATGATGAGCAGTTACTCGGGACCTTACCTCTATCATTCGAAGAATATCGTCATCACCGGCAACAATATCACTGACAATTTTATCGGCCTCGACCTCTATTATTCCGATTCCAACACCATCTACAACAACATCTTCAGGGACAATACGAAAGGAGACCTGATGAATGCGGGCGAATCGAATACCTGGAATGTCACCGGACGCTCCGGCCCGAACATCATCGGCGGCCCATCCATTGGCGGGAACTACTGGGCCAGATACACGGGGGCAACCGACTCAGATCGCGACGGGTTCTGCGACGATCCCTATGAGGTGTATAATGATGATGAGGGAGTGGTTTTCTATGATATGTTGCCTCTCTTCTTCACCATCGAACCGCCCGTCCCTCCTACGACCGAACCGACGACCGAGCCGACGACCGAGCCGACCCGAACTTCTTCGGGGGGCGACGGCGATGACTGGGCTGGTTTTACCAGTGCTCGCGGTTCGATCCCCGCGGGCGGCTGGGCAAATTTCACCTTTTCCAATGGCCCGATCACCCGCATCAACCTCCTGGTGACCTCGTCGGTCAGCGGGGCACTCATCCAGATCACCCCGAATAACCTTCCCCCGGATGCCGACGCACCCGGCGACGGGGCGGTCTTTGGCGTCTATGAGATCTCGCTCAAATATGTCGACAATCCTGGTGAGTGCTGGATCTACTTCGAGATCCCGGAGAGTTGGCTTGCAGCGAATGGGCTGAATCCCGGGGACATCGTCCTGAAATACTACGACGACGGCGAGTGGAAGGACCTCCCGACCGAACTCCTCCGTATTGAAGGCGGGAAAGTATACTTCCGTGCACAGGCGTCCGGCTTCCCCTACTTTGCGATCACAGAGACAAAGGGAGGAGCCGTGACCCCGACGCCCGTCGTGACTTACGCCTCGGCTGAGGCTGAGGCAGAAAACACAACCGTCACCGAGACCGAGACCGAAGTCGAGACGACCGGTACGGTGGAAGAGACAACGACCGCGACGACGGCCCCCGATGCCGCCGAAACGACCGCGCCACAGCCATCGCCCATCTCCTGTCTGGCGGCGGCCGCGGCCTTTGCTCTCGTCGTCCTCGTGATGCGGCGGGACTGAACTCATTTTATTTTTCGGGCCTGCAACCTGCCGCGCGGTGCAATGGCCCCGAGTGTCAGATATATATCCCCGGCGCACCATCTTCCACCGCGATGATCTGGCGGTGGCCACCCGGTCAGGTTGCTGCGTATGTTGTCCAGGGACTCATCCTCCTGAACGTCGGGTACAGCGTTGCTATCGGGGACTACTTCCTGGCGATCGTCGGATTTTTCGGATTTCTGGTCACCACCGTCCCGTACATCGTCAGCAGACGCACCGACATCTGCATGCCCTGGGAGGTCAACCTCCTCATCGCCATCTCTCTCTACCTCCATGTCGCCGGGCACATCTCCGCATATTATGATCTCTTCTCGCCCTACTACGACAAGATCGCCCATTTCGTCTCCTCGATCACCATCTCGGTCCTCGGGTTTGCGATGGTCCTCATCGTCGACCGGTACAGCGGTCTGCGACTGACGCGGCCGATGATCATCTTCTTCATCGTGATCTTCACGATGGCTCTCGGTGCGTTCTGGGAGATCTACGAGTTCGCCTTCGACACCATCTTCGGCACCGAACTCCAGCACGGGCTTGAGGACACGATGTACGACCTCATCTTCGACCTGGTGGGAGCGCTGATCATCGCCGCGGTCGGGAACTTCTATCTCCGGCGGGTGGAGAAGGAGGAGATGGTCAGGATGTTCCTGAACTCCGGGCATTGATGGGGGACGGATTCTAAGTCAAGGGATCTTGACATGTTCCCATGGGACGGCAGGGCAGAATCTGCCGGCGGAGGGGGCTGTCTGATCAACAGGTCTTCCCGGCCCCATCTTCATCCCGGAGGTCTGGGGGCAGCACCCCCGGTGCGAGACCCCCCGGACCCCCCACAGGGAAGATGGGCGGGGGGCGGCGGTTGAGTGGTGCCTTCACCACTCCGAAGCGCTGCTCAGAACAATGTTCATGCGGTCTGTCTGAGGCGTGCTCTCGGCTCATGCTTGATTCAGCAAAGCCGAAAAAAGAGATCTTGAAAAGAGGCGTGCCGCCCCCTTCCTGGTCAGGAATTTTTATACAGCCTTCAGATCCGCCCCACCCGGCGACGGTGCGATCACCACGATCTCGGGGGGATTGTTCAACCGCAGTTCGGTCTTGAGGTTCGAAGTCCCGATCCCGCGGCTGACATAGACGGGGGTCTCTCCCTTCTGGATCAGCCCGGAGAACTCAAAATATCCGGCATCGTTCAGTTCCTTCACACCAGGGATCATGACCTGGCCGCCGTGGGTGTGGCCCGCAAGGATCAGGTCGGCGTCCCAGTCGGCCCGGCACTCGGGTTCGTGGATCAGGTAGATGGTGAAGGCGTCGCTCTCAGGCACCTCAGGGGGATCGGCCATGCCGGCCCACCCGTCGTCGACGCCGACGATCCGCACGGGCGTGCCGTCGATGGAGAGGTCCACGACCTCGTTTCTCAGCACATGCACCCCGGTGCTCTCAAGTTCTGTTGTCAGGGCGTCGGCAAGTTCGGTGTCGGTGGTCTCGTCCCTGAGCATGCTCATGTCGTAGCCCTCCACGCTCCGGTTGGACTCCGAGACCGCCATCACCTTCTGCAGTCCGCTGACCGTGTCCACCCCTGACTTATAATCATGGTTGCCGAGGACGGCGTAGACCGGGGCATCCACCTCCCGCCAGACCTGCTGGAGGGAGAGATCGGGTTCCTCGCCATAGACAAAGTCCCCGCCGATGAGCACCACCGAGGGATGCATGGCATTGATCTCCTGGATCATCCCTCTCACATGGTCGAGATTCTCCTCTCGCAGGTGCGGATCGGCGATGAAGACCACGCCCCCGGGCGCCCCCTCGAAGGCGAGGGTGGTGGTGGAAGTGCTCTGCCCCTCCCAGGCCATATAGGTGAAGAGCATGGGCGAGCAGATGATGAGGCCGATGGCCACGAAATATCTGGCTTTCAGGTCGGGTAGTCTCACGTTCATGGATGAATCGTCCCTGGATCGCGGTTGACCTGTGGGGTATAAAGGTGGTGGGGTGGCGGCAGGGCATTCGGCCCGGCAAGGTCGTGATTTTATCGCAGAATTGGAGAATATGGAAATTTTAGCGATATGATCAGATTAATATATCACGGGATTGGTCTGGCATCCCGGAGGAGATGTCTGGAAGGTTTTTCGCAGACCCGACCATCCCGGCCGCGCCCACCTGATATATTCACCTGCCGGTCGGAGAAAAAAGACGCCGCCCCGCGGTCTGGCAATTCCCTATCCTATATATCCCCTGCCCCCCCAGTACTCTCCTTACGTGAAGGCGACATTTGACGGCACCTGGCTCTGGCTCGGGCAGGACGGGCTTGCTCTCTACGAGAGCGGTGGCTACGGCCGGCCCGACAAGGGGAAACTCCGCCTCGCCCCTGAGGAGGGACTCTACCTCCTGGCGCGCAAGCGGATCGAACTGCCCGGCTACGACTTCGAGAAACTTCTGCAGGAACTTTCAAAGGACCCGGTCTTCTTCAGGCGGTACCTCGTCTACCGCGACCTTCGGGAACGGGGCTATGCCCTGCAGACCGGCCCGCATGACTTCCGGGTCTTCCGGCGGGGCGAACGTCCGGGCAAGGGACAGTCTCATCACCTGGTGCGGGTGCTTGCCGAGCGCGACCTCGTCGACTTCGCCCAGGTCGCCGCCGAGGTGGAGACCGCCGGGAATATGCGAAAGATCTACCTGGTCGCCGCCGTCGACGACGAGGGCGAACTCACCTACTATGAGGTGAAGGTCGACCACCTCGCCGGGCCCGAGGGGGAGGCCCCGGCCGGTAAGGGTACGGCAGGCGGCGAGGCTTTCGGCCCGGTCGCTGTGGTCAGGACCGGCAAGGCACCCTGGCTTCCTGAGGAGGGGTACGGCAAGCCCTTCGACCAGGAGCAGACGATGCTCTCCCCGCCTGAGGTGCTGTATCTCATGGACGAGGGAAGGCTCACGCTCACCGAAAACGGCACCCCACTCACTCGCGAGGTCTACCATGCCCTCGCCGCCGCCGCAGACAGTGAGATCGCCGAAAAAGCCGTCCTCTACACCGACCTTCGCCGGCGCGGCTACGCCCCCAAGACCGGGTACAAGTTCGGTCACCACTTCAGGGTCTACGGCGGCGGGGTCAAGCACTCCCTCATGCTCGTCCACGCCCTGCCGGCCGGGACGACCCTCACCATGGCGGCGATCTCTCGTTCGGTCCGTCTGGCACACAGTGTCAAAAAGAAGATGTTGTTTGGTTGTGTACATAACAACGATATCCAGTATATCGAGTTTGCACGAATAAAAATGTGAGAATCGACATGACACAGGGGATCAATCCATGGGCAAGCAACCAGTCGATCGATGTCGGAAAACTTTTTTCCGAGTTCGGCATCGAGCCGATTGAGGACGTCACCGGTGGTCTCCCGACCGTCCCCTCCTTCATACGCAGGGGGGTCGTCGTCGGGCACCGGGACTATGGGCTGATCGCAGAGGCGATCAGGGAGAAGAAACATTTCAACGTGATGACCGGGTTCATGCCCTCGGGTCACCCGCACCTGGGTCACCTGATGGTGATGAAAGAGGTGGCCTGGCACGTCGCCCAGGGCGGCACCGGGTACATCGGCGTCGCCGACCGCGAGGCCCATGCGGTGCGGGGGCTCTCATGGCGGCAGTGCAAGGAGTACGGGCGCGAATATCTCGCCTGCCTGTATGCGCTCGGGTACGAGGGGCACACCTACTACCAGAGCGAGAACACCGCCCTCAAAGACCTCGCCTTCGAGGCGGCCATCAAGATCAACTTCTCCGAACTCTCGGCGATCTACGGTTTCAGCCAGGAGACGGCCCTTGCCCATGCGATGAGCGTCGCCACCCAGGTCGGCGACATCCTGTACCCGCAACTCGACGGCGGCCCGGCCCCGACGGTCGTGCCGGTCGGGATCGACCAGGATCCTCACATCAGGCTGACGCGCGACGTCGCCCACAAACTCCGGCTCTTCACCGTGGAGCAGCGGGAGGGTTATGTCAGCGTCCGGAGCAAGAACGCCCCCGAGGCTGCGATCGACGCCGTCCACGCCGCGTATCCGGGCTCGAAGCGGTACGAGGGCCATGTGGACATCCCGGGCGCCGCCCTCGCCGAGGTCGAAGTGCGGGTGCGCGGGATCGAGATCGAGCACGGCGGGTTCGGGTTCTTCCTCCCCTCCGCGACCTACCACACCTTCATGCCAGGTCTCCAGGGCGGCAAGATGTCGTCGAGCGTCCCCGATAGTTTCATCTCCTTCTGGGAGAGCGACAAAGACCTCAAGAAGAAGGTGATGGGGGCGCTCACCGGCGGGCGGACGACCCTGGAGGAGCAGAAGAAACTCGGCGGCGAACCCGAGAAGTGTCCGGTCTATCTCCTCAACCTCTTCCATATGACGCCCGACGACGAGGAACTCGTCGAGATCTGTCGCAAGTGCCGGGACGGCGAACTGATGTGCGGCACCTGCAAGAAGGAGACGCTCGAGCGGACGAAGGAGTTCCTGAAGGACTTCAGAGAGAAGATGGACGAAACAGCACACCTGGTGGAAGGATAATGGCTGACCTCACCTTGAATGAGAAGAAGTTCCTTGTCGCCCTTGCCCCGCTCGGCGAGGCCGGGGCCGGCGACCTCGCCGCGGCCCTCGGGACGACGGAGGAAGCGGCCGTCCAGTATGCCAACCTCTGCGCCGAGCACGGGCTTGCAGCAGTCGAGCGGCTGAGCACGACGACCTACACCCTCACCCCCGAGGGCGAGGAATACCGGGAGCACGGCCTCCCCGAGCGACAGATCTACGAGAGTTTTGCGGACGCGATCTCGATGAAGGATCTCCAGGCCCACCCGCTCTCGCGTATCGGGATCGGGTGGCTCAGGAAGAAAGGCTGGGTCGCGATCACGAAAGGCGTCGCCGAGAAGACCGGCGAGGCCCCGGCAGGCGAGGACGAGATCGCCCTCGCCGACCCGAAGGACGGGATGCCGGGCATCGCCGACCTGCTCAAGCGCAACCTCGTCGAAGAGCACGAGGCGGTCTCGTACCGTGTCGCGATCACCCCCGAGGGCCGCGCCCTCGTCGAGGCCGGGCTCGACCTGGTCGAGGAGACCGGCACGCTCTCCAGGGAAGAGATCATCACCGGGTCGTGGCGCGAGGCAAAACTCAGGCGGTACAGCCTGGAGACCCCGCCGAAGCGCGTGTACCCGGGCAAGGTTCATCCGTACCAGCGGATCATCGACGAGGTGAAGAGAGTCCTCCTGGACATGGGCTTTGTGGAGATGCAGGGCGAGATCGTGCAGAGTGCTTTCTGGGACTTCGACGCCCTTTTCCAGCCCCAGGACCACCCGGCCCGCGAGATGCAGGACACTTTCTACCTGGACCGGACCGAACCGATGCCCGAGGGATGGGAGCGGGTCCGCGACATGCACCTTTGCGGCGGCGAGACCACCTCGACCGGGTGGGGCGGCGTCTGGGACGAGGAGGTGGCGCAGAAATGCGTGCTCCGCACCCACACCACCCCGCTCTCGGTCCAGTACCTCATCTCCCACCCCAACCCCCCGGTCAAGGCCTTCGCCCTCGGCCGGGTGTACCGGCGCGAGGCGATCGACCCCACCCACCTGCCCGAGTTCGAGCAGTTGGAAGGGATCGTCATGGACGAGGGCGTCTCGTTCAGGCACCTTCTCGGGTTCCTCAAGGAGTTCTACAACAGGATGGGCTTTGACGAGGTGCGGTTCAGGCCGGGCTACTTCCCGTACACCGAACCCTCGGTCGAGCCCGAGGTCTGGGTCGACGGCCTGGGCTGGGTCGAACTCGGCGGCGCCGGGATCTTCAGGCAGGAGGTCACCGCCCCGTGGGGGATCGAGACCCCGGTCCTCGCGTGGGGGCTCGGGATCAGCCGGATCGCGATGCTCCGGCTCGGCCTCAAAGACCTCAGGCAACTCTACCGCAGCGACATCGAGTGGCTCAGGGAGAGCCCGGCGATCAGGAGGCAGGAGTGAGTCATGGCAGTCATCACCCTCAACTACGAATATCTGGAACGGCTTGTCGGTACCGATAAAGAGACCATCCTCGAACGCATGCCCCTCATCGGGTCTGACATCGAGCGGACCTTCGACGACCACGTCGATGTGGAGTTCTTCCCCGACCGCGTCGACCTTTACTCGACCGAGGGCGTGGCTAGGGCGATGCGGGGGTACCTGGGGATCGAGGAGGGGCTTCCCGAGTACGAGGTCACCCCCTCGGGGATCGCCTTCTCCGTCGACCCGGCCCTCGCCTCCATCCGCCCACACCTTGGTTCGGCCGTGATCAGGAACGTCAACCTTGACGAGGCCGGGATCGAGAGCCTGATGGCCCTTCAGGAGTCCCTGCACTGGGCCCTGGGTCGGGGCCGGCGGAAGGTGGCGATCGGCGTCCACGACCTGGACACCGTCACCCCGCCCTTCCGGTACCTCGCCTCGCCGCGAGACCGGAAGTTTGTCCCGCTCGACTTCGAGGACGAACTCTCGATGGAGGAGATCCTTGCCGAGCACCCGAAGGGCCGGGACTATGCCCGTCTGGTCGAGGAGTTCGAGCGCTTCCCGCTCATCGTCGACGCAAACGATCAGGTCCTCTCCTTCCCGCCGATCATCAACGGCGAACTGACCCGCGTCACCACCGGGACCAGGAATATCCTCCTGGACTGCACCGGCACCGACGAGCGGGCGGTGCGGATGGCGGCCAACATCATCTGCACCGCGCTCGCCGAGACCGGGGCGACCATCGAGAGCGTCGAGATCGACGGCACGCCGTACCCCGACCTCGCCCCCGCAGAGCGGGTCGTGAGCGTGGCCGAGTGCGCCCGCCTCCTCGGGATCGACCTGACGGCCGAGGAGATGGCGGCGCTCCTGCGAAAGATGCGCTTCGGCGCGGAGGCCCTGCCCGACGGGAAGGTGCGGGTGCTCGTGCCCCCGTACCGTGCCGACATCATGCACGACTGGGACATCTTCGAGGACGTCGCCGTCGCGTACGGCTTCGACAACTTCGAGGCCGCCCTCCCGCAGACCTTCACCACCGGCAAGGAGCACCCGGTCGCCGTCCTCCAGCGCGAGATCCGTTCGGTCTTCACCGGCATGGGCTACCTGGAGGTGATGCCCTTCACCCTCACGAGCGAGCGGGTGCTGTACGAGCAGATGCGGCGCGAGCCCTCGCCCGAGGTGCTCAGGGTCGCCAAACCGATCTCAGAAGAACAGACCGTGGTGCGGACCGAGATCCTCCCGCTTCTCATGGAGATCCTGGAGATCAACTGCCACCGCGAACTCCCGCAGCGGGTCTTTGCGACCGGCGACGTGATCCGAGGAACCCACACCACGCAGACCGTCGCCGCGGTCTCGATCCATCCGGGCGCGGACTTCTCCGAGGCCTACGCCATGATGGAGACCCTCTGCCGCGAGTGCGGCGTGGCCGCAGAGTTCGCCGAGTCGGAGGATCCGGCCTTCATCGACGGCCGGCGCGGCGACGTCCTGGTGGACGGAAAAAGAGTGGGAGTCTTTGGTGAGATCTATCCCGACGTGCTCACCGCCTTCTCCCTCGAACACCCGGTGGCGGCGCTCGAACTCGACCTTACCGCCGTACCTGGATACCCCGTCCGGCCAGATACTCCTTGACCTGGCTGACGGTCATCTCCCCGTAGTGGAAGACGCTCGCGGCAAGGCAGGCGTCGGCCTTGCCGAGGGCGAAACCTTCCCAGAAATGTTCGAGGGTGCCGACGCCCCCGCTCGCGATGACCGGGATGCCGACGCGTTCCGAGATGGTGCGGGTGATCGGGATATCGAACCCGGCCTTCGTCCCGTCGGTCTCCATGCTGGTGAGCAGGATCTCGCCGGCGCCCCGTTTTTCCACCTCTTCTGCCCACTGGACGGCGTCGAGTCCGGTCGGGTGCGACCCGCCCATGGTCACCACCTCGTACCAGACCTCGCGCCCGTCGGCCAGGGTGACCGGCGTCGCCCCTTCCTTCATCTCCGGGTTTGCCCGCACATCGATGGCCACGACGACGCACTGCGTCCCGAACCGCTCCGCGGCCTCGGTGATCAGGTCGGGGTCGGTGACGGCGCTGGTGTTGAGCGAGACCTTGTCCGCGCCGGCCCTGAGCACCTGCTGGATGTCATCGATGCTCCGGATCCCGCCGCCGACGGTGAGCGGAAGGAACAGTTTGTCCGCGGCCCGCTCGATGACCGGGATGATTGTGCCGCGGTTCTCTTTCGAGGCGGTGATGTCCAGGAAGACCACCTCGTCCGCGCCCTGTTCGTTGTACCTCGCGGCCAGTTCCACCGGGTCGCCGGCGTCCCGCAACCCTTCGAAGTGTGTCCCTTTCACGACCCGCCCGTCCTTGATGTCGAGGCAGGGGATGATCCGTTTGGTGAGTGGCATGTCCATACGTCTGACCGCTCCGGTCATGAGCGTTGTGGACGCGGGGTCGGAGGACGACTTCATACTTTTTATGGCCTGGGCCGCGTAATAGAGATGGACACGAGGCTCTGGTGAAAATATGAAGACAGGTCAGCAGAAGATGGACTGGGCGAGGCAGTACATGCCGGTGCTCGGGAGCATCAGAAAGGAATTCGAGGAGACAAAGCCCCTCGCCGGCGTGACCATCGGCATGGCCCTCCATGTGGAGGCCAAGACCGCGGTGCTCGTCGAGACCCTGGCGGCAGGCGGGGCCGAGGTGTATATCACCGGGTGCAACCCCCTCTCCACCCAGGACGATGTGGCGTCGGCCCTCGGCAAGGTGCCGGGCGTGCACTGCTATGCGAAGCGGGCGTGCTCGAACGACGAATACTACGCGGCGATCAACCGGGTGCTCGACGCCCGCCCGTCGATCACCATCGACGACGGCATGGACCTCATCCACGAACTTCACACTCACCGCCAGGACATCCTCAAGGATGTCGTCGGCGGGTGCGAGGAGACGACGACCGGGATCCACCGTCTGCGCTCGATGGCGGCCGAGGGCGCCCTGAAGTTCCCGGTGGTCGCGGTGAACGACACCCCCATGAAGCGTCACTTCGACAATGTCCACGGGACCGGCGAGAGTTCGCTGACGGCGATCATGGCCACGACCAACAGTCTCATCGCCGGCAAGGTGCTGGTGGTGGCCGGGTTCGGGTACTGCGGGCGCGGCGTCGCCAGGAAGGCCCGCGGCATGGGTGCCAGGGTCGTCGTCACCGAGGTCGATCCCAGGCGGGCACTCGAAGCCCATATGGAAGGCTTTGGCGTGATGCCGATGGAGGAGGCGGCGAAGGTCGGCGAGATCTTCATCACCACCACCGGAAACACCTCGGTCGTCACCGCACAGCACTTCCCGCTCCTCCGTGACGGGGCGATCCTCTCCAATGCCGGCCACTTCAACGTGGAGATCGATGTGGCATGGCTCGAGGAGCACGCCGACGCGATCGAGCGCCGGGACGGCATCGACACCTACGCGCTGGGCGAGAAGAAGATCCATGTCCTGGCCCAGGGTCGCCTGGTCAACCTCGCCACCCCGAAGGGGATGGGCCACCCGATCGAGGTGATGGACCTCTCCTTCGCGCTCCAGGCACTCTCCGCTCTCTACATGGTCGAGCACGGGAAGGATCTTGCGCCGGGCGTCTACGATGTCCCGAACGCCATCGACGAAGAGGTGGCGACGCGCAAACTCGCCGCTCTCGGGATCGCGATCGATCTCCTCACCGAGGAGCAGAAGACCTATCTCTCGGCCTGGGATATCGGGACATAATCTCTTTTTTTCGGCCGTGTAGAATTCGGCATGAACCCTGGATGGGTTCAAGCATACGGGATGAAAATTTCCTGGTGGTTTCTGGTGAGTGAATCCCTGTTCCCTCTTCGAGCAGGAACCACATGGCACTACCACTTCATTGCCGCCCCTCGGCTATCCTCACCGCGGAGGCCCAGGGGATGAAAACCCCTCCGGTGCGAGATTACAGGAAAGATTCTACGATGAGGGCAGCACGTCTGATCACCACGCCTTCCCAAACGCTCGCGCCGGGGGCGTTGCCCCCGGACCCCCGGGATTGCGATAGGGGGGGAAGGCAGAGTTGAAGACCGTGAGTGGCGTAGTGCCGCCCCCCACCTATCCTCTGTCCGTGGGGGTCCGGGGGTGAAACCCCCGGTGTGAGATTCCAGGAAAGAGTCTACGATCGGTGCGGCACATCTGATCATCATGCCTTCCCACACGCTCGCGCCGGGGGCGTTGCCCCCGGACCCCCGGGATGAAGATAGGGCCGGGAAGGCAGAGTTGAAGATCGTGAGGGGCGGCGATTGAACGAGATCCCACCCGCTTCTCCTGTCTTGAAAAAGAGAGATTGAATGACGAGAAATTTTCATCCGGTATGCATGAGACGTGCTCCCGCTTCATGCTCGATTCAACACAGACTTTTTTGATCTCCTGGCCCCGGCCCCGGGAGGTGGCGTCATGTATCCATCGGTTCTGATATATCAGATTTCCTTTCTCTAACGATCCGTTATCGTAAAATTTATCACATATCTATTATTCAAATCCCAAACCGGACAATTCATATCCTGTTTTCCCCATATGTCCCGTTTATAAAGAAGATGAGAGCCATGACCATCCCATCACGACATATTCTGACAGTGCTCGTCTGTGTGGGGCTTGCCCTCCTTGCCATGCCCGGTGCGGCCGCCCCCCTGGACCAGTCCTTCTTCCTTTCTCCGAATGAACCAGCCCCTTCCCCGGGGGCGGACGACCCTCCGACTGCCGATGCGGTCCCTGACTTTGAGGCCGCATCCCTGAACCAGTCCTTCATCCTCCCTCTGGATGATCCGGGCACCTTCCCCGGCGCAGACGGCACCCTGACCGCCGGTGCGGTTCCCGGCCTCGAGGCCGCTCCCCTGAACCCGGCATTTGTCAGGTATCAGGAGGAACAGGAAGCAGCGAACGGCCCCGTGCTCCTCTGCGCGGTCGCCCCCGAGGACAGGGCCCTCCCACCCCTCACCGGACTCCTCCCCTCACCCGTCACCCTGGTCTGGTCTGATGGTGGTGTCGTCGCTGCGACGGCCGAACCGCCATCGGAGGCTTACTTCAACCTCGCCGACGAGGGCCGCGTCACTGCGGTGAAGGACCAGGGGAAATGCGGATCCTGCTGGACCTTCGCCTCTCTCGGGTCGCTGGAGTCCGCGCTCCTCACCGACGGCCTGGGGGAGTGGAACCTCTCTGAGAATAATATGAAAAACACCCACGGCTTCGACTGGGGGCCCTGCGACGGCGGCAACGCCTTCATGGCGACCGCCTACCTCGCCCGGTGGTCCGGGCCGGTGAACGAGTCTGACGACCCCTACCTCCTCCCGAACCCCTCCCCAGACTCCCCCGCCGGCCTTGCGCCGGTGCTGCAGGTGCAGAATGTCACCTACCTCCCGCCGCGGGACGGTCCCCTCGACAACGACCTGATCAAGACGACGATCAAAGAGGACGGGGGGCTCTATGCCGGGTTCCTGGTGAACTACTCCTGTTTCGGACCGAACGCGGCCACCTACTATCTGCCTGAGAACAGCACCGCCAAACTCGACGGCGGCCACGCCGTCCTCCTGGTCGGATGGGACGACGCCTACCCGGCCGCAAACTTCGTCGAGACCCCGCCCGGCGACGGCGCCTTCATCGCGAAAAATTCCTGGGGCACGTCGCTCGGGGACAACGGCTACTTCTACATCTCCTACTATGACCGGAGCGTCGGGCGCTTCAAGAACCCGGCGAGGGAGTATATCGGCGACGGTGGGGCCACGGCGACCGTGCTCTTCACCGGCGAACCGCTCGGCACCTACGACCACCTCTACCAGTACGACCCTCTCGGCTCCACCCGGAGCATCGGCATCTCGACCACGATGTACGGCGCGAACCTCTTCACCGTGGAACGCTACGAGAATCTGCATGCCGTGAGTATCTTCACCCGCGAACCCGACACCGCGTACGAGGTCAGGGTCTCTTCCCTGGATGGGGGCATCCCGTACCAGACGTCCTCCGCACACGGGACGATGGCACTCCCCGGCTACCACACCGTCCCGCTCGACACCCCGGTGCCCCTCGTCCCGGGCCAGAACTTCTCGGTGACCCTCAAACTCACCGCCCCGACCGACACCCACCCTCTCGCCGTCGAGATGCCGATCGAGGACTACTCGAGCAATGCCACCGCCCACACGGGCGAGAGTTTTGTGAGCATCGACGGGAGAGAGTGGGCCGACCTGACCGATTTCTTCCCTGACACCAACCTCTGCATCAAGGCCTTCACGCGCGATCCCCTCAGCGTGCCCGGGGACTATGCGACCATCCAGGCGGCGGTCGAAGCCGCCCTGCCCGGCCAGATGGTCTTCATTGAAGACGGCACCTATGCCGAGAACGTCGTGATCGACAAACCGCTCGCCCTCGTCGGTTCACGCGACGCCGTCATCGACGGAGGCGCCGGGACCGCGCTCACCCTGACCGGATCCACTGTCACCCTCCGGGGATTCTCGATCACCGGCGGGGACGACGGCGTCCTGGTCGCCGGCAACGACACAACGCTCGTCGACCTGCATCTCATCGGGTGCGGGGGAGACGGAATCGAGATTGACGGCGCTTCAAAGACCTTCATCGCCGACACCGAGGTTCTTGATGGCATGCACGACGGGATCAAGGTCAACAACGCCTCAAATGTCTTTGTGTTCGGGTGCGCTCTCACCGGGAACGGCGGCAACGGGATGAGCGTCGACGATGCCTCAAGCGTCATCGCGTATCGGTGCAATCTCACCGGGAACGACGACGACGGGATGAGAACCAATACTGCCGTCGGCGTCATGGTGCTCCAGTGCACCCTCGCCGGGAACGGTGACGACGGGATATGGGCCATTGATACCGCCGACCTCAGTGTGTACAACTCCAACGTATCGGTGAACCATGATAGCGGCGTCGAAGTCTCCCGTTCCAACAGGACGGTATTCGTCGACGTGAACGCCGCCGCCAACGGTGAGAGCGGGATCGACCTCTCGTCCGCCGACGCGTTCATGGTGACACGCTGCACGGCCACCGGCAACGGCGAGAGCGGGATTGCTCTCTACGACGTGAAGAACGGGGGGCTCTCACAGAACACGATGGCCGGGCATAAGTGGAACATCAACTTCGCCCCCTCAGACGGCGCTGAAGACACCGTCGTGATTGACGAGACGAACACCGTCGACGGAAAACCGGTCTATGTCTGGAACGACCGGTACGACGAGGCCGTGCCCACCGATGCCGGCATGGTGTACCTGATGGGATGCCGGAACGTCACCGCCGCGGACCTCACGCTCTCGGGCAACTTTATGGGGCTGTATGTCTACAACTCGACCGACATCACGGTCAGGAATGTCCTGGCCTCCGGCAACAATGCAGGGGCGTACTGCCGGTACGTCGACAACCTCTCGGTCGACGCCTCGGCGATGGAGGCCAACGGGTTTGCAGGGTTCGTGTCGCAGAACTGCACGGCCCTCGAGGTCACGGGCTCGCGCATCGCCGACAACATCGTGGGTGCGATCGTTGTCGCCGACGATCCGGCCGACACCCTGTTCTGGCGCAACTCCTTTGTCAACAACAGCGCGGGCCACTTCGCCGCGATGGGGGGGCAGGTCACCCTGAATACCGCGGCGCCGCTCATGTACCGCTATAACGGCACCTACTACACCCATGCCCTCGGCAACTACTGGGACGACTATGCGGGCAACGACACCGACGGCGACGGGGTCGGGGAGACGCCGTACACCGCCCGGAACGCGTTTACTCCGATGAGCGTCAACGACACCTGTCCGCTGGTCGCACCGGCGGACCGGTATGTGCCCGGCTTCCCCGACAACGACGGCGGGGACGACTGGGGCGGTATCGGTGTCGGCGGCGACCTGAACGCGGGCGCCACCACCTCGATGCAGTTCAGGGGTTCGGCGGTGACCGAGATCACTCTCACCGCTGCGAAGCGGATCGACGGGGTCATGGTGACCGTCGCCCCGGTGGATGAGGGGCCCGACGGTCTGGACAGCGCGGTGTACCAGTACCTCACTGCCAACCTCACCTATGTTACCGACGATGCGATTGCTGAGGCGAACTTCACCTTCGACGTCCCGGCGGCATGGCTGAACGAGCATGGGCTCGCACCGGACGAGGTTGCGCTCTGGCGCTATCACAATGAAACATGGGTGGCGCTCCCGACCGAGATCGTGCGCGAGGAGAGTGGCCGTATTGTCTATCGTGCAACGTCGCCGGGCTTCTCGTACTTCGCCGTGGCGGCGGGCCGGGCGATAGAGCCCGCGGTGACTGTGCCGTCTGCGGAGTCCGTGGATCTGAACGCGACAGCGGCGAACGCCACCGCGGAAAAACCGGTCGTCTCCGAGACGCCGTTACCGACTGCATCGACCGCGGCCACGACTCCCGCACCGACCGCCCCGGCGCAGAGCCCTCTGCCCTGGTGGCTGGCAGTGCTTGCGGCCGGAGGAACAATCTCCTTCACCCGCCGCCGGTGAGAGGAAGATATTTCCTCCTCTCCTTCACACTTTTCTCATATGGATCGCTCGCATACTCGGAGTATCATCGTTCTCTTCGTTGCCGTGATGGCCGGTCTCCTTGCCAGCCGGTTTGTCAGATCGGTCTGGCCCGACCCGGTTGTCATGTTCGTCGCGACGGCGGGCGTGATCATGGCGGTCGACCTCCTCCTCACCGCACTCCTGAAGCGGACCGGATGGGAAGACAGGCAGGAGTCCTGAGGAGAAGAATGCTCTTTTCCAGTCAGAATGCAGAGAAAACGAGTGTGACCACAAGCCATCGCCGCCCCCCGGCCATCTTCGTCGTGGGGGGTCCGGGGGGTCTCCCCCCGGCGAGAGAAAGCAGGTCAGGATTCTTTGTTCTTCTGTGGCGATGACCTTCCCGGCCCTATCAGTCCCCCGAAGTCTGGGTCGGGAGATAGGGGATGAGCGACCCGGCAAGTTTGGCGATGTCCATCGACTGGAGGACGACCTTGCCCGGTCCGGTGAGGGTGGTCAGAAAGAGGCCTTCGCCGCCGAAGAAAACGGTCTTCACGCCGCCGGCAAGTTCGATGGAGTAGTCGACCGTCGAGTCGAACCCGACCACAAGCCCGGTCTCGGCCCTGATCGTCTCCCCGGCCGCGAGGTCCATCTCGATGATGTCGCCGCAGCAGTGGAGGAAGACCCTGCCGTTTCCGTGGAGACGCTGGAGGATGAACCCTTCGCCGCCGAAAAACCCCGACCGCAGTTTCTTCGTGAAGGCGATGTCGAGGGTCACGCCCTCCTCAGAGCAGAGGTAGGCATCCTTCTGGGCGATGAACTCTTTCCCGTTCACGTCCACCGGGAAGATCCGGCCCGGTACATTCCCGGCGAAGGAGACGAAACCCTCGCTGCCTTTCGGGGTGAACTCGGTCAGGAAGAGGCTCTCGCTGGTGAGCATTCTTTTGATCCCGCCGAAGAGGCCACCCTTCAGGTGGGAATCCATCTGCATGTTCCCGCTCATGTTCACCATGGCCCCGGCCTCGGCATTGATCTTCTCGCCCGAGGCAAGGGTCGTCTTCACCATCTGGAGGTTGTCTCCGATTATCTCGTACTTCATCTGGGATCATGTAACCGTCTGGTGACATTCCTTTATCATATCTCTGTTCCGGGCGGTGCGACGCGCCGGGTGTTTTCTCCTCTCTTAAGGTCGTTATGACGACTTATCATCCATTATCCAGGATTGAATGCATTGTATCGTGCGATAAGATGCATATTCTCGCCCGTTGCGCCAGATATTCGGTATCCTCTCTCGGTCTGTGCCTGCAGTGGATAATCGCCAGAATCCAATTCATTCCGGTATCGTAATATATGGACGTTTCTGTTTTTTTATCCGGTTAATCCTGCATCTTTATTGAGTATATTTTATTTTTCGCTCAAATGGGTCGATCTTTTACCCTATTTTTTCGTTTTTATCAATGTGCCGGAGATGAGCACCATGACCAACCAGCACCTGCCGATCATAACTCTCCTCCTCTGCCTCTGCCTCGCCCTCCCCGGCGTGCAGGGAGCGGCGGCCCTCGATATCGAGACCGCACCGCTGAACCCCGACTTTGTCCGGTATATGGATGAACAGGAGACAGCCCCTTCCGAGCTGTCTCTCTTCCTTGCGGCCGCACCCCCACCTGAAATGTCGGAGCATGAATATCCCGTCTATCCGAACAGTCTGATCCCTGCGCCCGGCACCCCGCTCTGGTCCGGCGGTGTCGTCACGGCGACGGCCGACCCGCCCGCGGAGCCGTACTTCAACCTCGCCGACGAGGGCCGCGTCACCGCGGTGAAGGACCAGGGGAAGTGCGGGGCCTGCTGGACCTTCGGCTCTCTTGGATCGCTTGAGTCTGCACTCCTCACCGACGGGTTGGGCAGTTGGGATTTCTCTGAGAACAATATGAAGAACACCCACGGCTTCGACGCCGGGCCCTGCGACGGCGGCAACGCCCTCATGGCGACGGCCTATCTCACCAGGTGGTCGGGCCCGGTGAACGAGAGCGACGACCCCTACCTCCTCCCGGTCCCGCCCTCCGGGTCGCCCGCCGGACTCTCGCCGGTGATGCAGGTCCAGAACGTCACCTTCCTCCCGCCGCGTGCCGGCCCCCTCGACAACGATCTTGTCAAGGCGACGATCAAAGAGGAGGGCGGGCTCTATGCCAGTTTCCTGGTGAACTACTCCTGCTTCGGGCCGGGGGCTTCCACCTACTACCTCTCCGAGAACAGCACCGCAAAGCTCGACGGCGCCCACGCCATCCTCCTTGTCGGATGGGACGACGCCTACCCGGCCGCGAACTTCGTCGAGGCTCCGCCCGGCGACGGCGCCTTCATCGCCAGGAACTCCTGGGGCACCTCCTCGGGGGACGGAGGTTACTTCTCCATCTCGTACTATGATCGGAGTATCGGGCGCTTCCAGAACCCTGCGATAGAATACATCGGCACCGGCCGGGCCACGGCGGCCGTGCTCTTCACCGGCGAACCGGCCGGCACCTACGACCACCTCTACCAGTACGACCCCCTCGGCTGGACCACCAGCATCGGCACCGGCACCACGACCACGATGTACGGCGCCAATGTCTTCACCGCAGAACGCTACGAAGACCTGGAGGCGGTGAGTTTCTTCACCCGCGAGCCCGGCACGATCTATGAGCTCCGGGTCGACCTCAACGAGGGGGACACCTCCCGTCAGGTCTATGCCGCAAACGGGACGATGACACTCCCCGGCTATCACACCCTCCCGCTCGGCGCACCGGTGCCCCTCGTCCCCGGCCAGGACTTTGCGGTGACCATCAAAGTCACCGCCCCGACCGACACCTATCCCCTCATTGTCGAGAAACCGGTTGCAGGCTACTCAAGTGAAGCCTCGGCCCATCCTGGCGAGAGTTTCATGAGCGTCGACGGGGAGCACTGGGAAGACCTGACCGCATCGTTCCCCGACACCAACCTCTGCATCAAGGCCTTCACCGGAGATCCCGTCAGCGTGCCCGGCGACTATGCCACCATCCAGGAGGCCGTCGACGCCGCCCTGCCCGGCGATGTGATCCTTGTCAAAAACGGAACGTACCATGAGAATGTCGTGGTCGACCGGCCGCTCACCCTTGCCGGGAGCGGCGACCCGGTCATCGACGGCGATGGCGGGGACGCGCTCACCCTGACCGGGGCGAATATCACCGTCCGGAGTATCACCCTCACCGATGGTGCCGACGGCGTCCTGGTCACCGGCAACGATGCCGCGCTCATGGACCTGACCGTCACCGGTTGCACTGAGGACGGCATCGATCTTGAAGGCGCGTCAAATGTCTCCGTCATCGGCGCCGACGTCCGGGGGGTCGGTCAAACCGGCATCCTGGTCAACGGGGCCTTTGGGGCCGGAGTGTTCGGGTGCGATGTCTCCGGGAGCGGGGCCGACGGGATCGCCGTCGCCTCCTCCGAAGCCTTTACCCTGGCCGACTGCACGGCTGTCGGGAATGCCGGGGCCGGCCTGGACCTCGACGGGGTGCGGAACGGCACGGTCTCCCGGAACACGATGGCCGAGAACCGATGGAACATCCGCTTCGCCCCGGCCGCGGGCCATGAGGGCTCGGTCGCGATTGCCGAGACGAACACCGTCGACGGCAGACCGGTCTATGTATGGACCGGCAGGCAGGACGAGGTTGTGCCCACAGACGCCGGCATGGTGTACCTGGTGGAGTGCCGGAACATCGCCGCCGAAGACCTCGTCCTCTCCGGCAACTATGTCGGCCTGGTCGTCTTCAACTCGACCGGTGTCACCGTCAGGAATGTCACGGCCACCGGCAATTATGCGGGGGCGTTCTGCCAGGGCTCAGAAGATCTCTCGATCAATGCCTCAGCCTTCGTGGGCAACGAACTCTCGGGGCTCTCGTCTCTCAACAATACTGCAACCGCCGTCACCGGTTCGCTCATCGCCGACAACCAGGTGGGTGCGTTCCTCGCCGCCGGGAGTCCGGACGAGACCGCCCTCTGGCACAACACCTTTGCGAACAACACCGGCGGCCACCTCTCCCTCGAAGGACAGGTCGCCCTGAACTCCACCGCATCGCTCCCATACCGCTACGGGGACGCCTATTACACCCACGCCCTCGGCAACTTCTGGGACGATTATGCCGGGAACGACACTGACGGCGACGGCATCGGGGAGACGCCGTATGTCATCTCCGGTCTCAACGACACCTCTCCCCTGATCGTGTCAGCCGATCACTACGGTGTCGGCGAAGTCCCGCTGCCGCCCACACCAACCCCGACACCGACGCCTGTCCCGCCCTCGCCCTCCGGCGGCGGGGGTGGAGGCGGTGGCGGCGGCCACCGTGCTCCGTCGCCCCCGGTGCCCTTCCCGGTGGAACCTGCCGTCCCCCTCCATGAGGCCTCGTACGAGGTGAAGAGTCAGTCCGCGGTCTCGGCGATCGACCTGACCGCGGCCGCCGACCTCGACGGTGTGACGGTGGTCGCCGAGAAGAAATCCCTTCCCTCCGGCATCGCCCCGCCCGCGGCCCCGGTCTACGAGTACGACGAGATCACGCTCTCTCATCTCACCGACGCCGAGGTCCGCGGCGCTGCGATCTCCTTCGCCGTGCCCCTCGCATGGATGGAGGCGCAGGGTGCCGACACCGGGGAGATCGTCCTCCTCAGGTATCATGACGGCGCCTGGGCCTCCCTTGAGACGAAGTTTGTGAAAGAGGAGAACGGCGAAGCATTGTATGTGGCGGAGACGCCGGGCTTCTCGTACTTCGCGATCGCCGTTGCGGAGAAGCCGCAGGGAGAGGGAGCGCCGACCTCGCCGGGGGTTGTCGAAGAGGCTCCGACCGGGACACCGGCCCCCGATGCCTCCACGACCCCGAAGCCGACGCCGGTCGGGCTCGCCATCCCCTGCCTGGCGGCAGGTCTTGCGGCCCTCCTCTTTGCAAGGAGGAGATGAGAACTCTTTTTTTGGCTGTGTCAAACCAGGCATGAGCCGGGAGCATGCCTCAAGCATATCGCATGAACATTGTGCCGAGCAGCACGTTGGTGCGTGGAAGGATCCCTGATCCCTCTCTTCATGACAGAGCAGTGGGCGGGAACACCGCTCAATCGCCGCCCCCGCCTCATCTCATACGGGGGGTCCGGGCAGTCTCCCCCCGGCGCGAGAGAGCAGGCTCGCATTTTTCATTCTTTTTTTGGGTGGTCCGTCTGATCGACGTGCCTTCCCCCATGAATCGCGCCGGGGGCGCTGCCCCCGGACCTCCGGGATGAAGATAGGGTCGGGAAGGCGGAGAGATGGCAGTGAAAAGATCTCAATCCGGGGTGATTGTTCAAAGCCCCGGGATACTTCCGGGATATGCTCGAAGAGAACAGAGATCACGAAGAGAATATTGGCACCCTCGCTCCAAGAATCGCTCACGCTCTTCTCCAAAAAAATTCTTCAAAACGGATGGACCCGGCGGGATTTGAACCCGCGGCCTCGTCGTTGCGAACGACGCGATCTACCCCTGATCTACGAGCCCGTGTACCGGATCAGTGCTGATCCTGCCAGATACTGTTGCCGCTGTTCCCTTATATCTGTTCCTGATGGTTCCCTTCCCGCCGACACCTGATCCGACCCTGCGGTTCAGGCATAGGGGTTTTTTACCATGAGGGCGCGCAAACGCCCGTGGGGGACAAAAAAAGAAGATCAGAGAATGATCTCGATATCCAGCTTCTCCGCCAGTTCCTTGTACCGGTTCCGGATCGTCACCTCGGTGACGCCCGCCACCTCGGCGACCTCGCGCTGGGTGCGCCGTTCCCCGGAGAGGATGGAGGAGATATAGATCGCCGCCGCCGCGACACCGGTCGGCCCGCGGCCGCTCGTCAGTTCGCGCTCGCCTGCCTGCCGCAGGATCTCGACCGCACGGCTCTGCACCTCGCCCTTCAGGGAGAGCCCCGAGCAGAACCGCGGCACATAGTCGATGGGTGAGGTCGGCAGGAGTTTGAGTCCCAGTTCGCGGGAGATGAACCGGTACGTCCGCCCGATCTCTTTCCTCGATACCCTGGACACCTCGGCGATCTCGTCGAGCGTCCTCGGGACCGAGCACTGCCGGCACGCCGCATAGAGCGCGGCCGCAGCCACGCCTTCAATCGAACGGCCCCTGATGAGGTTCTTGTCCACCGCGTCGCGGTAGATGACCGCCGCCGTCTCGCGCACGTTCCTGGGCAGACCGAGTGCCGAGGCCATCCGGTCCAGTTCGGAGAGCGCGAAGGCGAGGTTGCGCTCGGTGGCGTTCGAGACCCTGATCCGCCGCTGCCACTTACGCAGACGGTACAACTGTGCTCTGTTCTTCGAGGAGATCGCCCGGCCGTACGAGTCGCGGTTCCTCCAGTCGATCATCGTCGAGAGACCCTTGTCGTGGATCGTGAAGGTCATCGGCGCACCGACACGGGACCGCTTCACCCGCTGGTCGTGGTCGAAGGCCCGCCACTCCGGACCGCGGTCGATGAACTCCTCGTCGAGGACCAGCCCGCAGTTCTTGCAGACCAGTTCGGCCCGCTCGTAATCGTGGACAAGTTGGCGGCTGCCGCACTCCGGGCAGACCGTCTCGCTCGTTGCCTCTCGCTTGACCTCTTTCTCTCTGACCGGGGTGCGGACCCTCTTCTTGAGGGCCTCGCGCTCACTCTGAAGCATCTTTAGTTTTTCGATTTCTGCCATTTCCCATCACCTTTTGTATAGAGTTTCTCGCCCGCAGCCTGGCCGTGATCTCCCCGGCAGAAGATCGCCGCATAAGGCGAAGCGACATTCCCAAATATGTCCACAACTTTTCCGACTGGTCTGAGACGCCTACTGAACGCGTCGCCATAGAGGCGGGGGAGCCTGGCGGCGTCGCATCTGACGATCAGCAGACGAGAGCCGCAAGTTTTAACTATGGTGCCCAAAAGTTTCAATAGCGTGACCTCGGCAAAACTCCAGTGGATATGGAGTGATATATATAAATGAGTTTCGTCAGTATTTAAAAGTTTCGAAAAAATATAAATGCTGATTACATCCCGAGTAAATCCGAAAGAATATTTATAGATGCTGATCTCCGGCACTCGTCCTCTGTTAGCCCCGCGCCGCGAGCAACAGCCATTCTCTCCTCTGCAGTCATCAGGTCGGAGGGCGCATGGGCATCCGAGTCCACGACTGTCATGCACCCGGCCTCCCTGGCGATCGCCGCCACATACCCGTTCGTCCGGTTGTGCCCGGCCCGCGCCGTGATCTCCAGTGCGATCCCGTTCTCTGCGGCAAGCCGTGCATCTTCGGGGGTGATGAATCCCGGATGACCGAGGACATCGACGTTAGGGCATACACAGGCGGCATGGTTCGTCCCCGGCGCCACCGGCTCGACCGTCGTCTCACCGTGGACCACCACCAGGTCCGCACCCCGATCTTTCGCAAGGGCGGCGAGCCCGGCGATTTCCTCGGGCGGGACATGGGTGATCTCCACCCCGCAGAGGAGTTTCACCCCATAGCGCGCGGCGCTCTCCCTGAGACATGCCGTCGTCTCGACGACCTGTCTGATATTCGAGCAGTCGACATGATCGGCGATCCCGACGACCTCGAAGCCGAGGACCGAGAGCCTTCGTACCAGTTCGATCGGCAGGAGTTCGCCGTCGCTGAGCGTGGTGTGGGTGTGCAGGTCGTACAGCCCGCTCATCCCTTCACCTCGAGGGCCCGCGCCACCTTCCGGATCAACTCGTTCTTGGGCCCTTCATATTCGACGACGACCCGCCCCTCGCGCTTGTACCAGTGGGCGGGGTGGTGTTTCTCCTCGGTCCTGAAGGTGCAGCCGCACTTTTTGAGGGCGGCATTGAGGTCGGCGAGGCTCGGTCCCTTGACGGCGAGAGCCATCGGGACACGTCGTCCTTCGGCCCGTCTCAGACCGGCATGAAAATAGCAGGGATAGAGGACGCAGACACGTTCCATGACTGTTTAGGTAGATGGTGAACCTATATAGGACTCACGTTCTATACTCAATGTATGCATCACATTGACGTCCAGATCGAGAAGGATGTGTATGCGGCAAACGACCGGCTCGCCGCCGCCAATGCCGCCCACCTCAAGGAACACGGAGTCCGGGCCTTCGACCTCCTCGGTGCGATCGGGTCGGGCAAGACCTCGCTGATCGAACGCCTCTCCCCCCTCCTGAAAGAGCGTGGTCTGAACGCGGGTGCGATCGCCGGCGACGTCTACGGCGACGACGACTTCAAGCGGATCGTCGCTCTCGACATCCCCGCCGTCAACGCCAACACCGGCACCGAGTGCCATCTGGACGCCCACCTCGTGGAGCATGCCATCGACCACCTCGCCCTCGACGACATCGATGTACTCTTCATCGAGAACGTGGGCAACATGGTCTGCCCCACCGACTTCGCCCTCGGCGCCGAGAAGCGGATCGTGGTCGTCTCCTCGACCGAGGGCGACGACGTCGTGAACAAGCACCCGATGATGTTCCGGGGCTGCTCCATCGGGGTGATCAACAAAGTCGACCTCGCACCCCTGGTCGGCTGCGACCTCGACCGTATGGAGGCCGACATGCGGCGATACAACCCTGAGATGCAGATCTTTCGGACAAACATGAAGACCGGCGAAGGGATGGCGGCGCTCCTGGATGCCGTTCTGAAGTGATCAGAAATAAATACAGAGAGCCTGAATATATATAGCACTCTCTATGGGATTCTGGTCTCACAGAAGATAACCTGAGGTGATATTATACAGTGGCAAGGTAGATCTGTCCGGCGTCTCACCGGTGGGAGAAACCACCCGGCAGTCGGTAGGCGGCGGTACCAGCGCGGTCGGGCTCCGGCTGAAACCCACATCGGGGAGAACAGAAACCGCAACGTCAGGGTTCACGGTGGCGAGACAAAGGTCCGGGCACTCCGTGCCAACTTTGCGTCCGTCTCGAACCCCGCGTCCGGTGAAACAAAGAAAGTCGCTATCCAGAACGTGGAAGAGAACCCGGCAGATATCAACTACGTCCGTCGGAACCTTCTCACGAAGGGTGCGATCATCAGAACTGAAATCGGGCGGGCCCGTATCATGAGCCGCCCCGGTCAGGATGGCGTTGTCAACGCCGTGCTGATCGAGTAACCCTTTTTTCTGTTCTTGCGGGGCCGTTCACGGCCTGATGTACGCAAACCCCTCGTTCTCTCTCCTGACGATCTCACCGACACCGGAGGGCACGACTGCCACGACTCTCGGGAAGTCCTCACGCGTGAAGCCCTGGGCTCGTGTGCTGTGGGCACAGATCGCAAAGCGCACCCCCACTTCGGCGAGGGCCCGGACCTGCTCCCCGTGTGGCCCGGTGATGAGCAGCGCCTTCACCCCGTCCCCGTTTGCCACGACTTCGGCGGTTACTTCGTTCCCGAACTCTTCGAGGAGATGTTCGACATTTCGCATCACGGCCTCTCCCTTGCCGACCTCGGTAAGGTGGACCAGAGCCTGAACTCTCTTCACTCTTCATCCTCTCCCCCGCCCCCCGGCGGCATCCTCTCCTCTCCCCCTGCGCCCTTATACCTTGCTGGCCGGGAAGGCTCTCGGGCCGTTGTACAGGAAAGTCTTTCACCTCCTCTTTGTTCTCACCGGCCAATGATGATTAGCAGAAGTTATCTGATCCACCTGCACATATCTCTATGATGCGCAGAGTGTACTACCGCTTCCCGACCCGTTTCGACCTTAATTTCTCTCTGATGGTTCCTTTCCCCCGGGCGATCGGGGCCATTGCCGCCCTCCATCGCACTCATACCAACAGACGGGAAGGCGCCGACCTCTTCAAGCACCACCTCATCCTGGAGATCGCCGACGATCGGACGCGCTTCCTCCCGGTCGACCTTCTCCCCGACATCGCCGTTGAGGTGACCGAGTCGGCGGACTTCAGGTTCTCGATCCACGAGACTCTCCTCCGTCCTGAAGGCAGGGTGCCGGTCTCTGAGAACACCTTCCTCGTCAGGGTCGTCGACCGCGGCCCGCAGTCTGAGGTCTTTGTCGTCAAAGAAGGGACTGCCGGGTCACTGGACGCTCTCGACGTGAGAGATCATCTCAAGGGTGTCTGCGAGTGAGTCTCCAGGTCACGGTCGCGGCCCCCTTCAAGCAGATGCACAAAGGGGAGATGGAACGGAGCCAGTTTGTCTTTTTCCTTGCCCTGGATCGGAAATGGATGAACGTCGACCAGGCCAATGCCGTCCTCCGTCTGGCAGAGGAGGCCGGGATGGTGAAGGTGGGGGAAGGTATCGTCTCGCCGCTCTTTGATGTCTCGGCCGTTGCGATACCGCTGGGTTTCAGGCCCGGTCCCGAAGTCTTCGATGCCCCTGATCCCTGCCATGATCTCGTCGAACGGATCGCTGCGGCTGTGGAGCGCGAACCCGGTGAGGTGGTTGCGGAGATGAACCAGGTGATCGACGAGGAGTTCGACGGCAAACTCCGGGCCGGCGCCGCGGCGGTTCTGCTTGCCCGGCGCTATGGTGTGGAGTGGAATGATCTCCTGCCTGAGATTCGAAAAGGAGTCACAGGAAAGAAGTGAACGGGTTTTCACGGAGCATATCCCGGAAGTGGCGGGGGGGTTGAACATCCCCCCGGTTCGAAGCGCTTTTTTCCAGGAATTCTGAACCGCTCTCTCCTGTCGGGGGGAGGGAGCAGGTTCGCATTCTTCATCCTTTTGTTGGAGCAACCCTTCTGATCGTCTGCCTTCCACCCTTCCTTGCATTGGGGGCGCTGCACCCGGACCCCTCGGGATTGTGATAGGGGCGGGAAGACAGGCAGTGATGATCCGACGTGCCGCCCTCAATCGTAGAATCTTCACCGTCGTCTCGCACCGGGGGGCGGCGATTGAACGGGCCCTCCACCGATCCTATGTCCTGAAAAGAGGGATCGAAACGATTTCAACACCCGGAGATCGAGCGACGAGTAATTTCCATCCCGTATGCCTGAGGCGTGCCCCTGGCTCATGCCTGATTCTAAAAATCCCGAAAAACAAAACCTTTTCTGATCCGGCACAACCTCCGGTTGTGCCGTGTTCTCCCTGCTCTGAAAGGGGGCTTTGCACAGACATACAAAAGAGTTGCACCTGTGCACCTCTCCTGGAGGTGCACAATTCCCGCTCCGCCCCTTTCAACCTGCGAGATGGTTTTATTTTTACTCTGCAGCCGTTTCTTCCTCAGACTTCCCGAAGATCTCTTCGAGAGTCTGAGCCCCGTATGCCGAGACGACGGTGTTGATCTGGACGAAGTCCTGCGTGACTTCGTTGCCCCTGACCGTCTTCCTGCGCCGCTCGCCATCGAGTTCAGGGTGGAACCCGAAGCCATCCGAGAGGAGGATCCGCCTGCGGCCTGCGCCCGGAAGATCTTTTCTGGCTGCGATCCCGGTCTTGTCAGAGCCGCCGGAGATCTGGAGCGTGTAACCCGCAAGCCCGAGAGGCGTGCCGTCTACCTCGTCGCCGATCTTCTTCCCGACAAATCCGGAGGCAGCTGCCCCGCTGGCCTCAATATTGTAGGCGCGGCCCGCCTTTCTGTCTGAAACGACAACTTTGAAATCGACCATTATCTCTGACTCCTTCTCATCCTGATACTATCAGAACCTGTCTATAAAATTGGATGATACCATTATTAAATACTACTTGCCCCAGAAGGGATTGTCCTTCCTTCTGATCGTGGTGTACTCTTCGAGCACCTCGCGCATCCCCGGGTTCAGGGTCGAGATCATCTCGGTTTCCAGGACTTTGACATGATTTTCCGGGATGTATGCATAGAGATCGTCTTTCTCATTGATCTGGCGTCCGACGGTTACGCCTTCGATCGAGACTGCGACCTCGGCTCCGGCATCTGCCACAGGGACATTCTCCTGCGCGACCTGGATGGTCTTGATCTGACCGATCGCTTTGCCGTCCCTGCGCATCAACTTCACTCCGCTCCTCAGTTTCCCGCCGAGCACTCTGATCCCGACCACGGCCGGGTTGCTCTGTCTGAAGATGCACCCTTCGAGGATGGTGATCTTGGCCGGCAGGATGATCTGCTCGAAACGCTGGGCTTCGATCTTGCGTTTCTGTTCCTTGACCCACTCGGTGTAATCGTCGATGAGTTTATAGATGACATCGCCGACGAAGACCGAGATCTTGCAGGTCGGGTGCTTGAGGATGTCGACGGCATCCGGGAGAAGGGGGGTGTTGAAGGCGAGGAGGACAGCGTTTAAAGGTTCTTTGATCGTCTCGACCTCGATGAGATCGTGTCTGCTCACCGGCCCGACCTCGGCCTTCATGATCTTTATCCCGTGCCCTTCGAGTTCTTTGGCAAGGGCTTCGAGGGCTCCGATGGTGTCGGCCTTGATGAAGATCCCTTCCTCTGAGAGGTCTACATGGATCTCCTCGACCTCCCGGCGTACCTCCTCGTTGATGGCGTCGATCTCCTCGGGACCGGGGATGGCCCGCAGCGGCGATCCCGCGATGACGTTTTCGAGTTTGGGTGCGGCGACCTTGATCCCTGAGGCGGCGGTGACCGATTTCACCCGCTCGAACTTCTCCTCGACCAGGATCTCCGACATGGGCCGTGGCTTGAGAAGGGAACGGATCTTGGTGTTGACCACGCCGTCTGAGGTGGCGATGGCGACCTCGTCTCCTACCGAGAGGGTGCCGTCGTACAGGATGACGTCGAGGGTCATCCCGAGGCCGCGCTCCTCCTTCACCTCGAGGACGGTCCCCGCGCCGGGGCCTTCGACCGAGACTTCGAGCGCTTCGGTCATGTACCGCTGGGCAAGGCCGATGAGCATGAGGAGCAGGTCGGGCACGCCTTCTCCGGTGACTCCCGAGACCGGGACGATGGCGATGTTTTTGGCGAAGTCAGAGACCCGGTCGAAGCGTTCACAGTTGAAGCCCTTCTCGGAGAGGGTGCCGATCAACTCGTAGGTCTTGTTCTCCAGGTCCATCTTCACGCGGTCGCCCTGGGTCTCGAAGGTCTTTCTGAAGGGTGCGTTCTCGTTCACCCGCCATCCGTGGATCCGGTCGATCTTGGTGGCGGCCACGACGAAGGGGGTGCGGTAGGTCCTGAGGATCTCAAGGGCCTCGATGGTCTGCGGCTGGAAACCTTCGTTGATGTCCACGACCAGGATGGCCATGTCGGCGAGGGCGCCGCCCCGGGCGCGGAGCGTCGTGAAGGCGTGGTGGCCGGGGGTGTCGATGAAGAGCAGGCCGGGGACATTGAAATGCAGTTTTTCAAACGTGCCGCTCATCTTCTGGATGGCATCGAGGGGGACGATCGTCGCTCCGATGTGCTGGGTGATCGCCCCGGCCTCGCCGGCGGTCACCGAGGAGCCCCTGATCCAGTCGAGGAGTGAGGTCTTGCCATGGTCGACATGTCCGAGGACGCAGACGATCGGTGTCCTGATCGCGGGTCCTTCGCTCTTCTGTGATTCCTTTTTTTTCTTTTTCCCCATTGGTTCCACGCCCCCTTTTATGCACTGGTCTGCAACGCCTCTCTCCGGCGGGTCGGTGAACGGCGACCGGGATATTTTTTGCCCGCCGAAGAACCGGTGCCGTCCTACACGCTCGCAAAACACCTGCCTTTCCCTGGAGGCAGGTTTTTGACTATATTAAGGCGCCTCCCCCTATTAATGCTCTCCCACCTTCGCGCACGCCCCTGTATGATGGCCGGATCCCGGCAGACCCGCGTTCTGTCGCCGTGTTGTGTCGATAGGTTAATGTGTGGTGGCATGCAACATAGTAGAAGCCTTTTGCCGGGGTAGGGTAGTTGGTCATCCTAGGGGACTGTGGATCCCCCGACCCGGGTTCAAATCTCGGCCCCGGCCCTCTTGTTTTCGATCGATTTCTGTGTGAGTGAAGATGGTTTTCTTCTCGGTGTGAATTTCAGAAGGAAAACCGAGGAGACGACAGGCCGTCTGTGCAGACCATGCGGGATATTCACTCAAGGATTGCCGGGCTCTGTTGAATCAGGCATGAACCCCGGGCTCAAGCATGTGCGGTTGAATATTTCTCGCTGCAGTTCTCCTGAGTAGAGAGGGATACTTGATTCCTCTCCTTGCAACCGGGCACCTGAAGGATATTGTTCAATTGCCGCCCCTCGGCTATCTTCATCGGGGGGGTCCGGGGGGTCTCCCCCCGGCGAGAGAGAGCAGGGTAAATTTTCTCGTTCTTCTGGCGGGGCGGCCCTTCTGATCGACGTGCCTTCCCCCATGAATCGCGCCGGGGGCGCTGCCCCCGGACCCCCGGGATGAAGATAGGGCTGGGAAGGCAGAGGGCTGATCATTCAGAAGATGTCTTTGGCCTCTGTGTATCAGTCATGCGGAGGCTCGGGACGGTCAAAAATTTATTCACCACTACTGAGCAGATATTCTGGATCATTTTCATGGTAATTCCCTATGGGTCAAGGGCACGCCTCAGACATATTTGATGAATAACTTTTCATGGAAAACCTTAGATCCCTCTCCTCATGACAGCGAGGGTGACGTGAACCGAGCACCTCACTGCTCCCCGGCCATCTTCGTCCGTGGGGGGTTGGGGGGCAACGTCCTCCTACGCAAGAGGGCGATGAAAATTCTTTGATGGGGGCGGGCCCCCCATGAATCTCTCTCCTCTGCCTTCCCGTCCCTATCGCAATCCCGATGCGTATGGTGTGGGAAGGCGTGAGAGCAGGAACGGTTGAGGGGGGGGGGACGGCAGGTGATCGGGAGGGAGATGTCTTTTCGGGCTTTTCTTCACGCGGGGATCCGGGGGGTGGTCGACCCCCGCACAAAAACCCGTACGGACCATTTCTTCACGGTCAAAAATTTCTGTCGTTCACTCACTACGCCGCCACTCCCGCCTGCTGCCCCCCACCGTCCCGGCGGTGGGTGAAGCGGTACATCAACGAGAGAACCGCCGGCATGACCAGGATCGCTCCCACCAGCGAGAACCCGACGGTGATCACCGTCACGATCCCGAAGTTCGAGATGATGTTGAAGGCCGAGAGCGTCAGCGCCGAGAACCCGAAGACCGTGGTCATCCCCGAGACCGTGACGGCCGTCCCGATCTTCTGGACGCTCGTCTGGATCGCCTCGTAAATGTCGAGACCCCTGGCAAGTTCCTCCTCGCACCGCTCCATGATCAGGATCGTGTACTCCGAGGCCACCCCGATGGTCATGGACCCGAGGGTGGCGGTCATCGGGGTGTAGTCGAGGCCGAGGAAGTACATGATCGCCCCGTTCCACCCGACGATCATGACGATCGGGATGATGGGGGTGACGGCGTTTACTCTCCGGTACACCAGGAGGAGGAAGGCGAGGATGAAGACAAACCCTGCGAGGACCATCATCGTCTTCGAGTGAGCGATATCGTCCATGAGCGAGGCGAACATCTCAGTGCCGCCGGTCACCCTGGCATGCGTCCCCGGCGGGGCCTCCATCCACTCGACATCCTTCTCCACGTTCTGGATCATCGACCTTGCCGCGTCCAGTTCCATGTCGACGGTGGTGAACTCCATCACCGCTTCCATCCCGCCGTTGAGGTACCGCCCCTTCGTCTCCTGGGGAACCGCGGCAAGCACCGCCCCGACCTCGCTCTCGGTCGCCGGGAGGACGCCGTTGTTGTACTGCCGGATCAGGGTGGCGATGCTCGTGACGCCGGTGATCTTCTCGTTGGTCCGCACCTCGTACGCCCCGAACTCGTCGATCCATTCGAGAGTATCCATGCCGAGCACATCGTCGCCGGTTACGATGATCGGGACCGTGTTCGTCGCCCCCATCGTCCTGGTCACTTTCTTCATGTCCTGGAGTGCGGGCATGTCCTGCGGGACAAAAGTCTCCTCGTCGGCATTGATCGGGACATCCTGGTCCAGATAGATCCCGCCAAAGGCGACGAGCCCGAAGATCAGGAGGACCGGAACCGGGTTTTTCGCGATCCAGAACGCGCTCTTCCCGAGGAGATGGTTGTAACGCTCGATGAGCGAGCCGCGCGAACCTGCGGTGTGCGGAGGTTCCTCCTCGCACCCCTCCCAGTCAAGTTCGCAGGCCTCCACATCATCGAGTTTTCCGACCCCCTCTTTCGGCCGGTATTTCATGACGGTCCCGAAGACCGGGACGATCACGAGCGCCGCAAGATAACAGGAGACGACGCCGATGGTGCAGGTGACCCCGAAGTCCGCGACCATCGGAACCGGTGAGACGAACATGGCGATGAACCCGAGCGACGTCGCCACCATGGCGATGAGCACCGACGGCCCCGACCTGGTGACCGTCGCCGTCACCGCTTCGGGGATGGTGGCGTGCCTCCGCTCCTCGTCGAACCTGGAATGGAACTGGATCGCATAGTCGATCCCGATCCCGATGAGCACCGGGAAGGCGCCGATGACCGTCATGCTGATCGGGATACCTGCGAGCCCCATGAACCCGAAGGTGAGGAGCAGGCCGGTCCCCACGATGAAGACCGGGAGGAGACGGTAACGCACATGGGAGAAGAGGAATGTCACGGCAAGGACCATCAGGAGCATCGCCGCCAGGATGAGCATGCCCATCGACTGTCCCATCTCCTCTCCCATCTCCTGCGAGAACGCCGGACTCCCCGAGACCGTGACCGAGATCCCGGCCGGCGGTTCGGAGATGTCGATGACCGTCCTGACATTGTCGAGCACCTGCTCCTGGACACTGCTTGCAACACCGGGCTGGATGGTGATGCTGACGATGGTCATGAGTCTGGAGGGGAGGTAACGGTCGAGGGTGCCGGGCGGTGCCCGGGCCAGGACGGCGTTCACCTCGCCCTGTGAGGTGGGCATGGTGCCGCCGTTCGCCTGTTTCATCAGGTCGGGTATGCCCGAGACCTGATCGACGTACTGCTCGTTCCTGATGTCGTCTTCGAGACTGTCGATGTAGGCGAGCACCTCGGGGTCGGCGACGTCGTCGCTCTCGAAGATGAGCATGATGGCGTCGGAACCGTAGGTGTCGGCGTAATGGGCGAGCGTCGCGCCTCTTGGAGTGCTCTTGTCGATGTACGTGTCGTCCCCGGTCTCCATGCCCACCATCGAGAGGCCGAAGAGGGCGAGCATGAAGACGGCCGCCGCGATCCCGAGCACGGCGAACGGTCTGGTGTTGATGGCCCCGGCAAGGAGGGCGTAAAATCGTTTCATGGTGTTTCCATCAGTGTGCTGGGTCTCCGACCGTAATCGGCGATGATCATCTCGGTCACGTCGCGGGCGATCGCATCGGGATCTCTCCCTGCAACCGCGACGCCGTATTCGATGGCGATCTCCTCAATTTTATGGATGTTAAGGATATGAAACCTGCTCCTCGAAAGTCTCAGGGCCTGCATGGCCATTCCGATGATAAAGGCGATGCCGTCCCCCTCTGCCGTCTCGTCTTCCATCGCGAGAAGATGAAGGAGTTCCACTGCTTCCCGGCAGACCGGCGGAGGCAGAAACCCGGCTTCACCCCAGATCCGTGATGTAGCCGCCTCTTCAGGTCCCGGATCCCCATGATCCGGAGAAGTGGATCGAGGTGAGTGTGCTATCGCTTTGTGCTCCTGGTCCATGATATGCGGAGGGTTCATGCCATCTTTCCTCACACCCTTCGGCAATTCTATCATATAGTATTGGTGCAACTCTGTGAAGTTTCAGGTGAAAAAACGGCCGAATGTGGTTGAAATTGGACTCGCCGTCTCTCCGTGATCTCCGAGTGGCCTCGGCGCGCCGTCGTCTCCTGTTCCGGGCGGCGCATCGGGGTCGGATCTGGCTGGATACGCGCCTCCTTGCCGCCGTTCTGCCGCGTGGTCCCGTCCTCATCGATAATCATTACCCCTGGTGCAACCTAACAGAGGAGCAATGGCAGATGAGATCGTCCCCCTGCTCCGCAACCTGGGGCTCAACGAGTATGAAGCAAAGGTCTATGCCGCCCTCGTCGGTCTCAGAAAGGCCACCGCACGGGACATCCACGAGGTGAGTGCGGTGCCGCGGGGGCGGATCTATGAGATCCTCCACGACCTTGTGCGCCGGGGTTTCATCGGCGTGATCGAGGGTACGCCCACCTCGTTCTATCTTCTCGACCCCGATCAGGTGATCGACCGCCTGAAAGAGGACTCGATCCGCTCCCTGGAGGAGACGCGCGAGGCGATCCATGCGGTCTCCTTCCCTCAGCACCATTCCCCTGAACCGGTGATCCTGCTGAAGAGCGAGTGGGCGATCGAGAATCACCTCAATTCACTCTTCAGGAAGACGAAGGATCGGATGACGATACTCTGTCATACCCCCGCGTTCTTGCAGCAGCACCTCAGGGCCCTCAGGGCACTCGACCGGCGGATCGATCTCGCGATCATCGTCCGCGACGCTCGCGCCTATGCCGGGATCGATCTCCCGATCTCTGTGGCCAGCGGGATTGTTGCCGGTTTGCTCGACGATCAGCACATGATAACCGACGGGGTCAGCATGGAGTGTGTCATCTTTGTCGACGAGAAAGATTTCATCCATGTCGGGGGGACGGGTTCCGAACGCATTGCAGTGTTCGGGTCGAACATCCCCCTCGCGAGATACGTCCAGCGCTCGCTGGCCGGGTGGCTGGCGGAGGAAAAGAGCAACTGCAATATGGGCTGAGGAGTTCTCTCTAAGGTTGTCCCGGATTGTTCCGGCATTACCCTCGCAGCAGATAGAGAATGGATGACACCACGCTCTTCATGATGAGCATATCTCAAAAGTATCCCTGGCTCGATCAATCATCAGGATCGGGCTTTGTTGAAATCATCCGGATTGCTCTCTCTGCGGGGGCCTCGCCCCCCGGAACCCCGCCGCGCGAAGACAGTGGGGGCGGCAATGGGGTGGTGCTCCCACGGGGTGTCCTGCTCCGAAGAGGGAACAAGGATCCACGCACCGGAGACCACCACGATTCTCATCGCGTATGCTTGAGCCCGAGGCTCGTGCCTGCTTCTACAGAACCGGAACAGGGCACGTCCCGGCTCTGAGGGCGTTCTCACCTTCTCGCCGCCGGAGCCACAAAACCACGCGGGTTATCTATCATGCCCCCCCATATTTCTTCATGACGGAGAGCGACCGCACCCTTCTCTCAGGCGCCGATCCCGACTTCCTCGAGGAACTCTCCGATTACCTCGACGTCCTCGGGAACCCGGTCCGCCTGCGGATCCTGCAACTCGTCGCCGGGGGGTCGAAGGACGCCCGGTCGCTTTCCCGTGCGGTCGGGACCAGTTACGAGAATACCAGGAAACATCTCGACCGTCTTCTTCTTGCCGGCCTGGTCACGAAAGAGGCCGGGCTCTCGGGCGAGACGGCGACCGGGGTGCATCCGGTCTGGAAGTATGCCCTGGTCCCCGGCGGGCTCGAACGGGTGGTCCAGAACCTCGCCCTCTTCGGGAACCTCGGGATCGCGGCGGACACTCACGGGGTCTCGCTCAGGCTGCGGGAGATGAGAGACCAGGTCTCTTCGACGTTCTTCGGGAACGTGTCTCTTCTCCTCGTTGTCGGCGGGCCTGAAGACGGAACGGTCTTCCCCCTTGAGGGGCGCCGGTATGCCCTCGGAAGAGAAGACCCCGCGGGTGCCGGCGCCG